>CAYOBI010000039.1:0-1857 GCA_964402325.1 uncultured Propionibacteriaceae bacterium | reverse complement strand
GAGCTGGCGGTCTGCGCCGGCTCGTGCGGCCCGGGCAACCTGCACCTGATCAACGGCCTCTACGACGCCAACCGCTCCGGCGCCCCGGTGCTCGCGATCGCCTCGCACATCCCCAGCCAGGAGATCGGCACCGGCTACTTCCAGGAGACCCACCCGGACCGGCTGTTCAACGACTGCTCGGTGTTCAACGAGATGGTCACCGACCCGACCGCCTTCCCCCGGCTGGTCGACTCCGCCATGCACCACGCCCTCGCCGAGCACGGCGTCGCGGTGCTGACCGTCCCCGGCGACGTCGCCGACAAGGAGGCGACCCGGCCGACGCCGGCCTGGCACGGCGTACGTCCCGCCGTTCTGACCCCCGACCCGGAGGCGCTGCGCGAGCTGGCGGAGATGATCAACGCGGCCGGCACGGTCGCCATCTTCGCCGGTGCGGGTGTCGCCGGAGCCCACGACGAGGTGATCGAACTGGCCGACAGGATCGGCGCCCCGATCGGCCACTCGCTGCGCGGCAAGGACTTCATCCAGTACGACAACCCGTTCGACGTCGGGATGACCGGCCTGCTCGGCTACGGTGCGGCCGCCGCCGGGATGGAGGGGGCCGACCTGCTCCTGCTGCTCGGCACCGACTTCCCGTACGACCAGTTCCTGCCGGACACGAAGACCGCCCAGGTCGACCGCAACGCCGCCACGATGGGCCGGCGCACCGGCGTCGACCTCGCGGTGCAGGGCGACATGCTGCCGACGCTGCGGGCACTGCTGCCGCTGCTGAAGCGCAAGAAGCGGCGCGGTTTCCTCGAGGAGATGCTGAAGAAGCACGAGAAGCTGATGACCTCGACGGTCGGCGCCTACACCCGCAAGCCGCTGCGCAAGCGCCCGATCCACCCCGAGTTCGTCGCGAACGTGCTGGACCGGGTCGCCGCTGAGGACGCGATCTTCACCGCCGACACCGGCATGTGCAACGTCTGGACCGCTCGCTACATCAACCCGAACGGGCGCCGCCGGCTGATCGGCTCGTTCCTGCACGGGTCGATGGCGAACGCGCTGCCGCACGCCATCGGCGCGCAGTTCGCCTACCCGGACCGGCAGGTGATCTCCGTCTCCGGCGACGGCGGGCTGGGGATGCTGCTCGGCGAGCTGGTCACCGCGCAGATGTACCAACTGCCGCTCACCGTGGTGGTCTTCAACAACTCCACCCTCGGCATGGTCAAGCTCGAGATGCTGGTGAACGGGCTGCCGGGGCACGGGACCGACGTGCCGCCGGTGAGCTACGCCCAGGTGGCGAAGGCGATCGGCTTCCGGGCCGATGTCGTCACCGAGCCGGGGCAGGTCGAGCCCGCTCTGACCGCCGCGCTGGCGCACGGCGGGCCGTCGCTGGTCGAGGTGGTCACCGATCCCGACGCGCTGTCGCTGCCGCCGGCCGTGACCGGCGAGCAGCTGATCGGCTTCGCCACCGCGATGAGCAAGACGGTGCTCAACGGCGGCGCCGGCGAGGTCGTGTCGATGGCACGGTCGAACATGCGCAACATCCCGCGGAGCTGGAAGCTGCGCTGAGATCAGCTCGAGGGCCGGGACAGGTCGGCCACCCAGGCGGCGGCCTCCTCCGGCGTCTCGACCTGGTCGATGCCCTCGGGGCTGGGCGGCCGCCGGACCATCACCACCGGGATGCCGAGGTCGGCGGCGGCCTGCAGTTTGGCTTCGGTGAGGCTGCCGCCGGAGTTCTTCGTGGTCAGCACGTCGATCCGGCGGTCGCGCATCAGGGCCGTCTCGGAGGCCAGGTCGTACGGTCCGCGCTCGACCAGGATCTCCCAGTCGGTCGGCACCCACCAGTCGGCCGGGTCGACGAGGCGGACCAGCACG
>CAYOBI010000038.1:10537-26192 GCA_964402325.1 uncultured Propionibacteriaceae bacterium | reverse complement strand
CGCTCGAACCGGCGCCGGCGCGCCGAGGGGGCGACCAGGCTGAGTGGCAGGCCGCCGAGCACGCGCCCCCCGAACCGGCGGACCCGGGCGAGCGAGGCCGGCGCGGGACGGGTCCGGGCCGGCCGCCACCGCGGGTCGTCCACCAGCCGGCGCACGATCGCGCCGGTGCCGGGTTCGCCGATCGACAGCATCACCGGCAGGACCCGGGCGCCGATCGGGTCGCGGGTCACGCCGTCGATCCGGGCCCAGAGCCGCTCCCCCGCGACGGCGATGAAGCCCTGCCGGGCCGGGTCGGCGGGCACCCCGGTGAACGCGGCAGCGGCGCCGGAGGCGAGCCGGATCAGCGACTCGCGCCCGATCGGGGTGATCGGCCGCAGCATCCCCTGGAAGGCGCCGAAGGAGAACCACAGCGCATCCGGGTCACGCCCCGGCGGCAGCGGGAACAGCGAGGTGATCGCCCGGGTCTGCAGCACGTGGAAGCCGTCGGCCCCCAGCGCCCACTCGACGTCCTGGGGGGCGCCGCCGTAGCCGGCCTGGATCCGCCGGCCCAGCGCGGCCAGCTCGGCGACCTGCGCGTCGGTGAGGACGTACGTGTCCCCGCCGTCCCCCGCCCGGTCCGGTCGCGTCCCCGAGATGACACCGCCACCGGCGGTCGGCCGGGTGGTGACCGCCTTGGCCCCGAGGGTGCGCTCGAGCACCCGCCCCTCGGCGTCGACCAGCCAGTGGTCCGGTTCGGTCAGGCCGGAGACGAGCGCCTCGCCGAGCCCGGGGACGGCGTCCACCGCGACGTGGGAGCGGATGCCGGTGAGCGGGTCGGCGGTGAACATCACGCCGCTGACCAGTGCGGGGACCAGTTCCTGGACCACGACCGCCAGGCTGACGCCGTCCTGGCCGATGTCGTTGCGCAGCCGGTAACCGATCGCCCGCGCGGTCCACAGGCTCGACCAGCAGTCCACCACGGCACGCACCAGTCGGCCGGCGCCGAGCACGTTGAGGTACGTCTCCTGCTGGCCGGCGAACGACAGGTCCGGCAGGTCCTCGGCCGTCGCCGAGGAGCGCACCGCCAACGGGACCTCCGGCTCGCCGGAGGCGGCCAGGACGCCCGACCGTACGCCCTCCGCCAGGATCGCCTCACGTACGTCGTCGGGGATCGGCCCGGCGGCGAACGCCGCCCGGATCGTCGCGGAGGCCCGCTCCAGCGCGGCGGCATCGGCCGGGTCGAGGCCCTCGACCGCCCTCGCGATCACCGGGGCGAGGCCGTGTGCAGCGACGTGCGTGCCGTACGCCGCGGTGGTGACCACGAAACCGCGCGGCACCGGGTAACCCTCGCGAGTCAGCCGGATCAGGTTGAGACCCTTGCCGCCGACCGTCGCCAGAGAGGCGTCCGGAGCGTCGAGGGGCGACGTGAAGCCTGCCATGGAACGAGCATCCCACCACCCCGCCCGACGCCGGTGCCGGAGCACCGATCCGGCCGACCGGCCCGTCCCCGGTACGGCACCCCTCGACACCCCCACCGTCCTGGATACCCCAGTGGGGTATACAGTGACGGACGTCGAGGGCATACCCCCATGGGGTACTCTCGAGGAGTACTACCGTCGTCGTAGTACCCGGGAGTCAGGCCGGGGCGTACGCCCCTGAGGAAGGACAGCACGATGTCGACCACCACCGAGTACCAGGTATCCGGCATGACCTGCCACCACTGCGAGATGTCGGTCAGCGAGGAGGTCGGCGAGATCCCCGGCGTCGAGGCGGTCGAGGTCAGCCACACCACCGGCAGGCTGCTGGTCACCAGCGCCGCCCCGCTGGAGGCCGCCGCGGTCGCCGCGGCCGTCGAGGAGGCCGGCTACCGGGTCGTCACGGCCTGATCGAGGCCCCGAGCAGCAAGGAGTCCCCCGTGTCAGCGACCCAGGTCGATCCCAGAGCCGTCCCCGCGGCTCTCGGCCACCTCACCGAGCTCGACCTCGAGATCGGCGGGATGACCTGTGCCTCCTGCGCGAACCGGATCGAGCGCCGGCTCAACAAGCTGGAGGGCGTCACCGCCTCGGTGAACTACGCCACCGAGAAGGCCCACGTCAGCGTCCCGGACGGGTACGACGCACGACGCCTGCTCGACACCGTGGCCGGCGCCGGCTACTCCGCCGCGCTGCCGAGGGTCGAGGAGCCCCGGCCGGCGACCGGCGGCACCGAGGGCGACGACCCCGAGCTGGCGGCCCTGCGCCGACGGCTGCTCGGCAGCGTCGTACTGTCGGTGCCGGTGATCCTGATGGCGATGGTGCCGGCCCTGCAGTTCGACAACTGGCAGTGGCTGTCGCTCACCCTGGCCTCGCCGGTGATCGTCTGGGCGGCCTGGCCGTTCCACCACGCGGCCTGGACCAACCTGCGCCACGGCGCGGCGACGATGGACACCCTGGTCTCGATCGGCACCGGGGCGGCGTACCTGTGGTCGCTGTACGCCCTGTTCCTCGGCACCGCCGGGATGCCGGGGATGAAGCACCCGTTCGAGCTGACCGTCGGTCCCAGCGACGGGGCGGCGAACATCTACCTCGAGGTCGCCTCGGGCGTGGTGATGTTCATCCTGCTCGGGCGATACGTCGAGAAGCGGTCGAAGCGTCGGGCCGGCGCCGCCCTGCGGGCCCTGCTCGAGCTGGGTGCGAAGGACGTCGCGGTGCTCCGCGACGGGCAGGAGGCGCGGATCCCGATCGGCGACCTGCGGGTCGGTGACGAGTTCGTGGTCCGCCCCGGGGAGAAGATCGCCACCGACGGGGTGGTCGTCAGCGGCACGTCGGCCGTCGACGCCTCGATGCTCACCGGCGAGTCGGTGCCGGTGGAGGTCGCTCCGGAGGACGCCGTCACCGGCGCCACCGTGAACGCCGGCGGCCGGCTCGTCGTCCGGGCCTCCCGGATCGGCGCCGACACCCAGCTCGCCCGGATGGCGAAGCTGGTCGAGGACGCCCAGTCGGGCAAGGCCGAGATCCAGCGGCTCGCGGACCGAGTCTCCGGCGTGTTCGTCCCGATCGTCATCCTCGTCGCCGTGGTGACGCTGGTGACCTGGATCGCGCTCGGCCACCCGCTCACCGCGGCCTTCACCGCGGCCGTCGCGGTGCTGATCGTCGCCTGCCCGTGCGCCCTGGGCCTGGCCACGCCGACCGCCCTGCTGGTCGGCACCGGCCGCGGCGCCCAGCTCGGGATCCTGATCAAGGGCCCCGAGGTCCTCGAGTCGACCCGCACGGTGGACACCATCGTGCTGGACAAGACCGGCACCGTCACCACCGGCACGATGACCCTGCTCGACGCGTTCGCCGCCGACGGCAGCACCGTCGACGAGGTCCTGCGCCTGGGTGGCGCGGCGGAGGCGGCCTCCGAGCACCCGATCGCCCGCGCTGTCGCCCGCGGCGCCGAGGACCGGGTCGGCCCACTGCCGGACGTCACCGACTTCAGCAACCTGGCCGGCCGCGGGGTCCGCGGCACCGTCGAGGGACGTACGGTCCTGGTCGGTCGCAGCACCCTGCTGGGCGACGCGCTCCCGGCGGAGCTGGCCCGGGCCAAGACGGACGCCGAGGCCGCCGGCCGCACCGCGGTGGTCGTCGCCTGGGACGGGGCCGCGCGCGGCGTCGTCACGGTCGCCGACGCCATCCGGCCGACCAGCCCGGAGGCGATCGCACAGCTCCGTACGCTCGGTCTCACCCCGGTGCTGTTGACCGGCGACAACCGGACGGTCGCGGAGCGGGTCGGGGCCGACCTCGGCATCGAACGGGTGATCGCCGAGGTGCTGCCCCAGGACAAGGTCCGGGTGATCAAGGAACTCCAGGCCGAGGGTCGGGTGGTGGCCATGGTCGGCGACGGGGTGAACGACGCCGCCGCACTCGCCCGGGCCGACCTCGGCCTGGCGATGGGGACCGGCACGGACGTGGCGATCGAGGCCGCGGACCTCACCCTGGTGCGCGGGGACCTGCGCGCCGCGGTGGACGCGATCCGGCTGTCGCGGCGTACCCTCGCGACGATCAAGGGCAACCTGTTCTGGGCCTTCGCCTACAACGTGTGCGCCATCCCGCTCGCCGCCCTCGGCCTGCTCAACCCGATGATCGCCGGTGCCGCGATGGCCTTCTCCAGCGTCTTCGTGGTGAGCAACAGCCTGCGGCTGCGGGGCTTCCGGTCCGCCATCCGCTGAGGGTGCGGCGGCGGGGTGCCGATCAGGCGCCCTGCCCCCTCCCCTCGTCCGGCGCGACCGCCTCGGCCCCCTCGTGGTGGCCGAACGGCAGCAGGTGCGCGCTGCCGACCAGCGCGCTGCCGATCACGATCGCGACGACGGCCGAGCCGAGGGTGTCGATCAGCCAGGCGAGCAGCGCCCCGACGCCGGGGACCTCGTGCGCGGGTGCGGCGAGGTGGTGCAGCAGGTCGGCCGGGGCGTGCCAGCCCAGGGTGTTCGCCCCGGTGACCAGGATGTGCCCGCCGACCCACAGCATGGCGGCGATGCCGACGGTCGACAGCACCGACAGCACCACCGGCATCGCCGCGACCAGGGCATGGCCGAGCCGCTGGGAGCCGCGGCGGTCCCGCCCCTCGAGCACCAGCCCGATGTCGTCCATCTTGACGATCAGCGCGACCGCCCCGTACACGATCGCGGTCAACCCCACGGCGACCATCACCAGGACGAGGGTCTTCGGCAGCAGCGCCATCGACGAGGAGCGGCCCGCGTTCACCGTGGCCAGGGAGATCACCATGATCTCGGCGGACAGGATGAAGTCGGTACGGATGGCGCCGTTCACCAGGGTCTTCTCCGAGGCGGCACCGCGGTCCACCGCGGGCTCATGGGCCACGGCCGGCGCGGCCTGACCCACCGACCCGGCCTGTGTCCGGCCCTTCCGGCCGTTGCGGACGGCGTCGAGGAGCTTCTCCGCCCCCTCGAAGGAGAGGTAGAGGCCGCCCAGCATCAGCAGCGGGGTGAGCACGACCGGCAGGAAGTGGTCCAGCACCAGCAGCACCACGATCAGGATCGCCTTGTTGACCAGCGACCCCTTGGCGATCCGCCAGATCACCGGCAGCTCCCGGCTCGGGTGGATGCCCGCCACGTACTGCGGCGTCACCGCGGCGTCGTCGACCACCACGCCCATCGCCTTGGTCGTGGTGGCGCTGGCGGCCTTGGCGATCATCGCCACGTCGTCGAGCAGTGCGGCGAGTCCACCGGCCATAGGATCCTCCCGGGATTCGGTCCGTAGTGTGCGAGTGGTGCAGGTGCGAGTGGTGCAGGTGCGAGACGCGCGCGACCCCTGGGGGCGTGCCCGACGAGGTCGTCCGCGCGCTCCGAACCTAGCAGCAGGCTGTGACAGCCCGCCGCCGCGCGGACGGCCCCGTGCCACCACCGGCGCCACGCCGACGAGAGGAGACGATGTGAGCACGACACGCCCGTTCCACCGGTTGGTGCTGGTGCGACTGGTCGTGTGCCTGGCCCTGGGGGTGGTCGCCGCTGCGGTGGTGCTGCTCACCTGGCGTCCCGAGGCCGCGGCCGTGTCCGGCTGGATCGTCACCGCAGGGGTCTACTGCGCCTGGACCTGGGCGATGGTCGCCGGGCTGGACGGCGCGGGCACCAGGGCCCACGCCACCGAGGAGGACGCCGGACGCGGCGCGACCGACGTCATCCTGCTGGTCGCCTCGATGGCGAGCCTGGTCGGCGTCGGGGTGCTGCTCGCCGCGGGGTCCCAGAAGGGCGTCCCGGCCCTGATCGAGACCGGGTTGGGCGTGCTCTGCGTGGCCTCCTCCTGGGTGCTGGTGCACGTCCTGTTCACGATGCGCTACGCGCGGCTCTACTACGACGGCGACGGGGGCGTCGACTTCAACCAGGACGAGGACCCGGACTACCGGGACTTCGCCTACCTGTCCTTCACCCTGGGGATGACCTACCAGGTCAGCGACACCGACATCACCGCCAAGCCGATCCGTCGTACGGTGCTGCGCCACACCCTGCTCAGCTACCTGCTGGGCGCGGTGATCCTCGCCTCGACCGTCAACCTCGTCGCCTCGATCGCCTCGGGCTTCTGACCCGGAGGGCGGCGTACGTCACTCCCCCGGCAGCGGCTCGGCCGTCCCGTCGGCGGCGAGCCGTTCGGCGGCGTACTCCTCCACGCGTCGCTCGAACGAGCGGCCGACCACCCGGCCGACGACCAGGCCGGCCACCAGCACGACGACCAGCAGCACCCAACTGGCGTCCTTGAGGTAGCGGTCGGCCGCCGCGCCGAGCAGGTGGATGATGATCGAGATCCCGCCTGCCCAGCAGGCCGCGCCGGCGGCGTTCGCCAGCAGGAACCGGGGGTAGGTCAGCCGCAGGGTGCCGGCCAGCGGGCCGGCGAACATCCGCAGCAGTGCGATGAACCGTCCGACGAAGACCGTGCCCGTCCCGTAGCGGGCGAAGAGGTGTTCGGCGTACCCGATCCGGTGCACCGTGATGTGATGCGGGAAGCGCCGGGCCAGCCGGTCGAGCAGTGAGGGGCCGTAGTGCCGGCCGACGGAGTAGCCGATCGAGTCGCCGATCACCGCCCCGGCGAACGCCGCGGCCGCCACCCACACCGCGGACAGGTGCAGGTCGGGGCGGGTGCTCATCAGGGCCCCGGTCATCAACGCCGTCTCCCCGGGCACCGGCACGCCGACACTCTCCACGCCGACCAGCAGGCCGATGACGAGGTAGACCGCCAGCGGCGGGATGGAGTGCAGGAACGTGATGAAGGTCATGGCTTCCCAGCGGTCGGGTCCGGCGGGGGGACGTACGACCCTCGACGATAGCCCGGACGCACTGAGAGGCGGCGAAGTCCCCCGGCGCGCGAGTGTGCCGGGGCGCGCCCGCTCTGGCCCCGCGACAGGGACGAAAACTACGATGCTGGCGTGGACATCTCGCACCTGCCGGCGCACAGCACCCCGGCCCGTCCCGACGCGACCGACTGGACGGTGCCCAGCGCCGAGGGCTGTCCGCAGTGCGGCTTCCGGCCGATCCGCCCGCTGGGCGCGATCCCCGGGGTGCTGAACGACTCGATCGGGCGCTGGCAGGCCGTGCTGGAGCGCCCCGACGTGGCCGTACGTCCCGAGCCGGACGTCTGGTCGCCGCTGGAGTACGCCTGCCACGTACTGGACGTCAACCGGGTGTTCACCACCCGGGTCGAGCAGATGCGCTCGGAGGACACCCCGACCTTCGCCGAGTGGGACGGGGAGGTCGCCGCCGTCGAGGGGGACTACAACGCCCGCGACCCGCGGTCGGTCGCCTCGGACTACGGGACGGCGGCCCGCCGCGCGGCCGAGCTGTTCGCCGCGCTGGGGGAGGACACCTGGCAGCGGGCCGGGCTGCGTGCGGACGGCAAGCGGTTCACCATCGCGTCGCTGGCCGACTACTGGCTCCATGAGGTGCGCCACCACCTGGCCGACGCCGAACGCTGACGCCCTCACGCGGACAACCGGGGCCCCTCAGGCCGGGAGCGTCCCCGGCCCCGGTTCGGCGCCGCCCGCCGCGTACTGGGCCGACAGCAGCCGGTAGGACCGGCTGCCGAACGCCAGCCCGGTGATCACCAGGCCGACCAGCGAGGCGGCGACGAAGACCAGGGCGATCCCGCGGGCGTCGCCGTCCCCGACGAGCCAGCCGAACGCCTTCCGGCCGTTCTCGGTGGTCATGTACGGGATCAACCCGTACTGCGCGATCGGCCCGATCAGGAACGCGGTCAGCGGCGCAGCGGCCGTCTCGATCGCCTGCGCGAAGCCGAACACCCGGCCCTGCAGCCCGTACGGCACCACCCGCTGCAGCGTGGTCTGCTCGGCCGCCTCGATCACCGGGATGATGGCCATGTAGAGGAGCAGGCCCGCGCCCAGCAGCACGATCGACTCGCGGATCGCGAAGACCATTCCGATCAGGTGGATGACGACGTTGCCGAGCAGCAGCAGCCGCAACGGCCGGGCGCCGAGGCCGGCCCAGGCCACCGCCGCGCCGCCGAGGATGAACCCGAAGCTCACCACGCCCCAGAGCACGCCCCACACCTCGACGCTGACCAGGGTCAGGCCGTACGGGTCGAGCAGCGCCATGTAGACCCCGCCGATCAGGTTGTTGAACGTGGAGAAGACGATCAGTGCCAGCAGGCCCGGGACGGCGACGACGGTCCGGGCCGCGGCGCCGAGGTCGACCCGCGCCGGCGCCCCCTCGGTGTGCTGCACCTGCGGCTCGGGGATCGCGATGGTCAGCAGGTGCAGCAGCGAGAGCAGCGACAGGGTGACGGCGATGACGATCGTCCAGCCCATCCCGAGCAGCCCGACGGCCAGGCCGCTGAACACCGAGGTGACGGCGAAACTGAGCCCGTTGACGATGCCGACCCGGCCGTTGGCCCTGGCCCGCCCGTCGGGTTCGACGAGCAGGGTGACCGTGGTGGTCAGGGCGATCTGCCGGGCGCTCTCGGCGATCGCCCCGAACAGCACGGCGGCGACGAACAGCCAGAACGGCAGCGCCCCGATCGTCGTCAGCCGGGCGTGCGGGAAGACCTGGTAGCAGACCAGTGCGCCGAGGAAGCCGACGACGGTGAGCACCTGGGCGCCGACCATCACGGCCTTCTTGCGCAGCCGGTCGACCAGCATCCCGAACGGCACGGCCAGCGCGGCCAGCGCCAGCATGTACGACCCGCCCATCACCGAGGTGGCCAGCACCGACCGGGTCTCCAGGTAGACCCAGAAGGTCGCGGCGAACCACAGGAAGCTCGTCGTCAGGTTGGCGATGAAGGTGTTGGCCAACAGCAGGGTGAAGGCGCGCCTCGGCGTGGACATCGGCGTACGGGGTGGGCGCCCGGCGTCAGGCGAACGGCGCCGAGGCCGTGTCCAGCAACGCCACCTCGTCGGCGGTGAGCCGGAGGCCGGGGGCGGCCATCAGCGCGGGCAGTTGCTCGGGGGTCCGGGCCGAGGCGATCGGGGCCGTGACGCCCTTGGCGAGCAGCCACGCGAGGGCGACGGTCGCCGCGGCGACGCCGTGCCCGTCGGCCACGGTGACGAGGGCGTCCACCACGGCGAGGCCCTCGGCGTTCAGGTGACCCTTGGCCGAGCCGCCGCGGGCGGAGCCGGCCAGGTCGGCCTCGGTGCGGTACTTGCCCGACAGGAAGCCGGAGGCGAGCCCGTAGTACGGCAGCACGGCGAGGCCGGCGGCGGCCGCCAGCGGGCCGTAGTCGGTCTCGTAGCGGTGCCGGCGGACCAGGTTGTACTCCGGCTGGATGGCCACCGGGGCGACCAGCCCGCCGGCCGCGGCGGCGTCGAGCCAGCCCTGCATCCGCTCCGGGGTGAAGTTGGACATCCCGATCGTGCGGACCTTGCCGTCCCGGACCAGGGCGTCGAAGGTCGCGGCGATCTCGTCGATCGGCCGCTCCGGGTCGTCGAAGTGGGCGTAGTAGAGGTCGATCCGGTCGGTCCGCAGCCGGCGCAGCGAGTCGTCCACGGCGGCCCGTACGTTGCCGGGGGCCAGGCCCTTGCGGGTGGCGAGGGCGCCCACCTTGGTGGCGATGACCACCTCGTCGCGGTTGCCGCGGGCCGCGGTCCAGTCGCCGATGATCGCCTCCGACTCACCGCCGCTGTTGCCGGGCGCCCAGGCCGAGTAGCTGTCCGCGGTGTCGACGACGTTGCCACCGGCCGCGACGAAGGCGTCCAGGACGGCCTCGGACTGCGTCCGGTCAGAGGTCCAGCCGAACGTGTTGCCACCCAGGTTGAGCGGGAAGATCTCGGTCTCGAGGGTCGGGATGCGTGCCATGCCCCCTACCCTGCCACGCTTGCTTCAGTGTTCAAGTACCGGGGGCGCGGCACCGGTCCTCCCCCCACCGGAAATCGCGGCAGGGGTGCGGACGACCCGGCACACTGGAACCACGAGAGGGGGAGCGATGATCGAGTTCACCTGGACGGACACGGTGGCCGAGGCGCACCTGTGGGCCCGTGAGCTCCGCTCGTTCGCCGAGATCGCGACGACGATGGGCCAGCTCGCCGCGTGCCGGCCCGGGCTGGAGCCGCGGCCGCTGCCGGCCGGCGTGTTCCCCGCCGGGACCACCGATCTCGACCTGCTCGACCAGCTGCTGGTCGCCCGTCTCCCGCAGACCCTGGTCGCCGACGTCCTGATGGAGCCGTACGCCGAGATCGAGCAGCGCTGTGCCCAGCTCACCTTCCACGACCCCGGCCGGATCGTCGAGTGGGACCGCGAGCAGCCGATCGTGGCGCTCGGCGCCGAGGTGGTCCGCGACGAGGAGGTGGTCGACACCATCGGCTTCACCGCCGACTGCCTCGACGTCAAGCAGCAGGAGTGGGACGAGCTGCGGGAGGGCTGGCTGCCGCGACTCTCCGATGGGGGTTGGCAGCCGTGCAGCACCGCCTTCCTCACCGCGGCGATGACCGGCTTCCTCGACGTCTACCAGCGCCAGTCCGCGCCGCGGATGCATGACGTGGTGCTGGTCGAGCCGCTCTGCCCGCACCCGGTGGTCCGGTCGGCACTGGACGCGCTGCGCCCGGTCCGGCGCTGACCCGACGGCGGCCGGCCCGGTCGTACGTTCCGGGGTAGACTCTCCCCGTGCTGTCCTGAGGATCGATTCCGTCCCGCGCCCGAGGCCCTGCCCGGCGGGAACCGTCACCCCCTCCCAGGATCCCCATGTCGTCGCACACCCCTTCCTCCGCCGCCCGGCCGTCCACGCTCGCCGATCTGGCGACGTCCTCGGCGTCGGGCCCCGACCACCTTCGGGTCGACGGGGTCTCCCGCTCCTTCCCCGGCCGCCGGGTGCTCACCGACGTCTCCTTCGTGGTGCCGTCGGGCGCCCGGGCCTGCCTGATCGGGGAGAACGGGTCGGGCAAGTCGACCCTGCTGCGGATCGTCGCGGGCCTGGACCGGCCCGACACCGGCACCGTCACCGCACCCGGCGGCGTCGGGCTGTTCCACCAGCGCCCGCCCTTCGCGCCGGGACTCAGCGTCAGCGAGGTGCTGGCGGACGCCGTGGCGCCGCTGCACGCGATCACCGCGCGGGTGGAGGCCGAGGGCGAAGCGATGGCCCGCGGTGACGCGGCGGCCCCCGACCGGTTCGAGGCGGCCCTGGCGCAGGCCGAGGCACGGCAGGCCTGGGCGGCCGGGCACCTGGTCGACCGGCTCGTCGAGGGCCTGGGTCTGGGCGCCATCCCGACCGACCGGCGGGCCGACGCCCTGTCCGGTGGCCAACTGGCCCGGCTGTCGCTGGCCTGGCTGCTGGTCCGCCGGCCGGACACGCTGCTGCTCGACGAGCCCACCAACCACCTGGACGACGCGGCCACCGCCCTGCTCGTCGACCTGCTCGCCGGGTGGACCGGCCCGGTGCTGATGGCCAGCCACGACCGGGCCTTCCTCGACGAGGCGGCGACCGTGCTGCTCGACCTCGACCCGGCGCCGGTGGCGTACGCCACGGTGCGCCATGACCGCGACTCGCCGGGGTCCGGCTTCGGGGTGACCCGCTACGCCGGCAGCTTCACCGCCTACCGGGCCGAGCGGGAAGCGGCCCGGGAACGGTGGCAGCGGCAGTACCGCGACGAACAGGCCGAACTGGAGCGACTGCGCCGCCGGGTCCGCGACGACCATGCCGTCGGGCACGCCGGCCGGGGACCCCGCACCGAGGCCCGGGCCTCGAAGAAGTACTACGCCGACCGCAACGCCGCCGTCGTCTCCCGCCGGGTCAACGACGCGTCCGCCGCCCTGGCCGAGCTGGAGGCGGCCCAGGTGCGCAGGCCGCCGGCCGAGCTGCGGTTCAGCGGCCTGGCCGGCACGGCGTCGGCCCGCGGCCGGGCGCCCGGGCCGGTCCTGGTCGCCACCGGGGTGGCGGTGCCCGGCCGGCTGGCCCCGGTCTCGGTCGCGCTGGGCGGCGCCGGGCGGCTGCTCGTCACCGGCCCGAACGGCTGCGGCAAGTCGACCCTGCTGGCGATCCTCGCCGGCGCGCTGGCCCCGGCCACCGGGTCGGTGTCCCGGGTGGGACGCCTCTCGGTCGGGATGCTGGGCCAGGACGTGGTGCCCCGCGACCCGGACCGTACGGTCCGCGAGACTTACCGGGCGGCCGTCGGTGCCGACCGGGCGGAGCGTACGCCGCTGGGTCGGTTCGGCCTGGTCGCGGGCCGGGACGAGGAACGGGCGCTGGGCACCCTCAGCGTCGGTCAGCGCCGCCGCCTCGACCTGGCGATCCTGCTGGCCCAGCCACCGGACGTGCTGCTGCTCGACGAGCCGACGAACCACTTCTCGCTGCTGCTCGCCACGCAGCTCGAGCGGTCGATCCCGGACTACCCGGGCGCGGTGGTGGTGGCCAGCCACGACCGCCGGTTGCGGGCGGGCTGGGCCGCCGATGAGCTCATCCTCAGCACGGCGGCACCGGACTGACGCCCGGGGACCCCTGGGGGAGAATCCCGGAACGTCCCCCCGCAAGGGGCACCCGGCTCGCGGGTCGGACCCGACCGGCCCTAGGTTGGGTGGAAACATGGCTGTCACAACCCGGGCACAGCCACCGCACACCGAAACCGAAGGAGAACCGTGGGCCAGAACACCACGCTCGCGATCATCCTGGTCATCATCGGTTCGTTCTGCTACGCGCTGTCCGCCTCGTTCCAGCACCGGGCCATCAAGCGCAAGGTGCACCGCAACGAGGACAAGCGCCCGCTCGGCTTCAAGGCCTTCCTGCAGACGATCACCTCGCGCCGCTGGCTGGCCGGGGCGGTGCTGCTGGGGATCTCGGCGGTCCTGCAGGTGATCGCGCTGTCGATGGCCCCGGTGAGCGTGGTACAGCCGGTCGGGCTGTTGGCCTTCCCGTGGTCGATCCTGATCCAGGCGCGACTGCACCGCCAGCGGATCCGGGGCCGGGTGGGCCTGGCGGTGATCCTGACGGTGGGCGCGACCGCGGCCTTCACGATCCAGAGCGCCCTGCACGCCGTACCGCACTCCGACCTCAACGGGGTGCGGGTCGCGATCGGGGCGGCGGTGGTCTACCTGCTCACCCTGGCCTTCGGCCTGCTCGGCGCCCGCGGCCCCAAGCACTGGCGGTGCCTGCTGTGGTCGTCGGGCGGCGCGATGCTGTACGGCCTGGAGGCGGCCCTGGTGAAGTCGCTGATCGACTTCATCCGCAAGGTCGACTGGATGCACTCGCCGCTGCTGTGGACGATCCTGCTCGCGCTGGCGATCGGCAGCCTGACCGCCGGCTGGATGATCCAGCAGGGCTTCGCCACCGGGCCGAGCGAGATCGTGGTCGGGTCGACGACCATCACCAGCCCCGTCATCGCGGTGACGTACGGCATCGCCGTCCTCGGCGAGGGGCGGCTGCTCGACATCCCGGCAGCCCTGATGATGATCGTGTTCGCCGCCCTGGCGGTCACCGGCGTGGTGGTGCTGACCCGGCTCGACAAGTCCTGGGACGAGCGCCCCGTCCTGCACTGAGCCGGACGGGGCGCCGCGGTCGTCCGGTCGGCTCAGTTGAAGTGGAAGAGCCGCTGCGCCATCCGGTAGCCGGCCAGCGACAGGCGCCGGCCCAGCGGGCTGGCGAGGTTGGAGCCCAGCACCACGAAGTGGCGGCCCAGCCGGGCGCGCAGGTTCGGGTCGACGGAGTCGATGTGCTCCCACATCTGCCGGCGCATCTCGAGCGCCTCCTTGTCGCCGCGGATCACGGAGAAGATCGACGACGCCGCGACGATCAGCGCCAGGTAGTTCTCCATGTAGCGGGCGAGCTTGCGGTCGGGCATGTCCTCCGGGAACTTGTGCGCCTCGACCATCGCCCGGGTGACCCGCATCTGCTGGTCCAGCCGGCCCAGCATCACCGACTCGTTGACCGACTGGTCGTCGCGCCCGATGAAGTAGTGGTAGAGGTCGACCGGCAGGTAGTAGAGGGTCTTCACCGACGGCAGCGGCACGTACACGTAGATGTTGTCGACGTAGAAGGTGTGCTCGGGCAGCACCACGCCGCTGTCGCGCAGCACCTGGGTCCGGTACGTCGCGGCGTGCATCAGGATGTTCTGCCCGAGGGCGAAGAGCCGGGTCTTCTCCCAGGTGAGGCGCTTGTTGGTCGGCAGCGGGCCGAGGTAGCGGATCACCCGGCGGCTGCCGGTGGCGACGTGCTCGTACACGTAATTCGTGACGACCAGGTCGACCGGGTCGCCGGACGCCACGAACCCGCGCAGCTTGCTGAGCAGCAGGCCCAGCGCGTCGCGGCCGAGCCAGTCGTCGGAGTCGACGACCCGGAAGTAGTGCCCGGTGGCCGCGGCCAGGCCCGCGTTCACCGCGCCGCCGTGGCCCTTGTTCTCCTGGTGGATGACCTTGATCGTGCCGGGATGGCGACGCGCCCAGTCGTCGGCCTTCTCCGCCGTGTTGTCCTTGGTCGAGCCGTCGTTCACGATGATGATCTCGACGTCCGTCGCGCCCGTCAGCAACGACTCGACACAGTGGTCCATGTAGTCGGCCGAGTTGTAGCAGGGGATCGCGATGCTCAGGATCGGACGGTCAGTGGCGGGCATTCAGTTCTCCTCGGTCTGCTCAGCGGGCCCCGCGAGGAGCCGGTCGGACAGTGCCAGGGCGTTCGCCACGGTTGCGTCCATGTTGTAGTAGCGGTACTCCGCGAGTCGGCCGATCGGGTGGAAGTCGGCGAACTCCCGGGTCAGCGCGACGTAGCGGCCGTGCAGCGCGAGGTGTTCCTCGTCGAGGACCGGGTAGTAGGGATCCATCCCGGCGTCCGGCTCGTACGGCTTGGAGTACTCCCGCACGATCGTCGTCACCCCGGGCAGTTCCTGGCGGGTGAGGTACTTGAACTCGGTGATCCGGGTGAAGTCCTCGGAGACCGTGTAGTTGATCGTGCCGCGCTGCTGGAACCAGTCCTGCCGGTAGGTCTCGAACACGAAGTCCAGCGAGCGGTACGGCAGGCTGCCGAACCGGTTGTCGAACAGCTCGTCCAGCGGGCCGGTGTAGACGACCGTGCCCTCGAAGGACTGCCCGTCGATCCGTACCACGCCCGGGGTGGTGAGGTCGAGGACCCGGCGGGCGTCGACGTCGGTGCGCACGGTGATGCCGGTGTGGTCGAGCATCCGCCCGATCATTGCGGTGTAGCCGTCGGTCGGCAGGCCCTGGTGCGGGTCCTGGAAGTAGCGGCAGTCCTCGGAGAGGAAGACGGGCACCCGGGCGGTGACGGAGGCGTCGATCTTGTCCGGAGTGGTGCCCCACTGCTTGAGCGTGTAGTGCAGGAAGACGTTCTCGTAGACGTAGTCGGCGACCTCGGCCAGCTCCGGGTCGTCCTCGGCGCGCAGCTCGTTGATCGACACCTTGGCCCCGTCGCCGAACCGGGCGACCATCTTGGCGATCAGCTGCTCGCCGCGCTCCTGACCGAACGCCAGCCGCATCGACACCTTGTTGAACGGCACCGGCATGAACGTCCCGTGGACGTTCGCGAGCACCTCGTGGGAGTAGCCGTTCCACGCGGTGAAGCGGGACAGGTAGTCGAAGACCCGCTCGTCGCGGGTGTGGAAGATGTGCGGGCCGTACTTGTGCACCAGCACCCCGGCGTCGTCGACATGGTCGTACGCGTTGCCGCCGATGTGCGGGCGCTGCTCGAGGACGAGCACCCGCCGGCCACCACGCTCGGCGAGCTCCCGGGCGATCGTGGTGCCCGCGAACCCGGCCCCGACGACCACC
>CAYOBI010000038.1:0-10437 GCA_964402325.1 uncultured Propionibacteriaceae bacterium | reverse complement strand
CTCGGCGAGCTCCCGGGCGATCGTGGTGCCCGCGAACCCGGCCCCGACGACCACCACGTCGTAGCGACCGACGTCGAGGGCGCCGTGCCGACCGGCGTCGAGTTCCTGCCTGCTGGGATCGTCCGGGGCCGCGCCCCGCGCGCCCTCCGCACCGTCGGCCGTACGGCCTCCACCGGTCTCCACCACAGTCCTGCCTTCCTACCGCTCGTCCGGGCCCCCGCGAGGGGGACTCATCGGGGCCACCCACCCGGGCCGCCGCGCAGGCGATCGGCCGGTCCGCGGAACGCGGGGCCGGAGGGCCGGATGGCACTGTTCACGGATGCTAGTCGGCGCGGCGCCGGTCTCCCGCATCGGGATGGCATGTTGCCGGGCGTTCACCGACCGCTCACCGACCGCTCACCGGGCGGTCGCGAGCTGAGCACCCGACCAGCGGAACTCCTCGGCGCCGGCCAGGATCCGCACCGCCGGGACGGGGTCCAGGGTGATCTCGACCCGTACGGCCTGCCCCTGCGGGCCGGTCGACTCGTACGTGATCCAGCTGCAGTCCTTGCCGACCACCCGGACCCGGGCGCGGGCCAGCCACGGGTGGCGGCGGCGCAGGCCGATCAGGTCCTGGTGCAGCCGGAACATCCAGGTGCCGTACGGGGCGAGCTGGTCGGGGGTGGCGGGCAGCGGCGGCCGGACCGGGTCGTCGGCGGCGGGCCCGGTGCCCTTGCGGCCGCGGAAGGCGTCCTCATCGCCGTAGTAGATGCTCGGCATGCCGGGGGTGGTCATCAGCACGGCGAGGGCCAGAGCCGCGCCGGCGTCGCCGGCGGTGTCGGCGATCCGGTCGACGTCGTGGTTGCCGACGAAGGTCTGCAGGACGACGTCGCGGCAGAACCGGTCGTGCCGCTCCAGCGCCCAGGCGAGCTCCCAGAGGTTGCGGTCGCGCAGCGAGCTCCAGGTCGCCTTCCACAGTTCGTAGCCGGTGACGGAGTCGAGGGTGCCGGCGGCGGCGATCGCCGGGTAGTCGCCGTGGATCACCTCGCCGATGACGATCATCGCGGGGAACTCGGCGCGGACCCGGGCCAGCACGTCGCGCCAGAACCAGGACGGCACCGAGTAGGCGACGTCGAGGCGCCAACCGGCGATGCCGCGGCGCAGCCAGTGCAGCATGATCGCCACCACCGCGTCGGCGACCCGCGGGTCGGCGTGGTCGAGCGGGACGAGGTCGCCGTGGCCCTCCCAGGTGGCCGGGACGCCCCGGCGGTGGCCCTGCCCGTCGTCGTGCCAGTCGATCCGGACCAGGCCGGCGCACTCGCTGTCCGGCCCCTCGGCGAGGGCCCGCTCGACCCACGGGTGGCGACGGCCGACGTGGTTGAACACCCCGTCGAGCACCACGGCCAGCCCCCGCGCGGACGCCGCGGCGAGCAGGTGGTCGACGTCGGTGTCGTCGCCGAGCCGCGGGTCGATCCTGAAGTGGTCCAGGGTGTCGTAGCCGTGGCTGTCGGAGGCGAAGACCGGGCCCAACAGCAGGCCCGAGCAGCCCAGGTCGACGGCGTGATCGAGCCAGGCCTCCAGGGCGGGCAGCCGATGGACGACCGCGTCCGGGCGTTCGTCGCGGATCGGCGCCCCGAGGGCCCCGAGGGGATAGACGTGCCACCAGATGGCGGTGTCGAGCAGGGACATGGGACTTCCTTTCCTCCCGGCGAGCGTTATTGAGTCACCCTCAGTAACCGTACTGAGCCTAACTCACTATCGACTAGAGTGAAACCCGTGACCCCCGACCACCCCCGGCGTGCGACGCGCACGGACCGCTCCCCCCGCCAGCGCCTCGACACCGAGACCCGCCGCGCCGAGATCCTGACGGCAGCGACCGCCCTGTTCACCGGGGCGCGGTACGCCGAGGTGGCCGTCGCCGACGTCGCCGCCGCCGCGGGAGCCTCCGAGGCACTGGTGTTCCGCTACTTCGCCACGAAGGCCGGGCTCTACACCGAGGTCGTCCGGACGTCGCTGGCCGACCTCGCCCGGCGGCAGGGCGCCGCCGACGCCGCCCTGCCGCCCCACTCCTCGGCGCGGGACCGGGTGATGACCGCCCTGGGGATCCAGCTCGACCTGGTGGCCGGCGGCTCGGTGGCGGCCCGCGGGTCACTGGAGGGCGGCACGGAACCGCCCGAGGCGCTCGCCGTCCGCCGGCAGGCCCGGGCCGCGACCATCGAGACCCTGCGCGGGGTCCTCGCGCCGACCCCCTGGGAGCGCCACGAGTACGCCCTGTGGGGCTTCCTGGGGTTCCTCGACGGGGCGTGCGCGCACTGGGTCGCGGGCGGCTGCCGCGAGGAGGAGCGCTGGCCCCTGATCGAGGCGTCGCTGGGCGCCCTGGAGGGCGCCCTGGGCGACTGGGGTCGCTGACGGGCGGATCCCGGCGTCCTGACCGGGAAGTCGGCCGAGTGGTCAGGCGGCCAGCGGGGGCCGGAACCGTTGGTGGCGACGCGGCCGCCGGACGCTGTCGACGTGCAGCGGCGGCAGCACCTCGGGCACCCCGTCGTCCCCCAGCCGGATCTCCCACCGCCGTCCGGGAGGATCGGCGGTCGGCTCCACGATGCCGTGATGGTGGGGGCAGAGCAGGACCAGGTTGTCCAGCGCTGTCACGCCGCCGCTCTGCCACGGGACCACGTGATGGGCGTGACACGCCGCCGGCGGCCGGTCGCAGCCGGGGAAGACGCACCCGCGGTCCCGGACGGTCAGCGCCGTACGGATCGGCGCGGTGACCAGGCGATGGTCCCGCCCCACGTCCAACACCTCCGAGCGCCCCCCGAGGACCGCCGGGACGAGGTCGGCGTCGCAGCAGAGCTGGCGCAGTTCCGCGGCGGAGACCCGCTCCCCCGGCCGGACCAAGCCGCCGGACGCCGCCAGATCCGTCAGCCGCTCCAGTGACATCGTGACCAGGACCCGCGGCCGGTCACCCCCGTGCGCGGGCGCATCCCGGTGCAGCGCGGCGGCGGCCGCCAGGGCGACCAACCCGTCGGCCCGCCGCATCGACGGCGTCACGTCCTCCGCCAGCGGATCCAGGGCATCCAGCGCGCGGCGGCGGTCCCGGTCGGCGAACGCGTCGATCTGCACGATCAACCCCTCCGCGGCCAGCACCGGCAACTTCCCCTTGATCAGGACCGACCCCTGGCCGTCGTTCACGAAGGAGAGGCCACGATTGCGCCGGGCCCGCCGCAGCTCCCGCTCCAGCCTCTTGGCCTCCAGCTCGTCGGCCGTGTCGGGCGCAAGAACCTCCAGCAGATGCTCGGCCGCCGCCGTCAGCCCTCGCGCATCCAGGTCCGCAGCGAAACCGACCATGTCCTCCTCGGCCCGCCGGAGCACCCCGGCACCGAGCTCGGCGGGCAGGTCGACCAGTGCGTCGCAGATCGAGCGCGCCTGGGCCGGCGAGACCCCGCCGGCCAACCCGGCTTCCCGCACCAGCCGGAACTGCGCCAGGTCGCGGCCCTGGTGCAGCAGGCCCCACACCTCCGCCCGCGTCATCCGGCGGGTGTCGGCCAGCCAACTCACCACCGACAGGCCGGTGGCCGCCACGTCGGCGCCGGTCGACTCCGCCTCGCCGACCAGCACCGACGCGAGCACGCGCAGTCGGCCCGCAGCCTCGACGGCCACCGACGCCAGCTCCACCCGCTCCCGATCGGTGGCGAGTCCACGGTCGTCGTCGAGACCGTCCAGCAATCCCAGGATCCCGGCGAGGACGTCGCCGGTCCGGGTACCCCACTCCCGTTCCATGCCTCCGACACTAGAGGTGACCTCTGACATCGAATCGAACACCCGTACGACAAGGGGAAACGGCCCGCGGCCGGCATGGCGCCCCCGGACAGCTCCGGCGCCTAGACTGCCCACCTGTGACAGCAGCGACAACCGACGGGACGTCGGGGCAGCCCTTGAGCCGTGCGGCGTACGCGGACCCCGGCTCCCCCCGCTACGCCACGATGCTCGCGATCATGTGCGTGGTCGTGGTCCTCTCCAACATCGGCGGCTCGAAGGGGGTCGTCCTCGGCCCGGTGATCACCGACGGCGGATTCTTCCTCTTCCCCCTCGCCTACATCCTCGGCGACACGATCACCGAGATCTACGGCGTCCGGGCCGCCCGCCGGGCGATCACCGCCGGCTTCCTGACCAGCATCGGCGCGGTGATCACGTACGCGATCATCATCGCGCTGCCCGGCTTCACCGACGACTACGGTCTGGCGAAGCAGGCCGCGCTGGAGACCGCACTGGGCCCGGTGTGGCAGATCGTGCTGGCCAGCATGCTCGGCTTCGTCTGCGGCCAGTCGGTGAACTCCTTCATCATGTGGGCCCGCAAGAAGCGGCGCCTGGAGCGCGGCCTGATCGGCCGGCTGGCCGGGTCGACCGGCGCCGGCGAACTGGTCGACACCATCGTCTTCTGCTCGGTCGCCGCGACCGCGATCGGCATCACCACGGTCGGCCAGTGGGCGAACTACACGTTCTTCGGCTTCGTCTACAAGGTCGCCGTGCAGTACGCGGTGATGCCGCTGACGGCGTACGTCATCCGACGGATCAAGCGGGCCGAGCCGAGCTACCAGGCCGCCCTGGCCGCGGCGGAGCAGTCCGGGACGGTGCAGTCCGGCGCTGCGGAGACCGGCGCCGAGCAGGCCGGCAGCCGGGCCTGACGCCCTAGCGGGCGGGCGGACCGTCGTGGCGGACCGTCGCTGACAGCCGGTCGACAGCCAGCATCCCGCCGATCACCGGGGCCAGGTGCCGGGTGAGGCCCCTACGGCGCAGCCCGCTGAGGGAGATCGGCCGACCGCGGAGCAGGGCACGGATCGCCGCCAGCAGCGCCTCGGGGTGGGAATCCAGCACGCTGTGCCCGATGCCGAGCACCCGGACGAACCGGGACCTCCGGGCCAGCGCCGCGGTCCGTTTCGCCACGCCGGGCGGGGTGGTGAGATCGCGTTCCCCGGTCAGCACCACCACCGGCCAGTCGAACAGCGGCAGCGAGGCGGGCAGGTCGAACGGCTCCTTCTCGAACGCCGGAAAGCGCGCCAGCAGCCCCTCGGTGGCGTACGCCGGGTCGAAGATCAGCCCATCGGGGGTCGGGGCGTACTGGAGTTCCCGGGTGGCCAGGTTGCCGACCAGCCCGAACTCCATCACGTACGGCACCGACCTGCCGCCGCTCGCCTGAGCGGCGCGGAACGTACGGTCCACCAGGCCGGTCCGATTGCGGGACCGCTGGTCCAGGTAGCGCTCCAGCCGGGGCGCCCCACCGAACTCGTACAGGAACGTGGCAGTGGCGCCGAGCGGCAACGGATCGGCCCCCTCCTGCTCCACCAGCCGGCGGATCCGGCGGGCCGCGGCGACGGTCGGGCCGCGCTCCCCCTCCCACAGCACCCGGCGGGCGTGCGCCCGCACCGCGTGGTGGTCCTGCGCGGAGAGCAGGGTCGAGTCGAGCACCATCGCCTGCACCCGTTCGGGGTGGCGCACCCCGAAGCCCTGGGCCAGGTAGCTGCCGTACGAACTGCCGACGATCACCGCCCGGTCCACGTGCTCCGCGTCCAGGACGGCGGCGATGTCGTCGACGGCGGCGGTGACCGTCATCGCCGAGGCGGGCAGCTCGGCGCCGCGCAGGTCGCGCCGCGAGTGCCCCACGCCGCGGTGCTCGACCATGATGATGTCGAGGTCCGGCGCGGACCGGCGGAAGCCTCCGTACACCCGGATCGACCCCAGCCCGGGACCGCCGGGGATGACCACCACCGGCACGCTGGCGCCCTGATGGGACCGTACGTACGCGAGGTCGAACTCCGGCGTGTCGGCGCTCGCCGGCCGCCGCACCGTACGGAACTCGCGGGCCATGCCGCCAAGGGTACGCGGGGGTGCAGACTGACCTCATGACGTCATCCGGCGATGTTCCCCCGACAGCTCCGGGCGCTGCCCCCGGCGGCGGGATCACCGACCTCGCGCTGCTGCTGGCCACCCTCACCCCGCAGCTGGCGCCGCTGCCGATGGTGTACGCGGTGGTGCCGGACGGACCGGCCCCCGCGGCCGCCTTCGCCACCGTCCGGGAGCCCGAGGGACTCACCGTCGTGCTGGACCGGGAGACGGCCGACCGCCGGGGCCTGGCGTACGACCACGTCGCCGCCCTGGTGACCCTGCAGGTCCACTCGGCCCTGGAGGCCGTCGGCCTCACCGCGGCCGTGTCGGCGGCCCTGGCCGACCGCGGCATCAGCTGCAACGTCATCGCCGGCGCCTACCACGACCACCTGCTGGTGCCGTGGGAGCGCCGTACGGAAGCGGTCGCCGTCCTCGATGGGCTCCGCCACGCCTGAGAAACGCGCGCCCAGGGCTACTCGTCGACCTGCAGGCTCTCGGCGAAGTGGAACGACACGATGTCCAGCCGCTCGCGCAGGTAGAAGCGGTGCGCCGCGTGCCGCTGCACGCCGGAGTCCAGGTCCAGCACGGCGCATTGCTCCCGTCGGGCGATCCCCTCGGCGTGCTCGAGCAGTGCGGCCCCGACGCCCTGAGACCGCGCCGAGTCGGCGGTGACCAGGTCGTCGACGTAGAGCTTGCGACCCGCCGCGGTGTTGGCGATCACCCGCCAGCCGCACACCCCCAGGCAGACGTCGCCCTCGAACGCGGCGAAGAACGACGGCCGCTGGGCGTCGGAGCCGAGCACCGCGGCCAGGTCGTCGGCCCCCAGGTGGGTCCGCAACTGCTGCAGCACCGGCAGCGCACCGGCCCAACGCGGGTCCCCCGCCGGCAGGTTCACGATCTCCATCGCACGGCCTCCTGGTCGTCGTCCGGGACGGCAGGGTCCCGCGGGTCCGGCCCGGACGGGCCCCTCCTGACGAGGGTATGCCCATCCGGGCGGCGCCGGAGGGGTCGGCCAGATCAGAGGTACTCGAGGTTGACCTCGGTGGCCGGGTCGAAGAACTTGCACTCCCCCGGCCGCGGCCGGACCCGGATCCGCTGCCCGGGGGCCAGGTGCCGGTACTTGTCGGCCCGGACGGTCACCCGGCCGCCCCGTACGGTCAGCGCACCGTCCGCGGCCGCCACCGGGGTGCAGTGCGCGAAGGACTCCGATCCCAGTTCCTCGACCAGGTCGACGGTCAGCCCGACGGTGTCCGGGGCGCCGTCGTCGACGATCTCCCAGGCCTCGGGGCGGATCCCGACGATCACCGTGTCGGCGCCGCTGCCGGTCAGCCGGGCGAGGTGCTCCGGCGGCAGGCCCAGGTCGATCCCGGGGTGGCCGGCGGTGCCGCCGAGCACGGCGCGTCCCTCGTGGATCGGCACGCCGTCGAGCAGGGTGATCGCCGGGGAGCCGATGAAGCCGGCGACGAAGGTGTTGTACGGCGCCTCGTACAGGGTGGTGGGCCGGTCGACCTGCTGGAGTTCGCCGGCGTCCAGGACGCAGACCCGGTCGCCCATCGTCATCGCCTCGGTCTGGTCGTGGGTGACGTAGACGGTGGTGACCCCGAGCCGGCGCTGCAGGGCGGCGATCTCGGAGCGGGTCGACACCCGCAGCTTGGCGTCCAGGTTGGACAGCGGCTCGTCCATGCAGAAGACCTTGGGGTCGCGGACGATCGCCCGGCCCATCGCGACGCGTTGGCGCTGCCCGCCGGACATCTTCCCGGGCTTGCGGTCGAGCAGGTCCCCCAGTTGCAGCATCCTCGCGGCGGCGTCGACCCTGGTGGCGATCTCGGCCCGCGGCAGCTTCGCGTTCTCCAGGGCGAAGGCCATGTTCTGCCGGGCGGTCATGTTCGGGTAGAGCGCGTAGCTCTGGAAGACCATCGCGCAGTCGCGATCACGCGGCCGCATCGTGGTGACGTCCGTGCCGTCGATCAGGATGCTGCCGGCGTCGACCGGCTCCAGTCCGGCGAGCATCCGCAGCGTGGTGGACTTGCCGCAGCCCGACGGCCCGACCAGGACGAGGAACTCCCCGTCCTCGATGGACAGGTCGAGCCGGTTCACCGCCGGCCGTTGCGCGGTGTCGAAGATGCGGGTGGCCGCGACGAAGTCGACGGTGGCCATGGGTCCTCCTGGAGGTGGACGTACGGGGGGTGGGGAGGGCCGGTGGGCCGGCGGTGGCGTACGGCACCTGTCCGGCCCACCGGCCGGGGGTCAGAGCAGCGGCTTGATGTCGCGGTCGATGATCTTCTGGGTGTCGTCCTGCAGCTGGCCGAAGACGGTGGCCACATCCTCCTGGCCGGTGGTGATCCGGTCGAGGGCGGCACCGATGCGCTGGCCACCTCCGGGGACGAAGACGCGGGCGGCGTCCTGGGACCGGGTGTTCTCGTTGACCTGGCGGATCGCGGTGGTGGCGTTCGGGTTCTGGGCCAGGAACTGCTGCTCGTTCGCGTCGGTCAGGGCGTCCTTGCGGACCGGCATGTAGCCGGTGGCCTGGGTGAAGGTCACGGTGTTCGCGGTGCTGGTGAGGAAGTCGATGAACCTGACCGCGGTGAGCTTGCGCTCGTCGCTGATCCCGGCGGGCACGGCCAGGCCGGCGCCACCGGTCGCGGCGCCCGGCTTCGGGCCGGGCAGGTAGGCGGTGAAGAAGGCGGACGTGGCGGACTTCGTCAGCCCGGTCAGCGAGCCGGTCGACTCCAGCAGGGCGGCCGCGCCACCGGTGGAGAACTGGTTCACCGCGTCGTTGGAGACGGCGATGGTGCCGGCCTTGACCTGGTCCTGGAGGAACTGGCCGGCGGCGATGGTCCCGGCCTTGGTGAAGGTGGGGGTCCAGCCGTCGGAGTAGGAGCCGCCGAAGGTCCACACCATGCCCTGGAAGTACCAGTCGAGGTAGTTCTTGCCGTCCGGGATGACCAGCGCCGGCTTGCCGCCGTTGGCCTCCTTGAGCTTCGGGGCCCATTCGGCGAACTGCGCCCAGGTGGTCGGGCCGGTGCTGCCGAGGCCGGCCTTCTGCATCAGCGCGGTGTTGAGGTACATCAGGTTGGTCGAACGGGAGTACGGCATGCCGTAGTGCTTGCCGTTGTAGGCGTAGTCCTCGCGGAGGGTGTCGACGAAGGTGTCGGCCTTCACCCCTGCCGTGGTCCACAGGTCGTCCAGAGGCGTGGTGGCCTTGTTGAGGGCGAAGTTGAACCAGGTGACATCGGAGGCGACGATAACGTCCGGGAGCTCGCCACCGGCGAGGGCGGCATTGAACTTCTGCGCCAGCTCCTCGTAGTTGGCGCCACCGTCGACGAGCCTGGCCGGGGTGTTCGGGTTGGCGGCGTTCCAGGCGTCGATGATCTTCTGCTCGACGGCCTGCGACTTGCCCGGGTGGTTGGACCAGAACTGCAGGGTGCCGTTGCCCTTCTGGCCGGCGGAGGCCCCGGTGCCGCAGGCGGCGAGGGCACCCACCGACGCGGCGGCACCGGTCAGGGCGAGGAAACGACGACGGGACAGGGACATGCTCGTTCCATTCCTTCAGTGGCGGACTGTCCTGCTGGTGCGGACAGCTCCGGTGGGCCGTACGCGGACGCGTACGGGGATCGGGGGTGGGTCAGCCCTTCACGGCGCCGGCGGTGAGGCCCTTGATCATCTGCTTCTGCAGGACGAGGAAGACGACCAGGATCGGCAGCGAGGCGAGCACCGTGCCGGCCATCACCGGACCCCAGTTGGTGAGGCCCTCGTTGTTCTGCAGGAACGTCAGGCCGACCGGCAGCGGCGCCACCTCGGCGCCGTCGGACATCAGGAAGGGCCAGAGGTATTCGTTCCACTCGTTCACGATGGTGATCAGCGTGAAGGCGACCACGGTCGGCCACGACATCGGCAGGATGACCCGGAACAGGGTCCGGAAGAAGCCCGCCCCGTCCATCAGGGCCGCCTCACGGATCTCCCGCGGCAGGGACAGGAAGTGGTTGCGCATCAGGAAGGTGCCGAACGCCACCCCGGCGAGCGGCACGATGATGCCCTGGAAGGTGTTGCGCCAGCCCCAGCCGGCGACCAGCGCGTAGTTGGAGATGACGGTGATCTGGTTGGGCACCATCAGCGAGGCGATCACCCCGATGAAGATGACGTTGCGCCCGGGGAACCGCAGGAAGGCCAGGGCGTACGCGGTGAGCACGCCGAGCGTCACCTTGACCACCACGAGGGTGCCGGTGATCACCAGCGAGTTGCGCAGGTACGCGAGGAAGGCCACCTCGGTGCGGACGTACGTGTAGTTCTCCGGGGCGAGTGGGTACGGCCACCAGGTGATCGGGTCGGTGTAGATGTCCGGCCGGGTCTTCAGCGAGGTGATCACGATGAAGTAGAGCGGCAGCATGATCACCGCGACGGTGACCGCGATGCCGAGGTAGCCGAGGATCCGTCCCGCGACGCCGCGCTCCCCCGGCTCCGGGGCAGGGCGTCGGTGGCGCGTACGTCGCGCCCCCTGGAGGGGGGCGGGCGTGCCGTCGGTCGTGAGGGTGGGGGTGTCGGTGAGGGTGGGGGTGTCGATGGTCGTCATCGTCAGTC
>CAYOBI010000037.1:3247-27133 GCA_964402325.1 uncultured Propionibacteriaceae bacterium | reverse complement strand
GGCCGGTGCCCGACCCGGTCCCCCGGCCCGTGCCAGCGCGCGGGGCGGCGTCGCGGCCGCGGTCGGGTGTACGTCGCCGGTCCGGCGTACGCCCCCGGTCGGCCCCGCGATCACCGCGGTGGTCGCCGGCCCCGGGACGCCCCCGGGACGGCTGCTCGCGGTCGTGGCGGCGGTCTTCCGGCATGGTCATCACCCCTGGGACGGTGCGGTTTGTGGGGTCGCGCTCGGGCTCGCGCTCGGCGAGGCGGACGGGGAGGCCTGATCGGTCGGCTGGGGGGAGGCCGGGGCGGATGCCTGGGTCTCCGGCTGTGCCGCCGTGGTGGCGGGGGTGCGCAGGCCGGCGT
This sequence comes from uncultured Propionibacteriaceae bacterium, assembly GCA_964402325.1. Taxonomy (GTDB): domain Bacteria; phylum Actinomycetota; class Actinomycetes; order Propionibacteriales; family Propionibacteriaceae; genus Raineyella. Next base: position 26,789 of record CAYOBI010000037.1, on the reverse strand, counting down.
ACGGCCCACCGGCCGAGGCGGCCTTGGAGTCGCCGACCACCGTGCCGTCCGGGATCGTCACGAAACCGGGGGTGGTGTCGGGCACCATCCCCATGTCGACCGCCCGCTGGGCGAGCTGTGCCGACGACGACTTCCTCGTGAGCTGCTGCTGCAGGTCGGCCTGCTGGTTCTTCATGACCTGGGCCTGGGCGGTGAGCTTCCTCATCTGGAAGGCCTGGTTCTGCAGGGTGACGTTGAGCATCAGCAGCAGCGTGGTGCCGACCACGACGATCGCGATCAGCACCGTCCAGAAGGACCGGTGCGAGATCCGTGCGGCGAGCCGCGGAACGACCTGCAGCTGCGCGCGCCCCCGCTGGGCGGCGGCCGCGAACCCCGAGCGGGAACCCCAGGCGGCCGGGGAGAGCAGGGCACTCATCGCGACTCCTTGATCCGTTGCGCGGCCCTCAGCCGGGCCGAGGCGGCCCGCGGGTTGATGGCGGTCTCCTCGTCGGAGGGCCGCTCGGCCCCCTTGGTCAGCAGCGTGAAGGTGGGCAGCAGCTCGTCCGGGACGACCGGCAGGTCGCGGGGGGCGCGGCTGGTGGTGACGTCACGGAGGGCGTGCTTCACCAAGCGGTCCTCCAACGAGTGGTAGGCGAGCACGGCGATCCGGCCGCCGAGGGCGAGGCCGTCAAGGGCTGCGGGCAGCATCCCTTCGAGCGCCTCCAGCTCACGGTTGACCTCGATCCGCAGGGCCTGGAAGGTGCGCTTGGCGGGATGGCCACCGGTGAACCGGGCGGCCGCCGGGATGGCCGCCGCGATCACCTCGACGAGTCGCGCCGAGGTGGTGAACTGCGCCTCGGCCCGCGCGGCCACGATCGCCCGGGCGATCCGGTCGGCGAACCTCTCCTCCCCGTACCGGGACAGGATCCGGGCCAGCTGCGGGACGGCGTAGGTGTTCACCACGTCGGCCGCCGTCGGCCCCTCCTGTCCCATCCGCATGTCGAGGGGGGCGTCGACGGCGTACGCGAAGCCGCGGTCGCGCGCGTCGATCTGCAACGAGGACAGCCCGAGGTCCGCCAGCACCGCGTCGACCCGGGGCAGGCCCAGATCGGCCAGGACGTCGGCGATCTCGTCGTAGACCGCCCGGACCGGGGTGACCCGGTCGCCGTATCCGGCGAGGCGCTCCCCCGCCGTGGCCAGCGCGTCGGGGTCGCGGTCCAGCCCGACGGCCCGGGCGTGCGGGCAGGCGTCGAGCAGGGCCGCGGTGTGCCCGCCCAGGCCGAGGGTGCAGTCGACGAACACCGCGCCGGGCTGCTGCAGAGCCGGCGCGAGGAGCTCGACGATCCGGTCCCGCATCACCGGCAGGTGGACCGCGTCGGGGCGGGCGCGACCGCCGGCGTCGGCCCCGGCCGGGTCACCGGAGGGTGCACCGGTGAGATCGTCGTGTCCGGGTGTCCCCTCGGGTCGCCGCCGCTTCGAAGCCATCTGTCGGTCCTTGCCCTTCGTTGCCCTCGCCTGTCGTCCCGCCGCCGCCGGTGACGCCCCGCCACCGGAACGCGGAGGGCCGTACGACCTGGTTCCGACCCGAGGGGTGCGGGAAGTGCCACCTGACACAGGGGAAGTTGTGTCAGGGTGCTCACCCCTCGGGTCGGGGCCGGCTCGTACGGCCTGTCCCGATCCCCCGGCGGCCTAGGCCCCCGGGAAAACTTCTTCGTTCATCTCGACGAACGCGGATTCGTGCTCGGCGGAGTACCGCTCCCACGCGGCGGCGTCCCAGATCTCGAGCCGATTGATCACCCCGGTGACGACAATCTCCTTGTCGAGCCCTGCGAAGAGTCGCAGGTTCGCCGGGATCGTCACGCGTCCCTGCTTGTCAGGGACCTGGTCGAAGGCTGTCGCGGCCAGCATGCGCTGGTACTCGCGGACCTGTCGGACCGTCATCGGTGCGTCTGCCACCTCCTTCGTCCGTGCGGTGAACGCCTCGACGGTCTCGATCGTGAGACACCGGTCCTGGGACCGGGCCACGACGATGCCGTCCTGGAGCTCCTCGCGGAACTTCGCCGGCAGGACGAAGCGCCCCTTCTCATCGAGCTTCGGGGTGTAGGTGCCGAGGAACATGCCGGCCACCCCCTGACCCGATCAGCTGGACCACCGTCCTCCACTTTCCCCCACCTTATGCCATTTCCCTCCACCCAGCCACCCTCATCGCCCACCTTCCTCCCACTTCTCCCACCCCGATGCCCAGCACCACGGGGGTGTCGTGGCACGGGAATCCGGCAGATCCGGGCGTGTCGCCGCCCCCCACCGACGGTTGCCCCCACTCCCGCGTCGCCCCACCACGCCCTACCCCGCTCCACCGGGGTGACGGACCCCTCCACCGCGCTCCACCGCCCCGATTCCGCCCGAAGTCCGGCGCGGCGGGGACATGTAGGGTTGGTGGGCGACACCAGTCACGACTCCTGGGAGGCACAGTGAGCTCCACCCCGTCCGGCGACCAAGGGCCCGTCCCGCAGCGCTCGGCCACTCCGGCCCCCCAGCGCTCCGCCACCCCGGCCCCGCAGCGCTCCGCGGCGCCCGCACCCCAGCGCTCTGCGACCCCCGCCTCCCAGTGGTCCGCGAGCCCGGCACCGCAGCGGTCGGCCGCCCCGGCACCGCAGCGCTCTGCCACGCCGGCACCGCAGCGCTCCGCTACCCCGGTGGCCCCTTGGACCCCGACGTCGTCCGGTTCCGCCACCTCGACCGGTTCCGCCGCCTCGGCGTCCCGCTACACCTCCCCGGCGTCCGGTACCGGACGCACCACCCCGCCGGCCGGCCGCCTCACCGGCCCGCAGTCCTCCACCCCGTACGGTTCCGCCTCCGCGACACCCGGCTACCAGTCCAGCGCGGGCTACCCGACCGGCACCGGCTACCAGGCCTCCGCCGGCCAGGCCGGATCCCCCGCCGCGCAGGGCAGCTCCGCCCGGCCCGGCACCGCCCAGACGAGCGCTTCGCAGCCGGCCACCACCCCGGCGAGCGCCACCCAGCTGAGCGCATCCCGTCCCGGCGGCCCGGCCTACCAGCGCAGCGCCTCGGCCACCGGCACCACCCCCCAGGTGAGCGCCACGGGCCAGTCGAGCGCCACCCAGCAGTCGACGGCCGGCTACCCGGCCGGGCCGCGAACGACCCGACCGGCGGTCGCCGGCACCCACACCCTGGGTGACGTCGCCACGGTGATGGGCCGGGTGCGCGAGGCGGTCGAGACCGTCATCGAGGGCAAGCGCGGCGCGATCGACACCGCCCTGGTCGTGATGCTCGCCGAGGGGCACCTGCTGCTCGAGGACGTCCCCGGCGTCGGCAAGACCATGCTCGCCAAGGCCCTCGGCCGGGCCATCGACTGCCGGGTCAACCGGGTGCAGTTCACCCCCGACCTGCTCCCGACCGACATCACCGGCGTGTCCATCTACAACCAGGCGACCCGCCAGTTCGAGTTCAAGCAGGGCGGCATCTTCGCCAACATCGTCCTCGGTGACGAGATCAACCGTGCCTCGCCCAAGACCCAGTCGGCGATGCTGGAGGCGATGGAGGAGCGCCAGGTGTCCGCCGACGGCACCACGTACAAGCTCCCCAGCCCGTTCATGGTGATCGCCACCCAGAACCCGATCGAGATGGAGGGCACCTATCCCCTCCCCGAGGCCCAGCGCGACCGCTTCATGGCCCGGATCGAGATGGGCTACCCGGCCGAGGACGCCGAGGTGGAGATGCTGCGCAACCACGGCGGCCGCCACCCGCTCGCCGACCTGAAGCCGGTCACCGACGGCCGGACGATCAGCGGCCTGGTGCAGGCGGTCACCACGGTCTACGTAGCCCCCGCCCTGGAGCGCTACATCGTCCAGGTGGTCGGCGCGACCCGTACGACCCGTGACCTGCGGCTCGGCGCCTCGCCGCGTTCCAGCCTGCAGTTGCTGCGCGCCTGCCGTGCCCTGGCGGCGATCTCCGGCCGTGACTACATCACCCCTGACGACGTCGCGGCGCTGGCCGTCCCGGTGCTGGCTCACCGCGTCCTCCCCTCCACCGAGGCCCAGCTGGCCCAGCGGACCGTCGAGGACATCATCGGCAGTTGCGTCCGGTCGGTCCCGATCCCCGACCGGAGCTGAGTGATGCGCCTGCCGTTGCGCAATCCCTGGGTCCTGATGACGTTGCGCGGCAAGGTGACCTTCGTCGCCGGTGCCGCGCTCACCGTCCTGTCGGTCCTCTTCGGCCAGCGCGATGCGCTGTTGCTCGGCCTGCTGCTGGTCTGCCTCCCGCTGGCAGCGGCGGTCTTCGTCGACCGGACCCGCCTGAAGCTGTCCTGCGAGCGCAAGGTCGCCCCGTCCCGGGCGGCCATCGGCGAGGAGATGACCGGCAGCCTGGCGCTGGACCGGCACGGCAAGCTGCCGGTCGGTGTGCTGCGCTTCGAGGACCGGGTGCCCGCGGCGCTCGGCCCGCGTCCCCGCTTCACCCTGCAGAACCTCGCCGCCGAGTGGAGCCGCGAGGTCAGCTACACGCTCACCGGCAACCAGCGCGGCCGGTTCCGCACCGGCCCGCTGCTGGTCCGGGTCTCCGACCCGTTCGGGATGGCCGCGCTGGACCGGCAGTTCAACGCGACCAGCGAGGTGATGGTGACCCCGCGGATCGTCCCGCTCGACTCGATGGGCAACGCCGGCGGCACCGGCAGCACCGGTGAGGCCCGCCCGCAGCGGCTCGGCCTGTCCGGCCAGGACGACATCCTGGTCCGCACGTACGTCCGGGGCGACGACGTCCGCCGGATCCACTGGCGCTCGACCGCCCGGCACGGCGAACTGATGGTGCGTCAGGAGGAGCAGGCCTGGGACCCGAGCGCCACCGTGCTGCTCGACTCGCGCGAACACGCCCACCGCGGCTCGGGGCCGGAGAGCTCGTTCGAGTGGGCGGTGTCGCTGACCGCCTCACTGGCGGTGCACTTCCTCGGCGAGGGATACGCGATCACCCTGTTCGGTGCCGACGGGAAGCTGGCCGACCCCCAGCTCGGTGACCTCGGCAAGGCGACCAGCCGCCGGGAGGCGATCACCCAGCTGACCGATGTCACCCTGACGGAGAGCACCGACCTGAGCCGGGCCGCCGAGGCGTCGCTGCGCGGTGTCGGCTCCCAGATGACGATCGCCGTGCTCGGCCTGCTGTCGTCGGCGGACGCCGCGCGGATGGTCGAGATGCAGCGCAACCAGGCGTACGCGATGGCGTGGGTGCTCGATGTCGACGGCTGGGCGACCGGCGCCTCGGACCACCTGTCCCGGACGGCCCTCGACGACCACGAGCGGGCGGTCAACGTGCTGCAGGACTCCGGTTGGCGCGTCGTCCGGGTCGGCTCGGGGATGACCGTGAACGATGCCTGGGTGAGGATGTCCCGGATGGGAGAACTGCTGTGATCCGCCCCCTCGATCGGACCGCCGGCGCGATCGTCGGGTCCTCGGTCCTCGCGGCGCTGATCCTGCTGCCGTTCACCCAGGACCCGTCGTACCTGATCAGCGCGATCCCGCTGGTGGTGCTGCTCGGGGCCGTCGGCCTGGTGCTGCGCCGGATGCGGATCAACGACGGGATCGCTTTCCTCGCCCAACTGGTCCTGCTGGTGGTGTACCTCTTCGCCATCTCGCTGTCCCTGGCGCTGCCCGGCCAGGGGATGATCGGGCTGTTCGCCGAGGGCGTACGGCACATGTCGACGCACACCACGCCGATGATCGCCAACCCGGGCCTGACGATGCTGCTGGTCGCGGCCGTCGGCGTCACGACGATCCTCACCGATCTGCTGGCCGAGGGCGTCGACCGCCCCGGCTGGGCACTGCTCCCGTCGCTGACCGTCTACCTCATCGGCGCCGTGGGCCTGCTGCGCGACATCCCCTGGTGGACCGTCGTCCTGGTCGCGGTCGGCTACCTGTGGATCCTGCTCGCCGACGGCATCAACTCGGCCGAGAGCTGGCCGCGTCACCTGGAGCGGACCGTACGGCTCACCGGCCGGATCACTCCCCTGGCGCTGCGGATGGGCGGCGTGGTTGCGGTCGCGGCACTGGCCGCCACCCTGCTCGTCGGGCTGGTGGTGCCGCTGCCGCCGACACACCAGCTGAACGGCGGCCAGCTCAACCAGGACACCGGCCCGATCCAGCTCGCCGACCCGATGCTCGACATGCGGCGCAACCTGTCCCAGCCCGCCGACACCGACGTGCTGTCCTACACCACCACCGCATCCGGGGGCGAGTACCTGCGGATGGCCTCGCTGGCGGTGTTCGACGGCAACGGCTGGCAGAATGCGTCGTTCCACCTCACCCAGGGCAACACCCTGCCCGCACCGCCGGGGATGGACACCCTGGGCCAGGACGTCCGCACCCAGGTGAAGATCGGCGACTTCCGATCGGAGTATCTGCCGCTGCCGTACGCCCCCAAGCGGTTCGACGCCGCCGGCCAGTGGGCCTACGGCACCGACTCCCTCGTCGTGGTCGCCACCGGTCAGGACCGTACGGCCGCGACCCGGGACCTGTCGTACGACGTGACGAGCATCGACCCGGCCCCGGACGGGATCACGCTCTCCACCGCGCAGGCCGGCCGGCCGAGTGACGCGAACCTGACGGCGACCGTGCCGCAGGACATGCCGCAGGAGATCGTCGACCTGACCCTGAAGATCACCCAGTCGGAGCCGACCCCGGCGCTGAAGGCTGCGGCGATCCAGAAGTACCTGCGCAGCGACCAGTTCAGCTACAGCCTCGAACCGCAGCCGGGCACCGGCTACGACGCGATGAAGCGCTTCCTGCTGCAGGACCACAAGGGCTACTGCGAGCAGTTCGCCGGCTCGATGGCGGCGATGGCCCGGATCATCGGCATCCCCTCGCGGGTGGCGGTCGGCTGGCTACCCGGCACCCAGAAGGGCGACGGCTACACCGTCACCATGCACGACATGCACGCCTGGCCGGAGCTGTACTTCGAGGGCGTCGGATGGGTACGGTTCGAGCCGACCCCCGGCGTCGCCGTGCCGCCGGCCTGGACGTTGACCGCGCCCGAGCAGCCGACCGCGACGCCCACGCCGAGCGCGTCGGCGTCCGCCACCCCCGAGGCCACCCCGACCCCGTCGGCCACCCCGACGACGTCCGCCGCCCCGGTGCAACCGGCCGCGCCGGTGATCGACGTCCTGGCCGTGCTGGCCCGGATCGGCATCGCGATCGTCCTGCTGGCCCTCGTCACCGGAGTGCTCGCCCTGCCGGGCCTGCTCCGCCGCCGACAGCGGACGCGCCGGCTGGCACCACCGGACGGCGGTGACGTCGAGGTCTCGCAGCAGGCGGTCGACGCCGCCTGGACCGAGGTGCACGACAGCTTCGTCGACTACGGCTACGCGTGGCCGTCCGGGTCGCCCCGGGCCGTCGGCCGACAGGCCGCCCAGGTGCTGCCGGAGGAGGCCGGCCGGGCGCTGGTCACCCTGTCGCGCCAGGTCGAGCGGTCCCGGTACGCCCCGGCCGCGGTACATTCGGCGGACCTGACGGCGCTGGTCGTGGCGGTCCGCGACGGACTACGGGTCGACAAGGGCTGGGACGCCCGGCTGATCGGCGAGTGGTGGCCCCGGTCGTGGTGGCGCGCCTTGGGCCGGGCCCTCACCTGGCGGGCACTGTGGGCCAGGGCGAAGGCCCTGGTCACCCGGCTGCGCTCCCGCTGAGGCACGGTCGCGGCCCGACGGCCGACGGACGAACATGTGGGCCGACCCTTGCAGGTCGGCCCACATGCACTGACAACTCCTGATGGACGTCGTTCCCCGGCGTCACCGTCCTTCACGGCACCGTTCCTGGCCGCGTCGCCCTTGCCGGCTACCGCGCTGAGGAGAACCGGTGCGGGCGCGGCGGGAGGTCCGTCCGCCCTCGGGGGGAATCAGGCGGGGAGGATGAGGTCCCGGGGAATCGAAGTCCCGGAGGATGCGGGCCGCCGGCGGTGTCGCCCGCCGTGCGGTCATGGGACGCCGCGCTCTGCGGGACCTCGGTCACCGCGCGCTGTCGCGTCTTCGGGTGGGACGTCGGCCGGCGTTGCCCGGCGCACGATCGTCAGTGATCGTTGCCCTCCTGGCGACGGTTCCACCGCTCCTCGAACCTGTGCATGATGCGCCGGTCATCGGCACTGACACGCACCTTGGTGCGCCCCTTGCGCTGGGAGAGGGCATCCTGCCTCTGCCATGCGCTCAGCCCCACGATCGTGGCGATGAGCATCACCAGGAAGCCCAGCACACTGATCAACCAGTGCACCTGGATGCCGACCAGCAACAGGACGACGCCGACCACGAAGGCAAGTCCGGCACCGATGGCGAGACGGGTCTCAAGACGTCGTCCACTGTTGCCGCTGAGGGTGTCCGCAAGCTTGGGATCCTCGGCGGCAAAGGCGGCTTCCATCTGTTCGAGCAGCTTCTGCTCGTGCTCTGAGAGGGCCACCGCGCTACCTCCGACCGTCCTTGTTGGTTGCGAGGAACGGCGTTCGCCGCCCCTCGGCGCCTTCTGACTACAGTTTAGTGCCCGCTGCGCCGTACCGGAACGGCATCGCGGATTACCAGCGTAGGCGGTGTGCGACGATCCGGCATCCTCGTTGCCCCGCACGGCACGATCGGTGGCACCTTCACCCGGTTTGTGGCTCCGCCATGGCACCGTGGCCTGCCGGGTCACGTCACCAGCTCCGGGTCAGCGAGGCCCGCTGGACGGCGTACGGGCCGAACCGCAGGTTGGCCCGGTCGATCGCGGCCGTCGCCTCCCGCCAGCCGTACTCGGGGGTGAACAGGTCGGCCTGGGTACTCACCGTCGCCGACTCCCGCAGCCCCTCCACCCTGATCCCGACCTGCCGGACCCGGGCCCGCTGGAGGCCGAGCCGGTCGTACAGCGAGACCGCCCGCCGATGGATCTCGTCGGTCAGGTCGGTCGGCTCCGCCAGGGTCACCGACCGGGTCAGGGCGCTGAAGTTCGCGAACCGCAGGCTGAGGGCGACCGTACGGCCCACCAGCCGGGCGCGACGCAACCGGGCCGACGTACGCTCCGCCAACCGCAGCAGCTCCCGGTGGACGACCTCCGGGTCGTACACGTCGACCGGGAAGGTCTCCTGGGCGCCGATGCTGCGCTCGTGCTCCTCGGGGCGGCGGTCGGTCAGCCGGCGGAGGTCGCGGCCGTTCGCGAGCTCGCCGAGCTTCTCCCCCTGGTGCGGCCCGAAGGCCCGCCGCAGGGTGTCCGGGGCGGTCCGGGCCAGGTCACCGATGGTGCGCAGGCCGAGCCGGGTCAGTGCGGTGGCGGTGGCCTCCCCCACCCCCCACATCCGGTCGACCGGCAGCGGCCAGAGGAAGTCGGTGACCCGGTCGGGCGGGACGACGAGCATCCCGTCGGGCTTGGCCGCGACGGAGCCCATCTTCGCCACGAACGGGTTGGGGGCCAGCCCGACCGAGCAGGGCAGTCCCTGTTCGGCGAGGATCCGGGCCCGCAGGTCCGCAGCGACCTGGTCGGGACGCCCCAGCCGGCTGCGGGTCGAGGTCAGGTCGAGGTAGGCCTCGTCGACGGAGGCGCCCTCGACCAGGTCGGTGACGGTGTCCAGGATGGCGAACACCGCCCGCGACGCCTCGACGTAGGCGTCCATGTCGGGCGGGACCACGATCGCCTCGGGGCAGAGCCGGCGGGCAGTCACCGACGGCATCGCCGACCGGACGCCCCGCTCGCGGGCCTCGTAGCTGGCCGACAGGACGACCCCGCGGTGCTGGCCGCCGACGAAGACGGGCCGGCCCCGCAGTTCGGGGCGCCGCCGCAGCTCGACCGAGACGTAGAAGGCGTCCAGGTCGAGATGGGCGATCACCCGCCCGCTCATCGCGACCCCCCGGTGCGGGTGGCCGGTCGGGCGGGTCGGGTCAGCCGAGCGCGGCGAGGACGTGCAGTTGCGCCGCCAGGGACCACATGTCCGGCGTACGGCTGATCTCGTCCTCCAGGGCGAGCAGCTCGTCCCGGGCGCCGGGAACGTCGAGGAACTCCTCGTTCACCGCGCCGAGCACCGCCCCGATCCCCCGGGTCTCGATGACCGTGAGACCGGCGTCCTCCAGCAGGGCGCGGATCCGCCCCTGGTCCAGTCGGGCGGGGTCGGCGAGCGCCGCCCGGGCCGCCGCGAAGTCGCCGGCCAGCGCCTTGCGCATCACCCGCGAGTAGCGCTGCCGCACCAGCAGGCTGACCGCCCCACCGGGTCGCAGCACCGTGGCCATCGCCCGGACGGCGGCCGGCTTGTCCTCCACCACGTCGAGGACCTCGTGACAGGTGACCAGGTCCGCGGTCCCCGCCCCGACCAGGCCGACCAGGTCGGACGCGTCGCCCTGGATCCCCCGGAGCCGGCCGGACAGCCCCGCCTCGGCCGCCCGGCGCTGCAGCGAGGCCAGGGCGTTGGGGCTCGGGTCGACGACGGTCACGTCGTAGCCGGCGCGGGCGAGGGGCACCCCCAGCCCCCCGGTGCCACCGCCGAGGTCGACGACCCTGATCTCCTCCGCCGGCCGGTCCCCCTGCCAGACCTGCGCCTGGTCGAGGATCACCCGCAGGGTGAAGGTGCCGCCGAGGGACCGACGCTTCTTGTCGACTGCAGGGGTGGTGGTTACCGCAGTCGGCTGGTCGGGTCGGGTCATGGCGAGTCCTTCGTCGGGAGGTGCTGCACCGCAGCGGCGCGGCGGATGCTCCGAGCCTACCCAGTCGCCCCTTCATCGTCCCGAGCTCCCCGGGCTGGAGTGCCACAGCTTGCGCGGGGTCCCGACCCCCGGCCCGGCCGGCTGGACATCGGCGTACGGGGACTTCCGGAAACCGCTGGCGTGGACCAGGGTCCGGCGCTGCCCCATCCCGCCGGAACGACCGTGCTGGTGCGGATCGGGCAGGTCGCGGGGTCCCGGCGCGGTGGGGTCGACCACCTCGCCGACCCCGGCGTACGCCCCCGGCGCCCAGCCTTCGGGCAGGGTGTGCAGGAGGCGGCGGACCGCCTCGAGGCCGTCCTCGCGGAACACCGCGTTGAGGGCGGTGAGGTCCCAGCACCCGGTGGCCCGGACGGACACGCCCCGGATGCCGGTGCGGCGGATCACCCCCCGCACCAGGAGCAGCCAGCCGTTGAAGACGGTCGCGGCGTACGGGCCCTGGGCGTCCTCGAAGAAGGTCGTGTCGACCGGACCGGTGCCGTCGTCCAGGCTGAGGAAGACGACCCGCTTGCCGGTGCGGATCGGCGGGGTCTGGGTGGCGACCTTGACCCCGGCGACGAGGACCTCGCTGCGGTTGCGGGCGCCGAGCAGGTCGACCGCGTCGACAGTGCCGAGCGCCGCCATCAGCGGCCGGTAGAAGTCGACGATGTGCCGGCTGACGTCCAGCCCCAGCACGTCCAGCTCCGCCCGGACCCGCTCCGCCATGGACATGTCGGGCAGCCCGGAACAGGCCAGGTCGGTGGGCAGCCGGGTCGGCGTCCCCGGCGGCACCTGTGTCGGGGCAAGGACGTCGATGCCGAGGGCGAGCTGGTCGGTGCGGACGCCTCGGGTGCCGCGGTGACCCCGATCGGCCCGGGACAGGTCGGCGATGGACAGCAGCAGGTCGCGGCGGGTGGGACGGTGCCCGGCCCGGTCGGGGGTGCGGACCTCGGCCAGGTCGTAGAGCGCGTCGAAGGCGCCGGCGGTGACCAGCCGCTCGGCGACGGGACGGGTGACCTGGGCCCGCTGCCAGAAGTCGGTGAGCGAGGTCCAGGGCCGGCCGGCGATGATCCGCTGCACCTCCTCGCCGCTGATCCCCCGGACGTCGTCGAGCCCGACCCGGATGCCCCACTCCTCCTCGGCGTCGGCCGGCATCCGCTCCACCCGGTAGGTCCCGGCGCCGGCGTTGACGTCGAGCCCGAGGACGGCGACCCCGCAGTGCCGGGCCTCGGCCAGCAGCAGCCGCTTGGGGTACATGCCGGGGTCGTGGGTGAGGATCCCGGCCAGGAAGTGCGCCGGCCAGTGCGCCTTCAGCCAGGCCGACTGGTACGTCGGCAGGGCGAAGGCGGCGGCATGGGCCTTGCAGAAGCCGAACGAGGCGAACGCCGCCAGCACCTTCCACACCTCGTCGACCACGCCCTCGGGGTAGCCGGCCTCCCCCGCGCGGCGGCGGAACCACAGCTCCACCTCCCGCTGCCCCTCCGGGCTGCCCAGTTCCCGGCGTATCTCGTCCCCTCGGGCCAGGGTGCAGCCGGTCATCGTGGCGATCAGCCCGATCACCTGCTCGTGGAAGACGACCACCCCACCGGTCTCGGCGAGCACCGGCTCCAGCGAGGGGTGCGGGTAGTGCGGCGCGGCCCAGCCCTGCCGGACCTCCAGGAACGGCCGCACCATGTCGGACTTCACCGGACCGGGCCGGAACAGGGAGATGTCGATGACGATGTCGTTGAAGTCCCGGGGGCCGAAGGTGGTGACCAGTTCCCGCTGCCCCGGCGACTCGATCTGGAAGCAGCCGAGCGTACGTCCCGTCCCGATCATCGCGTACGTGGCGGGGTCGGAGAAGCCGGTCGCCCCGAAGGAGTCGATGTCGACCCGCCGGCCGGTGGTCCGCTCGATCTCGTCGAGGCAGTGGGCCATCGCCGACTGCATCCGGATGCCGAGCACGTCGAGCTTGAGGAAGCCCATGTCCTCCACGTCGTCCTTGTCGAACTGGCTCATCGGGAACCCCTCGGCGCTGGTCTCCACCGGCGTACGGTCCAGCAGTCCCCGGTCGGAGAGCACCACCCCGCACGGGTGCAGGGCGATGTGGCGGGGCAGGCCGTCGAGCGACTCGACCAGGGCGAACAGTCCGGTGAGCCGCTCGGCATCCAGGCCACTGGCCCGCAGCTCGGGCAGCTCCCGCAGCGCCGAGCGGGCGTCGCGGGCGCGGATGTGCGGGAACGCCTTGGCGATGACGTCGATCTCCCCCGGCGGCAGGCTCAACGCCGCGCCGACGTCGCGGATGGCATGGCGGACCCGGTAGGTCTCGACCATCGCCACACAGGCGACCCGCTCGGTCCCGAAGCGCTCCACGATCATCCGGTAGACCTCGGTGCGCCGGGCCGACTCGACGTCCAGGTCGATGTCCGGCAGGGCGCGGCGCAGCGGGGAGAGGAACCGCTCCATCACCAGGCCCGAGGCCAGCGGGTCGACCCCGGAGATGCCGAGCAGGTAGTTGACCAGGGAGCCCGCCCCCGATCCCCGCGCGGCGCACCGGATGCCCCGCTCGTGGATCATGTCGACGATGTCGGCGACGGTGAGGAAGTAGGCGGCGAAGCCCAGCTCCGCGACGGTGGCCAGCTCCCCCTCCAGCCGCTCGGTGACGGCCGGGAAGCCGGCCCCGTAGCGGGCGGCGATCCCCGCGGCGCACCGGCGGCGCAGTTCGGCGTCGGCGGCCCCCGGCCCGTCCCCCTCCCCCTGCAGGACGTCGAACTCGGGCAGGTGGATCTGCTCCAGCCCGAGATCGGTGGCCGGGTCGAGCCGGCACCGCCGGCCCAGGCGCCGGGTCGCGGCCAGCAACCGCTCCGCCCCGTCCCGGCCCGGACCGGCCCGCCGGGCGATGCCCCGGAGCACCTCGAGCATCTCCTTGCCCGACTTGAGGTGGTCCTCCTCGTTGCGCCGGACCGCACCGCGGCTCAGCGGGATGCCGCGCCGGGCCGCGTCGAGGACGTCGGCGGTGGCCCCGAGGGAGGGGTCCGCCATCCGCACCATGTTGGTGACCACGGCCTCCAGACGCCGGTCGTGGGCGAGGGTGACCAGCCGGGCGGCCTGCTCCCCCGATCCCACCCCGAGCCCGGGCAGCAGCAGGTCGGTCGCGGCGACCGCGAGGTGGTCGGGCCCCAGCAGCCCGGTCCAGGCGTCCAGTGCCTCCCCCGCCCCGTACGCGTCGCCGGCCGCCAGCGCCAGCCCGACGTCGGAGTCGGCCCCGACCAGCACCACCACGTCGGCGCCCGGCAGGTGGTCCCGCGCCGTCGCCGCGTCCAGCAGCACCTGCTCGGGGGGCAGGCCGGAGTCGGCCGTACGCTCCTCCATCGCCCGGTGCACCGCCGAGGTGAGCCGGCACAGGGTCGCCCAGCCGGCCGCCGAGGTGGCCAGCACGACCACCCGGGGGACGTCGACCTCCCGGACGTCTCCGCCCAGTGCCGGCCCCTTGCGGACCGCGCCACCCGGCGGCCCGGGACGCGCCCCCGCCCTCGCCCGGGCCTGCCGCGGTGACGGCGACGACGTTCGAGGCCCGGCCAGCACGGTCCGGGCGAAGGACCCGACGCCGGGACCGTCCCCCAGGTCGCGGGGATCCAGCCCGAGGTCGACGCCGAGAACGGGGGCGATCCCGGCGCGCAGGCAGTCCTTGACGAACCGTACGGCCCCGTAGAGCCCATCGCGGTCGGTCAGCGCCAGGGTGTCCATGCCGTGCTCGGCCGCCGCCCGCACCAGCGCGCCCGGATGCGAGGCGCCGTACCGCAGCGAATAGCCCGAGGCCACCCGCAGGTGGATGAAGGGATCGTCGCCCTCGAAGACCCCGGTGGGGTCCTCGAGGGCGTGGATCTCCTCGGTGCGGAGGTCCGGTTCCCGGGTCTCCATCGTCACCCTCCTCAGTCCAGCACCGCGAGGAGGGACCACCGGCCGCTGCTCTGGTGCCGGTAGATCTGGAAGACCCCCTCGCGTCCCCGCCAGGGATCACGGGCCCTGACCTGCCAGATGTCCCGCTGCTCGACCACCACCCCGACCCGATCACCCTCCCACCAGGGGTCGGCGAGCACCCAGTGCCCCTCGACCTCGCGGATCCGCCAGGTGTGGCTCCGCCAGCGGAACTCCGCCGGCAGACCGGGGAGCTCGTCCTCCAGCGTCGAGTAGCTCCCGGCGCCGAAGCACGCCTCGATCGGCTCGTCGTACTTCCTCATCACGGCTCCCCTCACCTCGGGCCGGGCGTCGTGCCGGACCGCCGGGCCCGGGCTCGACCGACGGGCCCTTGCCGGACCGGCCCCCGCACCGACCCGGACCTCCAATTTATCGAACAATTGTTCGAGACGGAAGAAGCCTAGGGAGTGCCTCAGACACTCCGGCGGGACGACCCGGACGGCCGCCCACCGGCGCTCCACGGGCTCCGGGCGACCCGTTCCACTGGGTACGATCGGACCCATGCATCCCGGTGACAACGTCAGGAACCCCGCCCTGGGCAGGACAGTCGTCGTCGCCGTCGTCATTGCCGTCGTCGTGGCCGCCACCGCGCTCGCGACCGGCGGGACGGTCGGCGGACCCGCCTCCGCGGATCCGGCCGCCACCCTGTCGTCGCCCTCGACGACCGCCTCCGCCGGGTCGCCGTCGGCCTCCCCGACCACCCCCGGCCCCTCGGCCACGGCCTCCCCGACCGCCGCGGACGCCACCCCTGCGGCGACGCGCCGCCAGGGCATCGGGCAGGTCCGGGCCCGCCTCACCGACGGCCAGCCGCTGTCGATCACCGTCCTCGGGGACGACTCCTCCGTCGGCGACACCGGTTGGGTGTTCCTCTGGGCGCGGGACACCCTCGGCGCCGATCACACGGTCGTCTACCACGAGTACAGCCGGGCCACCGGTGGCTACACGGCACGCACCCTGTCGAACAAGGGGCCGACCGTCGACGTGTGGAACGCCTCCTACTCCAGCGCGACCGCCGCGAAGGACACCGCGGATCTCGGCAAGCTCTACCCGCAGCCCACCGACGTCGTGATCCTCAACCTCGGCCACCAGGAGGACCCGACGACCTTCGACGCCGACGTCACCACGCTGTGGCAGGCGATCTCCGCCAAGCAGACACCGCTGGGCCTGGTGATCCTGCAGAACCCCGAGACCGCCACCACCGGTCTCCAGGACATCCGGATGAAGAACCTGGCCAGGACCGCCGACCGGCTCGGCCTGCCCACCGTCGACGTCGCGAAGGCCTACACCGATGCCTCCGTCCCCCTCACCGAGCTGGTGATCGGTGCCCGGCCGACCGAGCAGGGCGCCCAACTGTGGGTGGCGACCCTGACCACAGCCCTTCGGTGAGCGGGACTTTTCGGTGAGCGGGACCCGGAGCCGCCCGGGCCACGGCGGCCCGCACGGTGCCGGCGCCCGGATCGCCGCCGCGGGCGCGGGTCGCGGGGCCGGGAACACGATCGTCGTCGTCGGGGGCGGCCTGGCCGGGATGGCCACCGCGGCCCGGCTGGCCAAGCGCGGCCACCGGGTGACCCTGCTGCACCGTACGGAGCGGCTGGGCGCCGACTGGCGGCCGGTCACCCCCGGCGGGCCGGGGCCGCTGCCCGAGGTGCTGACTCTGCCGGCGCCGTGGCGCGACCTGTTCAAGAAGTCGGGCCGCATCCTGCCGGCCGAACTGGCCCGGGCCGGGCTCGACATGGTCCCCGCGCCGCCGACCCGCCACGTCTTCGCCGGCGGCGAGGAGCTCGTCCTCGGCGGCGACCGAGGCGAACAGTTCCACCGGATGGCCGCCGCCTACGGGGAGACCGTCGCGGACTCCTGGCGGACCCTGGTCGACTCGCTGGAACCGGTCTGGCACCGGGTGCGCACCCTCGGGCTGGAGACCTCGCTGCTGTCCGCCCGCCAGGTCCGCCCGCACCGCCACGACCTGCTCTGGGGCCGTACGGTCGCCGACCTCGCCGCCGACCAGCCGCACCCGCACCTGCGCGCCCTGGTGGAGGCGAGCGCCTGGGGCCGGGGCCAGGACCCGGCCCGGACGCCCGCGTTCGTCGCGAGCCGGCTCAACGTGGAACGGACCTTCGGCCGCTGGGTGATCGTCGACGGGCACGGCCGGCCGGCCGGCAGCGAGCGGCTGCTCGACCTGCTCGAGGCCCGGCTGGCCACCCGCAGGGTGCAGGTCGTCCGGTACGACGGGCCGATCTGCTTCGACGGGTCGCCGCGCCGCCCGGACGGCCGGTCCCTGGCGGCCGGGGTGGTCGGCGCCGTTCTCTCGGACGGGCGGCGGCCCGACGCGGTGGTCCTCACCGAGGGCCTGCACGACCCGGCCGCGACGTACGGCCTGCACACCCGCGACACCCGACGGGTGTCCACCCTCACCCCGGTGCAGGCCCCCCGGCTCTCGTCCCGGGCGGCCTCCCCCGACGCCTCCCCGACAGTCGCCGAGACCGTCGACCACACCACCCGGCGGGTCAGCTGGACCACCCCGGACCGGACCCTGGTGCACGACTGGGGGGCGGCCACCCCCGCCCCGGACCGCGGCCCGGCGTGGGACGGCCAGGCCTCGTGGTGGCGCCGGCTCCCGGTGCAGCTCGGCGAACGGCTGTACTCCGCCGGCCCCTGGGGCCGCGGCGGCGACGACCTGGCGGCGGTCCTGATGTCGGCCGCGCTGGCGACGTACGACACCCACTTCGACCTCACCGGGCAGGACACCCATCCGTCCAACAAGGACCAGTGAGCGACCGGTGAGCGACGCGTGGTCCCCTGGCGGACCGCGGCGGAACCAGGGAGAGGCCTCGGGATAGACTTGAGAGTCACTCCCGGTAAGGACGAAACGCTCTTGACTTCTCATGACATCTCGTCGGACCTGGCCCGCGAGCTCACCGTCGAACAGGCCCACGTGGACAAGGTCTACGAACGCCTGGCCATCGCGACCAAGGACGCGCAGCGTGCCGCCCAGGCCGGTGCCTCGCACTACACCAGCGACCGGGGTGACTACCTCCGGGAGGAGGACGCGACCAGCGTCTACGAGCGCGACGTCTTCGCCTACCAGGCGGCCAAGCGGCTCGCGGTGCTGGAGGCCGAGCACGAGGGCCTGGTCTTCGGCCGGCTCGACCTGACCAACGGCGACACCGACTACATCGGCCGGATCGGCGTCCACGACGACGACTACGAGCCGTTGGTGATCGACTGGCGCGCCCGGGCCGCCGAGCCCTTCTACCGGGCCACCGCCGCCGACCCGATGGACGTCATCCGCCGGCGGGTGCTGCGGTGCCGCGACGACCGGGTGATCGGCATCGAGGACGACCTGTTGGACGGCTCGTCGGCGCCGAAGGACCTGCCGGTGATCGGCGAGGGGGCCCTACTGGCCGCCCTCACCCGGGCCCGCGGGCACCAGATGCGCGACATCGTCGCCACCATCCAGGCCGAGCAGGACGAGGCGATCCGGGCCCCGCACCAGGGCGTCACGATCATCTCCGGCGGCCCCGGCACCGGCAAGACGGTGGTGGCCCTGCACCGGGCGGCGTACCTGCTGTACACGCACCGGCGTCGTTTCGAGCAGGGCGGCGTGCTCGTCGTCGGCCCCTCCGACGTGTTCATGACCTACATCGAGCGGGTTCTGCCGTCCCTGGGCGAGGACGCGGTGACCCTGCGGTCGGTCGGCGGCGTCCCCTCCGACGTGCTGCCGGTCGAGGCGCACCGTACGGACGCCTCCCGCGCCGCGGCGATCAAGGGGTCGGTGCGGATGGTCGACGTGCTGACCCGGCTGGTGCAGGTGCCCGGCACGGTCAAGGTGATCGGTCGGACCGGCCACCAGCCCAAGCTCGACCGCGACCTGCTGCTCACCGTCAAGGGCAACGCGCTGCGGCTGACCGGGCGGGCACTGCTCGGCCTGCGCCGCCAGACGATCCGCCAGACGAAGGCCAACCACGCCCGGCGCGCCGCGCGCGACGCGATGGTCGCCGCACTGTGGGACCTGATGCCCGCCGACCACGGGATCGAGCGCGCGGAGTTCCCCGAGCTGGTCACCGACCACCCGGCCTTCGTCGAGGCGCTGAACGTGTGGTGGCCGACCCAGCACGCGACCGTCGAGCTGCGCCGGCTCTCCTACCCGGAGGTCGTCGCCCGGGTGGCCGACGGCATCCTGGACGCCGACGAGCAGCAGATCCTGCTCGAGTCCTTCGCCGAGCTCGGCGCGGAGGGCCACGAGGACTGGTCGGTCGCCGACGCCGCGCTGCTGGACGAGCTCGTCGCCCTGCTCGGCACCCCGCTGGACGAGGATCCCGACGAGCCGCTGTTCCTCACCGCCGGGTCCACCATGCAGGAGATCGTGACGATCTCCGACCGGCTGGCCCGCCAGCAGACCGACGACCCGTACGCCGACCGGTTCGCCACGTACGCCCACGTGCTGGTCGACGAGGCGCAGGACATCACCCCGATGCAGTGGCGGATGCTGCGCCGGCGCGGGGCGCAGGCGTCGTGGACGATCGTCGGCGACCCCGCCCAGAGCTCCTGGCCGGACCGCCACGAACTGGACGCGGAGCTCGAGGCGCTGGTCGGCCTGGGCCAGCGTCGTACGTTCCGGATGAGCACCAACTACCGGTCCCCCTCCGAGGTCTTCGATCTGGCCGCCACCGTGGTCACCCGCGACGTGCCCGACGCGGACCTGCCGACCGCCGTCCGGTCCACCGGCGTGCTGCCGGACCTGCGGACGATCCACCGTGGCGATCTGGCCGAGACCCTCGGGGAGCGGCTCACCGGGCTGGGGCAGCAGGTCGAGGGCACCCTCGGCGTCATCACCCCGCCGTCGCGCCAGTACGACATCGAGGAGATGGTCGACGCCCTCGGCCTGGACTCGGTGCTCCGGGACCGGATCGCGGTGGTCAACACGCTGCAGGCCAAGGGCCTGGAGTACGACGCGGTGATCGTGGTCGCCCCCGACGAGATCATCGCCGAGCACATCGGCGGGATCCGGATCCTCTACGTCGCGCTCACCCGGCCGACCCAGCGGCTCGTCACCCTCGACCTGGTGGCCAACGGCGCCGCCCTGGAGCCGGGGGCCTGGCGGACCGGGATCTGACCCCGGCCCGCCGCGGCCGCCCCGGCTCAGACCAGGACGAGGGCCCCGGTCGCGGCGAGGACGTCCTCGACGCGTACGCCGGGGGCCAGCTCCACCAGCCGGAAACCCTCGTCGGTGACGTCGAGGACGGCGAGATCGGTGACGACCCGGTCGACGACCCGGCAGCCGGTGACCGGCAGCGCGTTCTCCCGCAGCAGCTTCGGGGAGCCGTCCTTGGCCACGTGCTCCATCAGCACGATCACCCGGCGGGCGCCGTGCACCAGGTCCATCGCCCCGCCCATCCCCTTCACCCGCTTGCCGGGCACCACCCAGTTGCTCAGGTCGCCGCGCTCGCTGACCTGCATGGCGCCGAGGATCGCGACGTCGATCCGGCCGGACCGGATCATCCCGAAGCTGAGCGCCGAGTCGAAGAAGCTCGCCCCGGCCACCACCGTCACCGTCTCCTTGCCGGCGTTGATCAGGTCGGGGTCCTCGTCGCCGTCGTACGGGCTCGGGCCCAGCCCGAGGATCCCGTTCTCGGACTGCAGCACCACGTGCACCCCGGCCGGCAGCTGACCGGGCACCAGGGTCGGCAGGCCGATGCCGAGGTTGACGTAGTCGCCGTCGGCCAGTTCGCGGGCGGCGCGCGCCGCCATCTCGTCCCGGCTCCAGCTCATCGGGTCACCCCCACGGTCGTCCGGGGCCGGACGACCCGGCGCTCGATCGGCTTGTCGGCGGCCTGCCGCTCGGTCAGCGGGAGCACCGCGTCGACGTACACCCCGGGCAGGTGCACCGCGTCGGGGTCCAGTTCGCCGGCCTCGACGAACTCCTCCACCTCGGCGACCGTGTACCGGGCGGCCATCGCGCACAGCGGGTTGAAGTTGCGGGCCGCCTCCCGGAAGACGAGGTTGCCGAACCGGTCGCCCCGCCGGGCCCGGACGAACGCGACATCGGGCCGCAGCGCGAGCTCCCGGACGAAGAGGTGCTCCTCACCGTCCCACGGCAGCAGCTCGGTGGGCTTCGGCGCGGAGGCCAGCGCCACCGTACCGTCCGGCGCGTACCGCAGCGGCAGGCCGCCCTCGGCGACGACGGTCCCCACGCCGGTCCGGGTGTAGAAGGCGGCGACGCCCGAGCCGCCGGCCCGGAGCCGTTCCGCCAGGGTGCCCTGGGGATTGAGCTCGATCTCGACCTCGCCGGCCAGGTACTGACGCTCGAGCTCCTTGTTCTCGCCCACGTACGAGGCGACCAGCCGGCGCACCTGCCGGTTCTCCAGCAGCAGCGAGCTGCCGATCCCCTGCAGGCCGCAGTTGTTCGACACGACGGTGAGATCATCCACCGACGTGCGGCTGAGGGCCTCGAGCAGCACCGCGGGGATGCCGCACACCCCGAAGCCGCCGGCGGCGAGCATGTCGCCCGACCGGACGACCTCGACCGCCGAGGCGGCGGTGGTCACGACCTTGTCCATCCTTCACTCCTGTCCGTCGGGCCCCGGGACCCGCGGTCCCGGGGCGTGGGCACGGCCCGTCGCGAGCCGCGTCATGGCAGCCGGGCCAGTCGGTCGAGCACCTGTTCGGGCACCGCGGTCGGCGGGATGGCGGCGATCAGGGCGTCCGCGTCGGGGACCTCGGCGGCATCGGTCCAGAACGCCTCGTCCAGCACCGCCAGGCGCGGTTCGTCGTCCCCGAGGGTGATCCCGCCGTCGGTCCGCAGTCCGATCGACCAGCCGAAGTGGTGACAGACGTTGGTCAGGGCGGTGTACGCCGCCAGCGTCTCGGGCACCGTCGGCGCGGGCTCGTCGCCCCGGCCACGGGCGTCGAGCAGGACCAGCCCCACCGGCAGGTCCCCGAGGTGGCCGAGCCACTCCGCGACGTACACCGAGGCGGCGTCGGCCCGGTCCTCGTCCACCTCGTCCAGCGGGGTCCCGGCGGCCCGGTGGGCCGCCAGCAACCAGCGGACCGGTGAGGGGAGGTCGAGCACCAGCGGCCGGCGGGTCGCCGCGGCGATCGCCTGCAGGGTGTCGAGGACGAGCCGGGCGCCGGTCGGGTCGCCGAGCAGGGTGCGCAGCGCGACGCCGGGGCGCGGCCGGGCGCCCATCGCGG
Organism: uncultured Propionibacteriaceae bacterium; assembly: GCA_964402325.1. Taxonomy (GTDB): domain Bacteria; phylum Actinomycetota; class Actinomycetes; order Propionibacteriales; family Propionibacteriaceae; genus Raineyella. The sequence goes on along the minus strand of CAYOBI010000037.1, from coordinate 4,978 downwards.
TGACCAGGTCGGGGCGTTCGGCGAGGATCGCCGCGTACAGGGCCTCGACGTCGACCCAGCCGGCGTCCGGGTCGAGGAGACCGGTGACCTGGCCGACGTGGCTGGCCAGCGCCGGCAGGTCGGTCCAGGGGATGGCGGCCCCCTGACGGATGACGGCCGTGGCGTAGGCGTCGGGGTCGAGGAGTAGTGGCCGCTGGCGGCCGGTGGGTCGCTCCGCGATGAGCGACTGCAGTGAGCTGGACACGGTTCCTCCGGTGTCGGACGAGGTGTGGGGCCCGGACGGGGCGTGGGGTCCCCGACGGGGTGGGTGCCGGGTGCCGCCGGAGTGGGTCCGGCGGCACCCGGTCGGGTCAGGCGAGGCGGTGGACCTGCTCGCCGTGCTTGCTCTCGAGCTCCTCGAGGCGCTGCTCGAGCCGGGCGATCCGCACCTCGCGCCGGTCCGGCACCATCACCGGCGGCAGCTCCGCGAGCGGGGCGGTGACCCGCTCGGGGCCGTCGATTCCGTAGATGGTGGCGGTGATCGCGGTGTGGTCCGGGCCCCAGGAGCCGTAGTACGGCAGGTCGGCCGGCGGCTCGTCGGTGACGAACTCCGCAACGAACTCGTCGTACGGCTTGCCTCGGCGCAGCCGGGCCCGGCGGGCCTCGGCGCGGGCCTCCCGGGTGGCCTCGGCGTCGAGCCGCAGGGTCGCCGGGTCGTAGCGGACGGCGAAGATGTCCTCGGCGACCTGCTGGCTGATCCGGTCCAGCTCGACGTCCCGGATGACCGCCTCGGGGGCCCGCTCCAGCGGATCGCCGTAGCCGCCGCCGGCGCCCTGGCTGATCATGTAGAGCTCGCCGTCCTTGGCCAGGTCGAACTGGAGCCCCATGTGGTGGGTCGAGTAGCGCCCCTCGGGGAACGGGCGCTCGTTCATCACCTTGGCGATGGACAGGTCGAACTTCGTGTTGTCCCGGCGGATGTGCTCGTAGACGTTGGTGCCCTTCACCATCGCCAGCGGGTAGGTGCCGCAGCCGTACCCGCCGTACATGCCGTAGATGGAGGAGAACTTCGCGCCGGACGTGACCGTCATGAAGCCCCACTGCGGGGATCCCTCGGCCGCGACGATCATCTCGTAGCCCATGCCGCCGGTGTACTTGCCGAACCCCATGTTGTCGCGGACCAGGCGCTTGGACACCAGCTGCATGAACGGCACCTCTTCCTCCATCACCTCCTGCTCGGCGGTGTCCGCCATCGCACAGAAGAGCGGCGAGACGGCGTCCTCGCCGTCCCGGAACGGCTTCGCGCCGCCCGGCATGCCGTTCAGGTCGGCGCACAGGTTGCCGACGACGTCGCCGTGCTGGGTGATCCCGCCCCAGAGGAAGGTGTTGATCTGGTTGAACCAGTTCGCGACGACGTTGCTGTACTTGTGCGGCGTCGAGAACGACATCCGGCTGTAGAGCGCCTGCAGCGCCGAGAACCCGCGGAACGAGGCCTGCAGCGACTGACCCATCGGCGCGTCGTACGAGGCGTCGGCCCAGGTCCCCTCGTCGGAGATGATCTCGATGCAGCTCATCGCCGACGTGCACCGCGGCAGGTCCGGCCACCAGAAAGCGAGGATGGCCTGCATGAACATCGACTTCACCGAGCACAGCGGCGAGTTGATCGCCCGGTTGAGGATCTCCGGGCCGGTGCCCCGCAGGTCGATGGTCATGTGGTCGCCCTTGACGGTGATCGCGCAGGCGAACTTGATCAGG
>CAYOBI010000037.1:0-3147 GCA_964402325.1 uncultured Propionibacteriaceae bacterium | reverse complement strand
GTCGATGGTCATGTGGTCGCCCTTGACGGTGATCGCGCAGGCGAACTTGATCAGGATGTTCTCCTTCAGGGTGGAGTCCATGAACTGGTCCATCCGGTACGTCCCGTCGGGCAGCTCGGCGATCCGCCGGCGGACCTCCACGTCCACGTCCTCGACGGTGGTCCGCAGTGCGCCGATGAAGGCGTCCACCCCGACCTCGTCGATCACCCGGTCGATCCGGTCGATGATCTTGCGCACCGCGGTGATCTTCACCTTGAGGTCGGCCAGCTGCAGCTTGGGGTCGCGCACCGAGTGCTGCAGGAAGGTGAGCAGGTCGCGGCGCAGGTGGCCCTCCTCGACGATCTTGAACGGGCTCATCCGCAGGCCGTCGTCGAACGGGGTCTCGGAGCCGGAGGGCATGCCGCCCGGCTCGCAGGCGCCGTTCTCCCCCTCGTGGATGGTGGCGGCCACCCAGGCGACCAGCTCGCCGTCGCGGAAGATCGGCATGATCATCGACTGGTCGGTGTTGTGCACGTTGCCGAACCGGGCGTCGTTGTGGATGAAGCCGTCGCCGGGCCGGACGCCGACCGTCGGCTCGTCCTTCCAGTACTTCATGATGTAGCGGATCGGGTGGTGCAGGATCGCGCTGAAGGCGATCACGCCGTGGCAGGACAGGTACGAGACGTCGCCCTGGGCGGTGTAGATGGCGGTGGTCAGGTCGCCCCACTTCGCGCCGGGCGCCGCGCCCTGGGCCTCGCACATCTCGTAGCCCTCGTCGAGGGCGCCGGCGATCCGCTTGCGGATCCGCTCGACCTGGAGGCGGTCGACCCCGGCGCGGACCACCCGGTCCTCGCGCTCGGTCCGGGGGGCGATGCTGTGGCTGCGCATGATCTCCGGGTCAGGACCCAGGAACAGCGTGGTCTCGTCCATGAAGTCGTCCACCCACTGCTGCTCCTGCGGGGTGAGCCGGGTGGTCGGGGTTTCGTCGATGATGGTCATCAACAGCTCCTTTGCTGTGAGGTGGTCGGTCAGTCCTGCAGGAACCAGACGGCGCCCTGCGGGGTCGGCTCGAGTCGCCATCCGGGCTCGACCAGGAAGGTGGTGTTCTGGGTGGTGACGATGGCGGGGCCCGGGATGACGTGCTCGGGCCGCAGGGCGGACTCGTCGTGGACGGCGGTGTCGATGTGCCCCTCGATGCCGATGAACACGGCCTTGCGACGGGAGATCGGCTCGGGGACCGTCCGCGGACCGCCGGTGTCCAGCGAGGCGAAGTTCACCGTGTCGCCCGCGACGTACGAGGCGACCCGGATGGTGTTGCAGCGGATGCCCGCCTCCGGGGCGGCGCTGCTGGCGCCGAACCGGTGGCTGTACACGTCGCCGAACTTCTTGATGATGTGCAGCACGTCCCCGACGCCGCGGACCCGGTCGATGTCCTCGACGGTGACGGCCTGGGTGAGCAGCTGGTTGCCGTAGCGCATGTCCAGCTCGAGGCGGTAGCGCACCTCGTCGGGGGCGAACCCCTGGCGGATCAGGTCCTCCCGGCCGCGGGCCTCGAGCTCCTCGACGACGGCGTTGAACTCGGTGTAGTCGTCGTACAGCCGGCGGGTGGTGGCGTTGTAGAGGGTCACGTGCACGCCGCGCTCGTGGAAGTGCAGCTGCTTCATGTTGCCGGCACCGCAGGCGGAGAAGACCGAGGAGAACGGCGGCGCGAGCACGCGGGAGATGCCGGCGTGCCGGGCGATGCCGCAGGCGTGCAGCGGGCCGTTGCCGCCGTACGCCAGCATGGTGAAGTCCTCCGGCAGGTAGCCGCGGACCCGCAGCTCCTTGCCGATGCCGATGGCCATCTGCTCGTCGACGCCGTCCTTGATCGACCGGGCGGCCTCCAGGACGTCCAGGTCGAGCGGGTCGCAGAGCGTCTCCTCGATCGCGAACCGGGCCCGCCGCGGGTTGAGCTTGATGTAGCCGTTGGCGTAGTTGTCCGGGTCGAGGTAGCCGAGCAGCAGGTCGGCGTCGGTGACGGTCGGGCGCAGGCCGCCGCGGTCGTAGCAGGCCGGGCCGGGGTTGGAGCCGGCCGACTCCGGGCCGATCTTGATCGAGTGGTGGATCCGGTCGTAGCTCGCGATCGAGCCGCCGCCGGCACCGAGGGTGTCCAGGTGGACCATCGGCACCGAGACCAGCCACCGGTCGATGGTCGGCAGGAAGTCGTAGTGCTTGACCCCGCCCTCGGGCACCAGGCCGATGTCGAACGAGGTGCCGCCCATGTCGGTGGAGATCACGTGGCCCAGCCCGGTCTCGTCGCTGAGGTGCTCCGCTGCCCCGACCCCGGCGATCGGGCCGGAGTGGATGGTCTGCAGGGCATCGGTCGAGTTCATCTGCGCCATCCCACCGGAGTTGTGGATGACCAGCATCGGCTTGTCGTAGCCGGCGTCGCGGAGGTTGTTCGACAGCTGCGAGAGGGCGTGGAACATGATCTCGTGCAGGAAGGCGTCGATGATCGTCGAGGTGGACCGGACGTACTCGCCCTTGCGGCCGGACACCTGGTGGCCGAGCAGGATCGGGATGGCGCCCAACTCGTGGGCCGGGAACTCGTCGAGGAAGATCTCCTGGATGGCGAGCTCGTGGGCCGGGTTCTCGGTGGCGTTGACCAGGGCGACGACGATCGCCTCGGCGCCGGCGTCGACCAGTTCGCGCAGCACCCGGCGGACGTCGTCGGGGTCCAGCCGGGCGACGACCTTGCCGGCGGAGTTGACCCGCTCCTTCACCGACCGGATCAGGTGGCGGGGCACGATCGGCTCCGGCCGCTCGGCGGCGGGCAGGTTCTGCTGCAGAGTCTGGTCCAGGCCCTCGCCGTAGCCGCGGCCGCGGGACAGCGGGATGGTGTCCTCGAAGCCGTGGGTGACGATGGCCGCCACCTTGGGGCCCTTGCGCTCGATCAGCGCGTTGGTGCCCAGCGTGGTCGCGTAGCGGACCGAGTCGACGCCGCTGAGGACGGTGGACCGCTCCAGCCCGGCGCGTGAGCAGGCCAGGTCGAGGGCCTCGTTGAAGCCGAGCGCCAGGTTGTGGTGGGTGGTGAGGGCCTTGGCCTCGACGTACGTCTCGTCCCACACGAAGAAGTCGGCCCGGCGACCCCGTCGCGCCCCACCACCACCCGAGGAGCACCATGTCCCC
>CAYOBI010000036.1:25874-27810 GCA_964402325.1 uncultured Propionibacteriaceae bacterium | reverse complement strand
AGAGGCCGCGCCCAGCGGCGTGTCTTCCCGGGTTCTGATAACGACTACTTGGTGGAGCATAGGGGATTCGAACCCCTGACCCCCTGCTTGCAAAGCGGCGGCGACTAGGTGCGGCGCTCTACAGGTACCGATCTGGTACCCATCATCCCCCACTCCGACAGTCGGGGTGGGGGATGATGGGGCCGATGAAGATGACAACTGTCTAGCTGGCCTTGACGTTGAATGTCTAGCCTGGCTAGACTACAGTCATGGTCAAGCCGATGAAGTACACCGAACTCGCGAAGCTGCTGCGACAGGCAGGGTACGAGCAGAGTGAGGGGCGCGGCGACCATGAGAAGTGGACATGCGGCACCGAGTTGGTCGTGATCACCCAGACCCGCGAGGTCTCACCAGGCCTCGTACGCAAGGCGCTGCAGTCGATCGAGCGATCAAAGGAGGAGAAGTGACAACAATCACTGTCACCGCGCACCGCTGGCAAGGCGGGTGGGAACTCCACACCAATGGTGACCCCATCACCCAAGCGAGGACCCTCCCGCAGGCACCCCAGCAGGTGCGCGACTACTACGACACCATCGACCCCGACGTTGACCACTCCGGATGGACGATCGAGGTTATCCCCGACATCGGACCCCTCGGTGATGAGGTCACCGAGGTGCGTGCCGAGACCCGAGAGGCTGAGGAGGCAGTCTCATCCGCTGCACGTCGAGCCCGCAGCGTCGTCCGCCACCTCCGAGAGGCCGGCTACTCAGTGACTGACTCCGCGGCGATCCTCGGCGTGTCTCGCGGACGCATCTCCCAGCTCGTGAAGCCTGGCCGGTAGACGCAGAATGAGCCCCCACCCTCACGGGTGGTGGCTTCTTGTCGGATGAGCCAGTCTTCCTGGCGTAGACCCCGATGTGGCTATGCTCCGGCTGTGGACAGACAGCGGTGGGGGGATCGTCGGGCTCAGCCTCTTGGTCGTGGTTACGGTCGTCGTGGCCGGGCTTGCGGTCGCCAAGCAGAGGGCTCGGAGTGTTGACCCGATGAGCGTGCCGCAGGCTACGGTCTCGGTGTCCACTGACCCCAGGCCTCGGGCCGTGTTCATCGGCGACTCGTACACGGCAGGGGCCGGTGGGGACGGGACGAAGTGGTCCAGCGTCGTGGCTGATCACCTTGGGTGGCACGAGATCAATCTCGGCAAGGGCGGTACCGGCTACGTCACCTCCGTCACAGGTGACGCCGCGCCGAAGGCCTGCGGCCTGGCCTACTGCCCGTCCTACCCAGAGATGGTTGATGACGCGGTGAAGGCCGAGCCCAACGTGATCGTCATCTCCGGTGGGCGCAACGACGGCGCACGCGACGTCTCCAGCGCGGCCGCAGGTCTGTTCAGCGACCTCAAGCAGAAGGCGCCCAAGGCCCGGATCATCGTCATCTCACCATTCTGGGGAGCCAACCCAGTCCCGTCGTCGTTGACCGCCGCCACTACAGCTGTCAAAGCTTCCGCAGCGAAGTCCGGGGTTGACTACGTCGACGTCGGCCAGCCGTTGCAGGGTCACTCGGATTGGATCACGGCTGACCAGGTTCACCCGAACGCCGCCGGCCACCAAGCGCTCGGCGATGCCGTGGCGGCGAAGCTTGGCAGCTGACTGGTCGGGTTACGGCAGCGTCGTCGGGCTGGTCCAGGTGTCTCCGTTGTACCGGCCTCCTGCCGCGAATGCAGCATCGAATACGGCCTTGTCGAGCGCCTCAACCTGCGCGTAGGTGCGGCCTGAGATCGTGAGGTCTTCAAGGTAGAAGCGGTAGTAGACGCGAGAGCTGTGCCCGTTGTACGCCGCATCGGCCCCGGCGCTGAGATACGAGTTGGTCAGGCCATAGTTGCCGGCCATGAAGACGTCCAGATTGGTACGTCGTTCCCAAGGCGACGCGAGTGACGTTGTACCAGGTGGAGGCGTAGAAG
>CAYOBI010000036.1:9200-25774 GCA_964402325.1 uncultured Propionibacteriaceae bacterium | reverse complement strand
GTACGTCGTTCCCAAGGCGACGCGAGTGACGTTGTACCAGGTGGAGGCGTAGAAGCTGTGCACCGAGTTGGCCTGCAGGAAGGCCGCGAACGCGGACGGGAATCCAATTCCCGAGTAGGCGAAGCCGTCGACCGTGCCATTCTTCCAATGTGTCTGTCCGGCGATCGAGTGGAGACCGCCCTTGGCGGTTCGCTCTACCTTGCCGAGCGTGTTGTCAGAGAAGTTCGCGCCGAACTTCCACTGCGGCTGCGTATCGGCAGCAGCGAGGCTCATCGCTGCCATGGCCTGTGCCTGCACCAGGTTCGGCATCACTGTGTTGTGGACGGATACGCCTGCAGGCCACTGCGCCATACGGCCGCGTCACTGGCCATCGCGGCCGGCGCAGACGTGAAGGCGATCCAGGCGATGCTCGGCCACAAGTCCGCGAAGATGACGCTCGACCGTTACGGGCACCTGTGGGACCGCTCCCTGGATGACGTCGGGGACGCCATGGGAAAGCTGGTGCGCCGGTACCGATCCGGTACCACCGACCCGCACGGTACCTCGGGACGATCGGCGGAATGACGCCGATCTAGGTACCCGCGGGTACCACCGCGAACACCCACCGTAAGACGCGTTCCGACCCGTCAGGAGAAACGAAAGAACCGCCCCGATCCCACGCAATCATGCGGGATCGGGGCGGTTCCTGGTAGTGGAGCATAGGGGACTCGAACCCCTGACCCCCTGCTTGCAAAGCAGGTGCGCTACCAGCTGCGCCAATGCCCCGAGCGTGGCGTACGACCTACGCGACGACCACCCACGATACGGGACCGTCGGCCGGTTGCCCAAACCGCGGGCCACGTACGTTCCCCGGCGTCCCATCGCCCGGAGGCCGCTGGTGGCGCCGCCGCGCCGTGCCGATCCGGCCACATCTCTCAGGTTCGGGTTCGGTCCGGCTGCGATGCCGACCTATTCTGTACCCCAAGTGGCACTGTGTCCACGAGAAGTATTCCGTCCTGTCGGGCTTGGAGGTGCGTCGTCATCACCGGGTCGGCAGCCGACCGTCGAGGACATCCATGGCTCACAAGACCCCGCCCCCGCGCCCCGCGGCTCGTGGTCCCCGCAGAGGACACGGCCCGGTGAAGACGTCGAGGTGGCGGAGGATGGCGCTCTGGCAGAAGATCCTCACGATCCTGGTCTCGGGCGTCCTCGCGGTGGTGCTGGTCGGCGGCGTCGCGTTCGCCGGGCTCTACACCACGACGAAGGTGCCCGACCCGAACGCGGACTTCCAGACCAACACCACGTACTTGTACTACGACGACGGCACGACGCAGATGTCCGACCTTGCGGTGCAGAACCGGACCAGCCTGTCGTACGACCAGATCCCGAAGGCGATGAAGGACGCCCAGGTGGCGGCCGAGGACCGGACGTTCTGGACCAACCCGGGCATCTCGCCGATGGGGATGCTGCGGGCGTTCATCGCGATAGCCTCAGGCAAGGACGTGCAGGGCGGCTCGACGATCACCCAGCAGTACATCAAGCTGATGTACCTGACGCCGCAGAAGACCATCTCCCGCAAGGTCAAGGAGGTCATCCTCGCGCTCAAGCTGAGCAACCGGCTGAGCAAGGAGGAGATCCTCGCCAACTACCTCAACACGGTCTACTTCGGTCGCGGTGCGTACGGCGTGCAGGCGGCGTCGCAGGCGTGGTTCGGCATCGACGCGAAGGACCTCAGCGTCGGCCAGGCGGCGATCCTCGCCTCGGTGGTGCAGAACCCCAGCATCCTCGACCCCAAGGTCGACCCGGACAACATGACCCGGCTGAAGGCCCGCTACGAGTACGTGCTCTCCGGCATGCTCGAGGAGAAGTCGATCACCCAGGACCAGTACAACCAGTTCACCGGCAAGATGCCCGACCTGCCGACGGTCAAGGTGAACCCGCGTTACCAGGGCCCGAAGGGCTTCCTGGTGAACATGGCCGAGCAGGAGCTCGCCTCGCTGGGCTTCACCGACGCGCAGATCAACGGCGGCGGTCTGCGGGTCACCACCACCTTCGACCAGAAGGCCCAGGCCGCGGCGGAGAAGTCCGCCCAGGCCAACGAGGCCCAGGCCAACGCGGCCGCCAAGTCACGCGGCTCGAAGAGCGCCGCGGTGCACGCCGCGATCGCCTCGGTCGACACCTCCAGCGGTGAACTGGTCGCCCTGTACGGCGGCGACGACTTCGTCAAGAACTCCCGCAACTGGGGCACCACCGCCCGGATGACCGGGTCGACGTTCAAGACGTTCGGCCTGATCGCCGGCCTGCGCGACGGCTACACCCTCGACTCCACCTTCCAGGGCAACACCTTCACCCCGAAGGGCGAGTCCGAGACGGTCCGCAACGAGTTCAACCAGCAGTACGGCCCGGTGTCGCTGCGGGTCGCGACGGCCCAGTCGATCAACACCGCGTTCGTCGACATGGTGTCCCAGATGGACAACGGCCCGCAGAAGGTGATCCAGGCGGCCAACGATGCCGGCGCCCCGAAGGCCGGCGCCTGGGACTCGTACAACCGCATCGTCCTCGGCTTCGCCGAGGTCAGCCCGGTCAACATGGCCAACGCGTACGCCACCCTCGCCAACAGCGGCAAGCAGAACCAGGTGCACGTCATCCGCGAGGTCAAGGACCGCGACGGCAACGTCCTCTACAAGGCGGCCGCCGCCAACAAGCAGACGGTCGAGCAGAACGTCGCGGCCACCACGACCAGCGCGCTGCAGTCGGTGGTCAGCGAGGGCACCGGCGCCAAGGCCTCGGCCCTCGGCCGGCCGGTCGCCGGCAAGACCGGCACAGCCGGTGTCGGCAACGACATCGCCTCTGCGTGGTTCGTCGCCTACACCAAGCAGATCGCCACCGCGGTGATGTTCGTCGCCGGTGATGACGGCCAGAGCGACCTCGACCCGTACCGCCAGGCGGGCACCCAGACGTTCTTCGGTGCCGGGTTCCCGGCCTCGACCTGGCTGTCGTACATGCAGGTGGCCACCCAGGGCCAGCCGGTGCAGGGCTTCGACACCGCGACCAACACCACCGCCCGGCGTACGGCGACCCCGCTCGCCGTCAACACGCCCACGCAGGTCGCCACCTCACAGGCCAGTCAGGCGCCGACGACGGTCCCGAGCACCACCCAGCCGACCACCGGCGCGTCGAAGCAGCCGAGCACGCCGGCCAGCACCGGCACCGGCACCGGTACCGGCTCCGGGTCGGGCACCGGCACGGGGACAGGGACCGGCAGCGGCAAGGGTTCGGGCACGACGACCGGTGGCTGATCCGGCGCTGCCGGCCGGCGTCGGGGCGCCCGCCGGGCGGGCCTGGGTGGTCCGGGCCTGGATCGGCAGCCGCGCGCTGCTGCTCCTCACCATGCTGGTGACGGCGGCGGCCAACGGCTGGGCCGTCACCGCGGTGCTCGGCAACTGGGACGTGGTGCACTTCGCCCGGATCGCCCGGCAGGGCTACGCCGTGGACCCCCAGGAGATGGCCTTCTTCCCCGGCCTGCCGCTGCTGATGCGCCTGGGGTCGGCGATCGGGCTGGCCCCCCAGGTCACCGGCCTGCTGCTCTCCCTGGGTGCGTCGGCCCTGGCCGCCTGGGCCCTGGCCAGGATCGTCGACGGCTCGGGCTTCGGCTCCGGTGACGCCGGGCGCGCGTGGGGCGGGCTGTCCGCCGGCAGCTGGGCCGCGATCGCCTGGCTGATCGCCCCGACCGCCGTCTTCACCCTGGTCGGCTACACCGAGGCGCTGTTCTGCGCCGCCGCCTTCTGGGCCTGGGAACGCGCCCGGGCCGACCGCTGGGCCTCGGCCGCCGCCCTGGCCGCACTCGCCACCACCTTCCGGGTCTCCGGCCTGTTCCTGATCGGCGCCCTGGCGATCCTCGCGCTCAGCCACCCCGCGGACCGTACGCTCCGCCCGGGCGCCCGGCTGCGCCGCGCTGCGCTCCGCCTGGTCTGGCTGCTCGTGCCGCTGGCCGTGCTGGCGGCGTACGCCTGGTACCTGTGGTCGCTCACCGGTTCGTGGACCGCCTGGTTCGCGGCCCAGCAGACCGGCTGGCAGCGGACCTTCACCCTCCCGTGGGACTCGATCCGCTTCACCCTCACCGCCGTACGTCCCGGCGGCTACGCCGACGCGCACGGCTGGGGCTGGATGTTCCGCTACGAACTGGTGTCCTTCACCGTCGGGCTGCTGACCACCGGCTGGATGCTGCGCCGGCGCCGCTGGGCCGAGGCGGCCTGGGTCGGCGTGCAGCTCCTCGCGTTCTCGTTCTCGCCCTGGCTGATGTCGGTCAACCGGGCGGTGCTGCTGTGGTTCCCGACCTGGATGATCCTCGGGGAGGTGGTGTCCCGGGCCGTGGGGGCCGGCAGGACCGCGCGGGTCGGTGTGGCCCTGCTCCTCGCCCTCGCGGGGGTCGCCTCGGTGGCGCTGATGGTGTGGTGGGCGTGGATGTTCGCCACCGGCCAGTGGTCCAGCTGAGGGCGGGCGTCAGGCCCGGGTGACCGCGGCGCGCGCCTTCCTGAGCATGTCGGGCTGAATGTCGGCGGGATCGTACGTCGCGAGGAACGCGGCCGCCTTGTCGGCGGGCATCGCCGGCCGGAACGCCTCCCCGATCGTCAGCCCGTGAGCCGGCCGCTCCACCACCTCGACCGGCAGGCCTGCGCGGACCGTGCCGGCGGTGACCACCTCGGCCAGTGCCCCGGGGTGTCCCAGCTCGGCGAACCGGCGCACCCACGACTCCTCCCCGATCCAGCGCTGGAAGGTCGAGCACGGCACCCGCGGCTCGGTGAACGCGATCTCGACGTCGCCGATCCGCCAGCGCTCGCCGAGCAGCACCCCGCTCATCGACAGCCCCGAGACGCGGAAGTTCTCTCCCATCCAGCCCACCGGTGGGGTCCGGGCGGGACCTCCCGGCGCCTTCGTCAGGGCGGCCTCGACCGCCGCGGCGTCCTCGTCGGAGACGACGTACACCGCACGGAACCGACCACCGTGGTGGCGGGTGTCGCAGATCGCGTCGCCGACCAGCTGTAGCGGGCCGACCTCGACCGGGCCCTCGACCGGCCGCTTGTCGATCGCCGTACGCCCCACCCGGCCCGCGTCGGGGAGGATCTCGTGGACGACGCAGACGTGCTCCAGACGGATCATGCGGCCAGGATACGGACTGCGCAGCCCTAGAGTCGCTCCGTCGGCGCCGTGTAGACCTCGGCGATCTGCGCTTCGGCGTCCCGGAGTCCAGCCCCCCGTGGGTCACGCCCTGCGGGAAACGGTGCTGCCGGACAGCATCAACCTCGCCGCCCTGACCACCATCGTGGGTGGCACCGTCGGTGGCTACATCACCTACGCCGGTGCGCATCGCCTGCTCGACGCCGGCATCACCGGTCCGCAGAACATGAAGGCCGTCACCTCGGCGTCGCTCTGGGGCGTCGCGATCACCGGGGCGATCCGCTATCTGCTCTTCCTCGCCATCCTCGGGGTGGCCGCCAGTGGGGTGGCCATCGACCTGGCCAGCAAGACCGCCAATCCGGCTGCACAGGCGTTCCAGGTCGCCCTGGGTGAGTGGGGGTTCCGGGTCTTCGGCATCATCTTCTGGGCCGCCGGGACCACTTCCACCATCGGCGCCGCCTACACCTCGGTGTCGTTCCTGAGCGTGTTCCACGAGCGGTTCGCCGCCGGTCGGCGTCGCAACATCGCCACGGTGGTCTTCATCTCGGTGGCGCTGATCGCGTACCTCGCGGTGGGTACGGCCCCGGCCGCGCTGCTGATCTTCGCCGGTGGCTTCAACGGGATCATCCTGCCGATCGGTCTGACGATCATGATCTACATCGGGTTCTTCCGCCGTGACCTTCTGGGCGGCTACCGGTACCCGAAGCCCCTGCTCGTGCTCGGCGGACTGGCCTGCGTCCTGACCTGGTACATGGGCATCTCCTCGATCCAGCCGATCTTCGCGCTGCTCGGGCTGCACTGACCGGCCTCGACACCGGACGACGAACCTCGAAACGGAGGATGGATGACCTCGATCGATCTGAACAGCGACATGGGTGAGAGCTTCGGGAGGTGGTCCCTGGGGGACGACGTCGCGATCCTCGACGTCGTCACGAGCGCGAACATCGCCTGCGGGTTCCACGCCGGTGACCCCGTCGGAATGCTGAGGACGACGAAGGCCGCGGTCGAGCGGGGCGTGGTCGTCGGCGCCCATCCCGCCTACCGGGACCTCGCCGGATTCGGCCGCCGTGCGATGGATGTCGCCCGCGCGGACCTCACGGCCGACGTCCTGTACCAGATCGCGGCGCTCGACGGCCTGGCACGGTCGGTCGGGACCCGGATGCGCTACGTCAAGCCGCACGGTGCCCTGTACAACCGGATCTCCGTGGACCCGGTGCAGGCGGTGGCCGTGGTGGACGCCGTTCGCGAGTACGACGCCGACGTGGCGGTGATGGCCCTGTCGGGATCGGTCTTCGCGCGTGTCGCGCGCGATGCCGGATTGCGCGTGCTGGCAGAGGCCTTCGCGGATCGCAGCTATCAGCCGGACGGCACGCTGGTGTCGCGCAGCCATCCGGAAGCCGTGCTCACGGAGCCCGGCACGGTGAGCGAGCGCATCGTCCGGCTTGCCGAGGACGGCACGTTGGTCGCCGTCGATGGCAATGTCATCCGGCTGCACGCCGACTCGGTCTGCGTCCACAGCGACTCACCGGGCGCCCTGGCCATGGCCCGCGCTGTCCGGGAGCGACTCACCGCGGAGGGCGTCAGTGTCGCCTCGCCGCTGGTGGCCGCGGTTCCCTCGGCTGCCCTGCGTGCCGCCACGTCCGGTGCCGGGGCGGCCCCTGAGGAGGCCTGCGCGTGAGCAACGAGCTTGCCGACGCCACCTCCGTGCGCGTCCGCGCGGCGGCCGCTCGCGCCCGTTACCGGGCAGGGGAGTCTCGGCCAACCGCGGGTGTCGCCCCGGGCATGACCCAGGCGAACCTTCTCGCCGTCCCCCGAGACTACGCGTACGACTTCCTGCTCTTCGCGCAGCGCAACCCCAAGCCGTGCCCTGTGCTCGACGTCACTGATCCGGGCTCGCCGTACACCGTGTTGGCACCCGGTGCCGACCTGCGCACCGACATCCCGAAGTACCGGGTCTGGCGCGACGGGGAACTCGCCGACGAGCCGGTCGACGCGACCGCGGCATGGGCGGAGCACGACGACCTGGTGTCCTTCCTGATCGGGTGCAGCTTCACCTTCGAGACCCCGCTGCAGCGCGCCGGCATCGACGTCCGCCACATCAGCGCCGGCAGCAACGTGCCGATGTACCGGACGGGCGTCCAGTGCCGGCCGGCGGGCCGGTTCCATGGCGAAATGGTGGTCTCCATGCGCCCGATCCCGGCCGATCGCGTGGCGGAGGCTGCGATGATCTCGGGACGCTTCCCCTCGGTGCACGGCTCGCCCGTCCACGTCGGGGATCCGGCGGGGCTCGGCATCGCCGACCTGTCGCGGCCCGACTTCGGTGACCCGGTCGAGATCCGCGATGGCGAGGTGCCGGTGTTCTGGGGATGCGGCGTGACCCCCCAGGCAGCGGTCATGGCCTCCCGCATCCCGTTCGCGATCACCCACGCGCCCGGGTACATGTTCGTCAGCGATGTCAGCGACACCCGGTACGAGGTCTGACATGCATGTCCTACCGGTCAACACCGACATTCTGCTCGTCGAGCTCGACACCACCGCCCAGGCCATTGCGCTGCATCGTTCGCTCGTCGACGACCCCATTGCGGGCGTGCACGAGATCGTGCCCGCGGCCCGGACGGTGATGGTGCGGTTCCACGCCACCAGGCTCGGGGCCGACGACCTCGCCCGTCGCCTCCTGGACCGCGACGTGAGTGCACCCCCGGTGATCGGGGACGAACTCGTCGAGATCCCGGTGCGCTACGCCGGACCGGACCTGTCCGAGGTGGCCGACCTCACGGGGTTGACCGTCGCCGACGTCATCGCCCGGCACACGGGGGCGACGTACACGGTGGCCTTCACCGGGTTCGCGCCAGGATTCGCCTATCTGGTCGGAGGGGACCCTCGGCTCGAGGTACCGCGCCGCCGAGTGCCGCGGACAGCAATCCCGGCAGGTGCCGTGGGACTGGCCGGGCACTACAGCGGGGTCTACCCGCGCAGCAGTCCGGGGGGCTGGCAGATCATCGGAACCACGCCCCTGCCGATGTTCGACCTGGCCAGTGATCCCCCGGCGCTGCTGCGCCCCGGCATGCAGGTGCGGTTCCGCCACGCCGGCCCGGCCGAGGCCGAGGTCCCGACCGTTCGGGTCGTCGAGCCCCGGCGCGAGCCCCGAACCGCCGGGTCGACCCGTGCGCTGATCGTCGAACGGCCGGGTCTGACGTCCACCCTCCAGGACCTGGGACGCCCGGGGCATGCCGCCCTGGGGGTCTCCCGTTCCGGGGCTCTCGACCATCGCTCGCTGCGGTCGGCGGCACGACTGGTGGGCAACGCGTCCGACGCCGCCTGCCTCGAGACCTACGGCGGACTCCGACTCCGGGCCGTGGGGGAACTCGTGCTCGCGATCACCGGTGCCGACGTCGGCGCGATGATCCGGCCGGCCCCGGCCGAGCCGGCGACCCACGACGCTCCGGGGGCCGGCTCGGTCCGGCGACCGCACGGGGCCCTCGGCCGGCCACGATCCGCCCCGCTCGCAGCCCCCTTCCCGCTGGGCGACGGTGAGACCCTCGAGCTGGCATTTCCCCGGCGCGGGGCGGTGTCCTACGTCGCCGTCCGTGGCGGCTTCGCGGTGGAACCCGTCCTCGGCAGCCTGTCGACCGATCTGCTGTCCGGTCTGGGCCCGCACCCCCTGGCGGTCGGCGATGCACTGCCGATCGGGGAGGCGTGGTCCGGGGCGGTCGCCACGCCCCAGCTCGATCGCCCTGGGCCCGGGGCGGAGCCGAAGGCCGCGGTCCCGCTGCCCGCCAGCGGCCAGACGGTCACCCTCGACGTCGTGCTCGGTCCGCACACCGAGATGTTCACTCCCCAGGCCCGGGAGCGGTTGCTCGGCCAGGATTGGGAGGTCACGCCACAGTCGAACCGGGTCGGATTCCGGCTGCACGGGGAACAGTGCCTCACCCGCCTCGACGACAGCCAGTTGGAGTCGGCAGGCACGGCCTCCGGGGCGTTGGAGGTTCCCCCGAGTGGCCAACCGGTGCTGTTCATGGCCGACCATCCGCTGACCGGCGGATACCCCGTGATCGCGTCGGTCGCCTCCTACCACCTGGACCTCGCCGGCCAGGTGCCCGTCGGTGCCCGCCTGCGGTTCCGTGCGGTGTCCCAGGCGTCGGGCAGGCCTCCGGTGGGGGGCCTCGAGCCCGACCCCGGCGGGTCGTCCGGCAGACCCGCCGCCACGCCACGCCCGTACGACCAGGAGGACCGACCATGATCAGCAAGGTGCTCATCGCCAATCGCGGCGAGATCGCCGTTCGCATCGCCCGTGCCTGCGCCGCGTACGGTGTGACGTCGGTCGCCGTCTACTCGGATCCCGATGCCGATGCCCCACACGTCCTGTCCGCCGACGAGGCGTACGCGCTGCCGGGCTCCCGCCCTGCCGAGACGTATCTCGACATCGACGCGATCCTCGACGTCGCGAGGCGCGCCCGCGCCGATGCGGTACATCCCGGCTACGGGTTCCTCGCCGAGAACGCCGGGTTCGCGCAGGCCGTCCTCGAGGCCGGGATGATCTGGATAGGTCCGGAGCCCGAGACGATCCGTCTCCTCGGCGACAAGGTCCGGGCGCGTCAGCTCGCCGCCGCGGTGGGGGTACCACTGGTGCAGGGAAGCCCCGGACCGGTGGCCGACGGGCAGGCGGCGCTCGCCTTCGCCCAGGAACACGGTCTGCCGATCGCCATCAAGGCGGCGTTCGGCGGGGGCGGGCGCGGACTCAGGGTCGCCTGGCGCCTCGACGAGGTGATCGACCAGTTCGAGTCGGCGGTCCGCGAGAGCATCGTGGCGTTCGGGCGGGGGGAGTGCTTCGTCGAGCGGTACCTGCACCATCCGCGCCACATCGAGGCCCAGGTCATCGCCGACCCGCAGGGGGAGGTGGTCGTCCTGGGCACCCGGGACTGTTCGCTGCAGAGGCGCAACCAGAAGGTCGTCGAGGAGGCGCCCGCGCCCTTCCTGACCGAGGAGCAACGCAGCTCGATCGAGCAGGGCGCGCAACTGCTGTGTGAGGCGGCTGGCTATGTGGGGGCGGGCACGGTGGAGTTCCTCGTCGGGGCCGACGGGGTGGTGTCGTTCCTCGAGGTCAACACGCGGCTGCAGGTCGAGCACCCGGTGACGGAGATGACCACCGGTGTCGACATCGTCCGGCAGCAGCTGAGGATCGCCGACGGGCTGCCGCTCGAGCGGACGTCCCCCGCCCCCGGCGGGCACGCGCTCGAGTTCCGGGTCAATGCCGAGGACGCCGGGCGGGGGTTCCTCCCCTCCCCGGGCACGATCACACGGTTCGATCCCCCCGGCGGCAACGGCGTCCGGGTGGACTCGGGCGTCGGCGCCGGCAGCGTGATCGGGGGATCGTACGACTCGATGGTGGCCAAACTCGTGGTCTGGGGCAGGGATCGCGACGAGGCCTTGAGGAAGGCGCGACAGGCGGTGCGGGAGTTCCGGGTGGAGGGGGTGCCGACGCTCCTGGACTTCGATGCCCGGGTGCTGAACGACCCTGCGTTCGCCGGTGGTGCCGAGGACTTCGCCGTGCACACCCGATGGATCGAGACGGAGTGCGGCTGGCTGGACGAGCTCGCCCGCCCGCTCGCGGCGTATCCGGGGATCTTCCTCGAGGCCGACGCGTCGGGTGGTGCGGCTGAGCTCCTGGACACCTGGATCGAGATCGACGGCCGCCGGATGCAGTTGCGGGTTCCCGCCGGGTTCGGCCGGAGGCTCGCCGAATCGTACGGCTCGTCGCTCGGCGCCGGGCAATCCGGCGCCATCCCCGGTGATCCTCTGCCGGCGCCCGCAGGCCGGGTCGCCGGGCCGACACCGGCGGTCGACGGGACGCCGGTGTCGGCGCCGATCACCGGAACGATCGTCACGTGGATGCTCGAGGACGGCTGCCACGCCCATGAAGGCCAGGTACTGGCCGTGATGGAGGCGATGAAGATGGAGACCAGCATCGTCGCGCCCCACGCCGGGACCCTGCACGTCCTGGCAGCGGCCGACGGGACGCCGGTCACCGCCGGGACCGTCCTGGCCACCGTCGGCTGACGTGGCCCGGACGGGTCTCCGGCGTGCCGGGACAGGGGCTCCTTGCCGGTGATCCCGTCCGGCGTGTACTTTGTCGTCCATCGCCAACGCAGGCGATGCCTTCCGAGCTGTGGCGGGAGAGTCCTGCACACGGGAGTGGGCAGGCGCCGTAGGAGCAACACCTCCCCGGGAATCTCTCAGGCACCCGTACCGCCATGGCGAGGCGACTCTGGAAAGCAGCCCTCCGGGGCTCACCGACGGTGCAAGCCGGCTTCGGCCGGTGGAATCTCTCAGGTCCCACCACAGAGCGGGGAGGAACCCAGCCGTTGCCGGCACCGCCGGCCTGCCTCCGGAGTTCCCCATGATCCCTGCCCAGTCAGCGTCCTTCGTCGACCGGCACATCGGTGCCCGCCGCGCCGAGGACGTCGCCACCATGCTGGCCGCCGTCGGGTGCGACAGCCTCGACGCGCTGGCCGCCACGGCCGTCCCCGACAGCATCAAGCAGGGGTCCCCGCTCGACCTCGGGCCGGCCCTCGGCGAGTCCGAGGTGCTCGCCGCACTGCGCCGCCTCGCCGCGCTGAACACCCCGCGGGTGCAGATGATCGGGCAGGGCTACTACGACACCGTCACCCCCGCCGTGATCCGCCGCAACGTGGTCGAGGACCCGGGTTGGTACACCGCCTACACGCCGTACCAGCCGGAGATCTCCCAGGGCCGGCTGGAGGCGCTGCTCAACTTCCAGACCGTGGTCGAGGACCTCACCGGCCTCGAGATCGCCAACGCGTCGCTGCTGGACGAGGCCACCGCCGTGACGGAGGCCGTGCTGCTGATGCGGCGCGCCAACAAGAACAAGCAGGCCGCCGGGGGGCGTACGGTCCTCGACGCCGACCTGTTCCCGCAGTCGCTCGCCGTCGTCCGCGGCCGCGCCCACGCGCTCGGCTTCGAGGTCGAGGTCGCGGACCTCTCCCAGGGCCTGCCGGAGGGCCCGATCAACGGCCTGGTGATCCAGCAGCCCGGCGCGTCGGGCCGGGTCGCCGACGCCACCGGGCTGGTCTCCGCCGCCAAGGAACGCGGCGCGATGGTCACCGTCGCCGCGGACCTGCTCGCCCTCGCCCTGATCGCCTCGCCCGGCGACCAGGGCGCGGACATCGCCGTCGGCAGCGCGCAGCGCTTCGGCGTGCCGCTCTTCTACGGCGGCCCGCACGCCGCGTTCATGGCCGTCCGCAAGGGTCTGGAACGCCAGCTGCCCGGCAGGATCGTCGGCGTCTCCACCGACGACGCCGGGCGGCCCGCCTACCGGCTGGCGCTGCAGACCCGTGAGCAGCACATCCGCCGCGAGAAGGCGACCTCCAACATCTGCACCGCCCAGGCGCTGCTCGCCGTCGTCGCGTCGATGTACGCCGTGCACCACGGCCCCGAGGGGCTGCGGGCGATCGCGGAGCGCACCCACGGTCACGCCGTCGCGCTGGCCGGCGCCCTCGCCGCCGCCGGCGTCGAGGTGGTCCACCCCAGCTTCTTCGACACCCTGACCGTACGGGTGCCCGGCCGGGCCGCCGCGTACGTCACCGCGGCCGAGGCCGCCGGGATCAACCTGCGGCTCGTCGACGCCGACACCGTCGGCATCTCCTGCGACGAGACCACCACCGACGGGATCGTCGCCACCGTCGGCGCGGTCTTCGGGGCCCGGCCGGTCGGGGCCGACGCCGAGGACGGCCCGGATGCCGTCTTCGCC
Organism: uncultured Propionibacteriaceae bacterium; assembly: GCA_964402325.1. Classification (GTDB taxonomy): domain Bacteria; phylum Actinomycetota; class Actinomycetes; order Propionibacteriales; family Propionibacteriaceae; genus Raineyella. Next base: position 12,849 of record CAYOBI010000036.1, on the reverse strand, counting down.
CTCGACCCGGCCGTGCTGCGGACCAGCGCCTACCTGCAGCACCCGGTCTTCCACTCGTACCGCTCCGAGACCCGGCTGATGCGCTACCTGCGCCGGCTCGCCGACCGGGACCTGGCGCTGGACCGGACGATGATCCCGCTCGGCTCATGCACGATGAAGCTCAACGCGGCCGTCGAGATGGAGCCGATCACCTGGCCGGAGTTCGCCGGCATCCACCCGTTCGCGCCGGACTCCCAGACCGTGGGCTGGCGTACCCTGATCGCCGACCTCGAGGAGGGCCTGGCGACGATCAGCGGCTACGACCGGGTCTCCCTGCAGCCGAACGCCGGCTCCCAGGGCGAGCTCGCCGGCCTGCTGGCCATCCGCGGCTACCACGCCTCCCGCGGCGAGGGCGCCCGCGACGTCTGCCTGATCCCCGCCTCCGCGCACGGCACGAACGCCGCCTCGGCGGTGCTCGCCGGGATGAAGGTCGTCGTGGTGGCGACCGGCGACGACGGCGCGATCGACCGGGCCGACCTCGCCGCCAGGATCGAAGCAACGGGAGACCGGCTCGCCGCGATCATGATCACCTACCCGTCCACGTACGGGGTGTACGACGCCGACGTCCGCGAGGTCTGCGACGCGGTGCACGCCGCCGGCGGCCAGGTCTACCTCGACGGGGCCAACCTCAACGCCCTCGTCGGGCTGGCACAGCCGGGCCGGTTCGGCGGCGACGTCTCCCACCTGAACCTGCACAAGACCTTCTGCATCCCGCACGGTGGCGGCGGCCCGGGCGTCGGCCCGATCGGCGTCCGCGAGCACCTGGCGCCGTTCCTGCCCGCCGACGCCGCGCAGTTCTCCGGTGAGGACCTCGAGCACGGCCTGCCGGTGTCCGCCTCCCGGTACGGCTCTGCCGGCGTGCTGCCGATCTCCTGGGCGTACCTGCGGCTGATGGGCGGCGAGGGCCTGACCGAGGCGACCAGGTCGGCGCTGCTGGCGGCGAACTACGTCGCCAAGCGGCTCGACCCGTACTTCCCGGTCCTCTACACCGGCGAGGGCGGCTTCGTCGCGCACGAGTGCATCCTCGACCTGCGCGAGCTGACGGCGCGGACCCACGTCACCGCCGAGGACGTCGCCAAGAGGCTGATCGACTTCGGCTTCCACGCCCCGACCCTGGCCTTCCCGGTGCCCGGCACGCTGATGGTCGAGCCGACCGAGTCGGAGGACCTCGGCGAGCTGGACCGGTTCGTCGACGCAATGATCGCCATCCGCGCCGAGATCGACCAGGTCGCCGCCGGCGCGTTCGACGTCGCCGAGTCGCCGCTGCGCCGCGCCCCGCACACCGCGGCCGCCGTCGTCAGCTCCGACTGGGACCGCCCGTACAGCCGCGAGCAGGCCGCCTTCCCGGGGCGTACGTCGCGCCAGGACAAGTACTTCGCCCCCGTCGGGCGGATCGACCAAGCCGCCGGGGACCGGCACCTGGTCTGCACCTGCCCGCCCGTCGAGGCCTTCCAGGACTGACGGCTTCCCGCCCCGCGACCAGAGGACCCACGCCATGTCACCGACATCCACCGCGTCACCCACATCCACCGCGTCACCGAGATTCACCGCCCTGCACGCCGTGCACGAGAGCCTGGGGGCTCACTTCACCGACTTCGGCGGCTGGCAGATGCCGCTGAAGTACGGCTCCGAGCTCGCCGAGCACCGCGCCGTCCGCGAGGCCGCCGGCCTCTTCGACCTGTCCCACATGGGCGAGGTCCGGGCCACCGGCCCGGGCGCCGGCGCCTTCCTCGACCATGCCCTGGTCGGCCGGCTGTCCGCGATCGCGATCGGCCGGGCGAAGTACTCGCTGATCTGCGCCGAGGACGGCGGCATCCTCGACGACCTGATCGTCTACCGGCTCGCCGAGGACGACTACCTGGTCGTGCCCAACGCGGGCAACGCCGCTACCGTCGTCGCTGCGCTCGGCGAGCGGGCAGCCGGCTTCGACGTCACCGTCCGGGACGCCTCCCCGGAGACCTCCCTGGTCGCTGTCCAGGGCCCGCGGGCCGCCGCGATCCTGCTGTCGGTGCTCTCCGCGGAGGACGCCGAGCGGGTCGGCGGGCTGAAGTACTACGCCTGCGTGCCGGCCACCGTCGCCGGGGGCGAGGCCCTCGTCGCCCGTACCGGCTACACCGGCGAGGACGGCTTCGAGCTGTTCGTCCCCAACGCCGCCGCGCCCGCGGTGTGGGCCGCGCTGGAGGCGGCCGGGCAGGACGCCGGGCTGGTCCCCTGCGGCCTTGCCTGCCGCGACTCGCTGCGACTCGAGGCAGGCATGCCCCTCTACGGCAACGAACTGTCCCGCGAGACCTCGCCGTACGAGGCGGGCCTCGGCGGTGTCGTCGCCCTCGCCAAGGAGGGGGACTTCGTCGGCCGCGCCGCCCTGCAGCAGCACGAGGACGCCGGCCTGGGCAGCACCAGCGGCCGGCGGCTGGTCGGCCTGCGAGGCCTCGGCCGCCGGGCGGCCCGCAGCCACTACCCGGTGCTGCACGACGGCGTACCGGTCGGCGAGGTGACCTCCGGCCAGCCCAGCCCGACCCTCGGCCACCCGATCGCGCTGGCGTACGTCCCGGTCGGCCTGACCGAGCCCGGCACCCGCCTCGACGTCGACCTGCGCGGCCGCCCCGAACCCTTCGAGGTCGTGGCACTACCGTTCTACCGGCGGCAGAAGTAGACCCTGCACCCCGCACGACCCACCCAGGACAGGAGCATCCAGATGAGCACAGTGAAGGCGGGCCTCCGCTACTCCGAGGACCACGAATGGCTCGACACCACCGCCACCCCCGCGAGGGTCGGCATCTCCGCCATCGCCGTCGAGGCGCTCGGTGACGTCGTCCACCTCGAACTGCCCGAGGTCGGCAGCGAGCTTGCCGCCGGCGACGCGTGCGGCGAGATCGAGTCCACCAAGAGCGTCGCCGACCTGTACGCGCCGGCCGCCGGGACCGTCGTCGAGGTGAACCAGGCGGTCCTCGACGACCCCGCCCTGGTCAACGCCGACCCGTACGGCGCCTGGCTGTTCACCGTCGAGGTGTCCGGCGAGGCCACCCTGCTGACCGCCGAGGAGTACCGGGAGCGCAACGGCGGCGAGCTCGCCTGAGCCGCCGCCCGGGCGGATCCGCACGAGGAGGTGTCGGGCATGGCCGTCGGCCGGACGCTCCTGCACGAGGCGACCTAATACTCCGTCGGTGGCGGCTTCGTCGTCCGCGAGGGCGAGACGGAAGCGGTCCGCCAGGGGCTCGACGGGTCCCGGGCGGAGCCGCCGTTCCCGTTCCGGACGGCCGGTGAGCTGCTCGGCCACTGCGCCGCCCAGGGCCTGCCGATCAGTGCGGTGATGCTCGCCGACGAGGCGGTGGCGCGGACCGAAGCGGAGATCCGAGCCGGCCTGCTGCACCTGTGGCGGGTGATGGAGGCCTGCATCCGCTCCGGGCTGCGGCGCGAGGGTCTGCTGCCCGGGCCGCTGCGGGTCCGGCGCCGGGCCCCTGGCTGGTACGCCCGGCTGCTCACCGAGGACCCCCGCCGGGAACCGCGGTACTGGCAGGAGTGGGTCGACCTCGTGGCCCTTGCCGTCTCCGAGGAGAACGCCTCCGGCGGCCGGGTCGTCACCGCGCCCACCAACGGTGCCGCGGGGATC
>CAYOBI010000036.1:7409-9100 GCA_964402325.1 uncultured Propionibacteriaceae bacterium | reverse complement strand
CGGACGGTGGTCCCGGGCGCGAGCAGGACGTGGTCGCCACCTTCCTGCTCACCGCCGCGGCCGTCGGTGTCCTCTACAAGGAGCAGGCGTCGATCTCCGGCGCCGAGGTGGGCTGCCAGGGCGAGGTGGGCTCGGCCGCCTCGATGGCCGCCGCCGGGCTGGCCGAGATCCTCGGCGGCACCCCGGCCCAGGTCGAGAACGCCGCCGAGATCGCCATGGAGCACCACCTCGGCCTCACCTGCGACCCGATCGGCGGACTCGTCCAGGTCCCCTGCATCGAGCGCAACGCGATCGCCGCCGCCCAGGCGATCCACGCGGCGAGGATGGCGGTCTGGGGCGACGGCTCCCACCGTGTCACCCTCGACGAGGTGATCGTCACCATGCGCGAGACCGGCCGCGACATGAGCAGCAAGTACAAGGAGACCGCGATGGGCGGCCTCGCCGTCAACGTCCCCGAGTGCTGATCGCCCACCCGTCGGCCTCGACGTGCTCCGGGCCGGCCGCCATGATGGGGACGGACGAGACGAACGGAGGTGCGGGGTGCGGCAGCAGGCCTCGATCATGCACCTCGACCTGGATGCGTTCTTCGCCTCGGTCGAGCAGCGCGACAAGCCGTCGCTGCGCGGCAGACCCGTCGTCGTCGGCGGCCTCGGCCAGCGCGGGGTGGTCTCCACCGCCTCGTACGAGGCTCGGACGTACGGCGTGCACTCCGCGATGCCGATGCACGAGGCGCGCCGGCTGTGCCCCAACGCCGCGTTCCTCGCCGGCCGGTTCGGCGCCTACCGGGCGGCCAGCCGGATCGTGATGGCGATCCTCGAGGACCTCTCCCCGCTGGTCGAACCGCTGTCGCTCGACGAGGCCTTCGTCGACCTCGCGGCCGCCCGCGAGCCGCTCGACCTCTCCGACGAGGGCGTCCGGGCCGTGGCGGTCCGGACCAAGGCCGAGGTCGCCGAACGGACCGGCGGGCTCACCTGCTCGGTCGGCCTCGGCACCTCGAAGTTCATCGCCAAGCTCGCCTCCGAGCTCGACAAGCCCGACGGCATCCACCTCGTCTCCCCGGGCACCGAGATCGGGACGATCGCGCCGCTGTCGGTGCGGGTCATCCCCGGCGTCGGCCCGGCCACCTTCGACCGGCTGTCCCGGCTCGGCGTGGCGACGGTCGCCGACCTGCAGCAGCGCTCCGAGCACGAACTGGTCCGCGAACTCGGCCGGGCGCACGGCACCGCCCTGCACGCGCTGGCGTTCGCCCGCGACGACCGCGAGGTCTCGCCCGACCGGGACCGCAAGTCGATCTCGGTGGAGGACACCTTCGAGACCGACCTGGTCGGCCGCGACGAGATGGTGGCCCGGATCGTTCGCGACGCCCGCCTGGTCGCCCAGCGGATGACGGCGACCGGGGTCTTCGCCCGCACCGTCACGCTCAAGGTCCGGCTGCACGACTTCACCACCTGGACCCGGTCCCGCACCCTGGAGGGTGCCACGGACAGCGCCGAGGTGGTCGCCACCGAGGCGACCGACCTGCTCGGCGGCCTGGCCCTGGACCAAGGCGTACGGCTCCTCGGCGTCGGTGTCTCGGGGCTGACGACCGTGGCGCAGGACCGGCTGTTCGAGGCCCGTGAGGACCACGAGGAGATCGTGCCCGGCGGCCCCGAGGCGGCGGCCGGCGAGGGCTCGTCCGCCTTCGGCTCGTC
>CAYOBI010000036.1:0-7309 GCA_964402325.1 uncultured Propionibacteriaceae bacterium | reverse complement strand
CGGCTCGTCGGGGGGCGCGGTGCCGGAGGGCGGCGCCACCGAGACGCTGGAGCGCCGGATCCCGCGCTGGCTGCCCGGCGCCGACGTCGTCCACGACGCGATGGGCCCGGGCTGGATCTGGGGCACCGGTCTGGGCCGGGTGACCGTACGCTTCGAGACCGCGCAGACCGGCCCTGGCCCGGTGCGCACGTACGAACTGGGCGACCCCGCGCTGCACTTGGTCTGAGCACGCCCGGGACGGGGCGGGTCCGGCCGCTGCAGACGCTGACGTTGAGGCGTTCCCGCGGACGTCCATGCGTTCCCGCGGATGTTGGTGTGTTCCCGCGGATACCCAGGGTGCAGCGGGAATGCCACAGCGTCCGCGGGAACGTCACAGCGTCCGCACGAACGTCACGAACGACGCCCGGGGAACCGCGCTCCGCCTCACCTATGCCTCCCACCGGCCGCCGCGCCCTTGTCATGTCTTCTTTGTCACGTTGGCGGTGGGTCCTCCCGCGTCGTGGCGCGGGTCGCTCCCACTCCGGCAGCCCCGGAGCAGACCAGGACTCGCCATCCCCCGTGGGCCTTGCGCAGAGTCCTTGACAGGCGTCGTCCGGAGATCTTAACCTCGTTTTACGAAACGCCTTTCTTGAACTCTCAGGCCACAACGAGGTGGCTGGTTCCAGGTCGCAAGGGTGCGAAGGTTGGGAGTATGTATGGACTCGGATCGCTTCTCACTGGCGGGCAAGGTCACGGTCGTGACCGGCGGTCGCCAGGGCATCGGCAAGGTGGTGTCGCACCAGCTCGCCGAACAGGGGTCGGACGTCGTGATCCTCGACATGGCGGACGCCGGTGAGGTCGCCGCCGAGATCGCCGCCGAACACGGCGTACGGGCCCTGGCGGTGCAGTGCGACGTCACCGATCCGGACGGGGTGGCGCAGGCCATCGAGCGGGCAGCGGCCGAGATGGGCACGCTGGACCTGCTGTTCAACAACGCGGGCATCTGCCTGCACAAGCCGGCGCTGGACTGCACGCCGACCGACTTCACCAGGGTGGTCGACGTCAACCTGAACGGCATCTTCTTCGTCGCGCAGGCGTTCGCCCGCTACCTCGTCGCGCAGGGCAAGCGTGGCAACATCGTCAACACCGCGTCGATGTCCGCCACGATCGTCAACACCCCGCAGGGACAGGCCTCGTACAACTCCTCCAAGGCCGGCGTCATGCACCTGACGAAGTCGCTCGCCGTCGAATGGGCCCCGCTCGGCATCCGGGTGAACTCGATCAGCCCCGGCTACATCAACACCGAGATGACCGGCAGCGTCCGCGAGGACTGGCGCGAGATCTGGACCGAGATGATCCCGTTCAAGCGGATGGGCAACCCGGCTGAGCTCGCCGGCGCCGTCATCTACCTGCTGTCGGACGCCTCGACCTACACCTCGGGTGCGGACCTGATCATCGACGGCTGCTTCGTCACGGTCTGACCTCCCTCCCGGCATCCTGCGCCGGGAACCGCGGGCGTCGCGCCTCGGCGTGACCCGCAGTGACGTACGCCCCCGGGCGACGTACCACCAGGGCCGGGACGTCCCGCGACGATCCCCCCTCCTCCCTCACCACGCACGGGTCGGCAGACCCTCCCGGACAGTCCGGGAGGGGCCGGACCCCTCTGCCGACACGTCCATTTCCGCTTCGAAGAGAGAGCAATCCCGCATGAAGAAGATCGGCGTCGCCGCGGCCCTCGTCGCCGTGGCACTGTCCCTCACGGCATGTTCCACCGGCGCCAAGAGCGCGGCCCCCTCCACCGCCGGTACGGCCGGCCAGTCCCAGGGTGAGATCTGGTACTCCACGAAGAACTCCACCGAGCAGGTGCACGTCGCGATGGCGCAGGGCGTCACCGATGCCGCGAAGCTGCTCGGCTACACCGGCAAGGTCGTCGTCGCCGAGGCGGACGCGGCCAAGCAGAACGACCAGCTCAACAACCTGGTGCAGAACATCAAGCCCGCCGCGATCGTCGTCAACCCGTACGACAGCGACTCGGTCACCGACGTGCTGGCCCGCGCCAAGGACGCCAGGATCCCGGTCGCCGTGGTCGACAACAAGGCCAACAACGCCCAGGTGGACGTCTCGGTCCTCTTCGACTCGAAGAAGTCCGGGCAGCTGGCCGGTGAGCAGGCGGTCGAGATGCTGACCAAGAAGTACGGCTCGCCCAAGGGCGTCGTGGTCGACCTCTACGGCGAGGTCGTCTCCCAGGTCTTCAAGGACCGGGCCGAGGGCTTCGAGACGGTCATCAAGAAGTACCCCGACATCAAGCTGATCTCGGTGCTCGGCGCCCCGCAGGCCGACAAGGCCACCAGCGCCCTGAACAACGTCATCGCCGACCAGAAGGCCGCCGGGAAGACGGTCGACCTGGTCAACACACCGACCGACACCGCCACCCTCGGCGTGATCGAGTCGCTCAAGACCAACAACCTGTGGCAGAAGGAGGGCGCCGACGGTCACGTCATGATCATCTCCCACGACGGCCTCGGTGACATCCTCAAGCTGGTCAAGGACGGCTATGTCGACCGGGAGGTCGCCATCGACGTCTTCGGTGTCGGGGGCATCGCCGCCGAGATCCTGCACGCGTACCCGATGCAGGGACAGGCCGTCCCGACCTCGGGCACCTTCACCCCCAAGGGCCAGTACCTCAACAAGGAGGTCACCTTCACGCAGGGTGAATCCGGCCCCACCGTCATGCTGGACCCGGTGGTCGTCGACGCCTCCTCGGCGGACAACCCCCTGATCTGGGGCAACGCGAGCAAGTGACCGACCCGGTCGGGTGCCGGCCGTCGTCCGGGCGGCCGGCACCCGGCGGAAGGAGAGCAATGACTGACGTACTACTCCAGGTCCGCGGCGTGTCGAAGGTCTTCGGGGCCACCCGGGCGCTGTCGGACGCGAACCTCGAGATCCGGCCGGGCGAGATCCACTCCCTGCTCGGCCGCAACGGTGCGGGCAAGTCGACGCTGGTGAACATCATCGCCGGCATCTACCCGCCCACCTCCGGCGAGGTCCTCTTCGAGGGCCGGGATCTGCGCCCGCTGAACATCTTCGCCCGCCAGGAGTTGGGCATCCGGCTCGTCCCCCAGCACGAGAACTCGTTTCCCGACCTCACCGTCGCCGAGAACATCTTCTCCGGCGTCCTGCCGACCCGACGTGGACTGGTCGACTGGAAGCGGATCAACCACGACGCCGCCGAGGAACTGGCGGCGTACGGCCTCGACGTGGACCCCCGTACGCCGGTGCGTGAACTCAGCTCGATCGACGCGCGCAAGCTCAACATCATCCGGGCCATGCACAGCGGCGCCAGGCTGATCATCCTCGACGAGCCGACCACCGCGCTGACCAACCGCGAGCGGGCCGAACTGTTCGAGTTCGTCCGCGACCTGAAGGCGATGGGCACCGCGTTCATCTTCATCTCGCACTACCTGGGGGAGGTCCTCGAGCTGTCCGACTCGATCTCGGTGCTCCGCGACGGCCGGATGTACCCGGTCGAGGATCTTGCCGAAGCCTCCGAGGCGCACCTGGCCCGTCTGGTCGCCGGTGAGGAGGTCGAGCTGTCGTACCGGCGGCCCGAGGATGCCCCGGTCGAGGGCGCCGGCGAGTTCCTCCGTGCCGAGGAGCTGCAGGGCCGGGACCTACGGGGTGTTTCGCTGTCCGTACGCCGCGGCGAGATCCTCGGCGTGATCGGCTTCCCCGGCTCGGGGGCCCGGGAGTTCTGCCGGACCCTGTTCGGCATCGAGAAGCGCACCGCCGGCACCATCCGTGTCGACGGGCAGGACGTACGCCTCCGTAGCCCCGCCGAGGCCATCCGGCACGGCGTGGCGTACATCTCGTACGACCGGCACCGCGAGGGGATCATGCCGACCTTCGACGTCGACGAGAACATCGGCATCAGCAGCTACGCCGGCAGGCTGCGCCGGGCGGCGCGGCGACCAACCGGGCGGTCGCCACCACGGCCCGCAAGGTGCTCGACTTCTCCATGGACCAGGCGGTGTGGATCCTGCTGGTCCTCGCCATCGTGGTGATGGGGATCTTCAAGCCGTCGTTCTACTCGTTCGGCATCCTGTCCAACATCCTCGTCCAGGCGACCGTGCTCGGCATCCTCGCGATCTCCATCTCGATGGTGATCCTGCTCGGCGACATCAACCTCGCCACCGTCGGCACGGCCGGGTTCTCCGCGCTGCTCGGGGTGATGGCGATGAAGGCCGGTCTGCCGGTGCCCCTGGCGATCCTGCTGATCCTGGTCGTCGGCTCACTCGTCGGCCTGGTCAACGGACTGATCGTCACCAAGTTGCGGGCCAACGCGCTGATCGCCACGCTGGCGATGAACATGGTGCTGCAGGGCGCGCTGCTGGCCATCACCAGCGGCAAGAGCATCACCTCGCTGCCGGCCTCGTACAAGTTCGTCAGCCAGGGCAAGATCGGCACGTTCCCGGCATTGCCGATCGTCCTGATCGTGGTCTTCGCGGTGTTCTACGTCATCTGGGAGCGGACCCGCTTCGGACGTGGCCTGTTCGCCGTCGGCGGCAACCCACGGGGCGCCTACATCGCCGGCATCGACGTCGACCGGGTCAGGATCGGGGCGTACGTCGTCTCCGGCCTGCTGTCCGGCCTCGCCGGCTGGCTGCTGTCGGGCTATATGGGGGCGGTGACCTCCTCGTTCGGCACCACCTACGAGATGCAGGTGATCGCCGCCGCGGTGATCGGCGGCGTCAGCCTCACCGGCGGTCGAGGCAACATGATCGGCGTCCTCGCCGGCACGCTGCTGCTGACCGTGATCCAGGTGGGCCTGGCGGTGCTCGGCATCCAGTCGACGCTGATCACTCTTGCCGGCGGCCTGATGATCTTCGTCGCCGTGCTGATCGACGCCTCGCGGAATCTCTACAACTCGCGGGGCTGATCCCCCTACCGTGGGGCAGGGGGATCCACCCGACGAGGAGAACCGGAGGAACAGACGATGGCGGGAACGCCCGGCACCCAGGCACGGTCCGGAACGCCGGGCACCCAGGCGGGGGCCGGGACCGGTCCCCGCCGGAGGACGCGCCAGGCGGTGTACGAGTTCGTCCGCGGACGCGGGCTGGCGACGAAGAAGGACATCGCCGACGGGCTGGCCATCAGCCTGCCGACCGTCGCCAAGTACCTCAGCGCCTTCATCGCCGCCGGTCTGCTCGAGGAGGGCGCGAAGCTCTCCTCGGGCGACCATGGCGGCCGTAGTCCGATCGCCTACACCTGCGTCGCCGACGGCCGGTTCGCGGTCGGAGTGGACGTCAACCGGGACCGGGTGCGCTGCCTTGTGGTCAACCTCGACGGGAAGGTGCTCGGCTCCCGGCGGACCCGGCGGGCGTTCGAGCGCACCGAGGACTACTTCGCCTTCGTCGGGAGCGAGGTGGAGGCCACCGTCGCCGAGGCCGGGATCGACCGGGACTTGATCCTGGGGGTCGGGGTCGCGGTGCCCGGCCTGATCAGCAGCAGCACCGGCCTGGTGACGTACGGCCGGGTGATCGACAACCGGGGGATCAGTGCCACCGACTTCGCCGCCCACATCCGGTACGAGACGCGGTTGGTGCACGACTCGGAGGCTGCCGGCTTCGCCGAGTTCTGGGACCGCAGCACCGTGGACCACGCGTTCTACGTCAGCCTGTCGCACAGTGTCGGCGGGTCGGTGCTGATCAACAAGGCGCTCTACCGTGGCGACGGGGAGCTGGCCGGCGAGGTCGGGCACATGCGGATCCACGACGGCGGCCTGCGCTGCTACTGCGGACGGGACGGCTGCCTGGACCCCTACTGCAGCTCGACCGTGCTGTCCCGGCACACCGACGGGTCGATCGAGGACTTCTTCGCCCGGCTCGGGGAGGGTGACCGCGCCCTGGCCGACGTGTGGGACCGCTACACCTCCGACCTGGCGATCGCCGTCAACAACATCCGGGTGATGTTCGGCTGCTCGATCATCCTCGGCGGCGACGTCGGCGCGCACAGCCGGGCCCACCTCGACGACCTGTACGACAAGGTCGACCGCCTGGACTTCCTGGACACCGACTCCCGGACCTTCCTGGTGCCGTGCGCCGTCACCGAGCACCCGATCGCGGTGGGGGCCGCCCTCCAGCTCGTGGACGACTTCCGTCGCAACCTGGACACCGCCCTGACCCGCCCACCGCGCAGCCCCGTGCACCGGCCGGTCGGCTGAGCCGGCCCCGCCCGACCGCCCCTGACCGTCCCGTGCTCCACCCACCGGGGAGCGGTGTCCCCGCCGCCCAGTACGGTGAGGGGCATGAAGATCCTCGTCACCGGTGGCGCCGGCTACATCGGCTCGCACACCGTGTTGCTGCTCCAGGGGGCGGGTCACGACGTGACCGTCGTCGACAACCTCTCCAACTCCTCCCCGGTCGCGCTGCAGCGGGTGGCGGAGCTGAGCGGGCGCGAGGTGCCCTTCGTCGAGGCCGACATCCGGGACCGGGGGGCGATCGACCGGGTGATGGAGCAGGTACGGCCCGACGGGGTGATCCACTTCGCCGGGATGAAGGCGGTCGGTGAGTCCGCCCAGATCCCGCTGACGTACTACGAGAACAACGTCGCCGGCACGATCTCGTTGCTGCGGGCGATGGAGGCGGTCGACTGCCGCACCATCGTCTTCTCCTCCTCGGCCACGGTCTACGGCGAGGTTGACGAGATGCCGCTGACCGAGAAGCTGAACCTCGACGCGGTCAACCCGTACGGCCGGACGAAGGAGCAGGTCGAGGACATCCTCGCCGACGTCGCCGCCGCCGACCCGCGCTGGAACGTGGCGCTGCTGCGCTACTTCAACCCGGTCGGCGCGCACCCGTCCGGCCGGATCGGCGAGGACCCGAACGGCATCCCGAACAACCTGATGCCGTTCGTCGCCCAGGTCGCCGTCGGGCGCCGGGAGAAGCTGATGGTCTTCGGCAACGACTACCCGACCCCGGACGGCACCGGCGTGCGCGACTACATCCACGTGATGGACCTCGGCGAGGGCCACGTCGCCGCCGTCGAGTACCTCGCCCAGCGCGGCGGCCTGCACCGCTGGAACCTCGGCACCGGACGCGGCTACTCCGTGCTCGAGGTCCGGGCGGCCTTCGAACGGGCCAGCGGCCGGCCGATCCCGTACGAGATCGTCGCCCGCCGCCCCGGTGACGTCGCCGTGTCGTACGCCGATCCGTCCTCGGCGCTGGCCGACCTCGGCTGGGCCGCGACCCGCGACCTGGACGAGATGTGCCGCGACCACTGGCACTGGCAGGAGCAGAACCCTTACGGCTACCCGGGGGCGCCGCAGGACTGA
>CAYOBI010000035.1:9573-27935 GCA_964402325.1 uncultured Propionibacteriaceae bacterium | reverse complement strand
CGCCCGGCCGGGCCCTATCGGGACAGCTCACCGCGGGACCTGCCGACGGCGGCCCGCCGGCCCGCCTCCCGGCCGGCCCGGGCCCCCGCCTCGGACCAGGTGGTGGGGCCGCGGTCGCCGGCGCGCCACTTCCCCGGCCGGATCCGGTCGCAGACCTGCTGGTGGAAGGCCCGTACCTGCTCGCGTTTGGCCGCCAGCACCACCGCGGTGCTGTGCACCTCCGTGCCCGCGCTGGCCTGCGACGGGGCGCCCGCCGGGTCCGAACGGGTGCCGGCCGACGGGGCGGGTGCGGCGGTGGCGTGTTCCTCGGCACGGCGCCGGGAGTCCTGCAGCCGTTCGGCGATGGAGCCGATGAACCCCTCGTAGAAGGACGTCTTCGCGGTCGACCAGTGCACCGGCTGCTCGTCGCGGCGGTGGCCGTCCCACCGGTCGGTGGTCTCCCGCTTCCAGTCGCCGGTGGCCATCCAGCGGGTCGCCGAGGAGACCATCTGGGCCCGCAGCGACTCGTACAGGGCGATCGTCATGGCGATGTCGGAAGGCATCCCGTGGGCGTACATCCGGGTGGAGTTGCCGGCGAGCAGGAACTCGACGTCGTTGGCCCGGGCGACCGCCATGAACAGGGTGCAGTAGTGCCGCAGCCAGCGCTGTCCGGGCCGGCCGATCACGACGCTCTGTTCCTCGGGGACCTCGGCCCCGGCCGCCACGCCGTCGGCGACGTCGCGGGCCTGCAGCAGGGCCAGGTCGATCGCGTGCCGGGTGGCCAGCTCCTGGGCCCGGCTCATGAACGTCTCGGCCTCGGCCCGGTGCGTGGTGGTCTCGGCCTGGCGCAGGATGGCGGCGATCCGGTCGCGCCAGACCGCCTGCTCGGGGGCGGCGTGGTCGGTGGCCAGGGCGAGGCCGAGCAGTCGGGCCTGGACCGGGAACCCCAGCAGGTCGAGAGCGTGGGTCAGCCGGAGCCGGAACGTCGCCCCGTGCGGGCCGCCCTCGCACCGGCCGCCGACGGCGACCAGGTGGTGGGCGAGCTCGTGGACGACGACGATGCCGCGCAGCGCCCAGGCCCCGCCGACCTCGGCCGGCGGCACCGCGATCTCCATCAGCGGGCCGCGGTACTCGGCCTGCGTCGGGCCCTGGCGAGGCCGTACCTCAACACGCGGCACGCCGAGCCGGTCGCAGGCGGTGTCGCAGAACCTCGCCACCTCCTTGACGTCGCGGAACAGCGGGTCGGGCTCCGGGAGCCAGGTCGTCCCCTCCAGCCGTACGCTGCCGTCCTCCACCCAGCGGATCAGCCGGTCCTCCGCGGCGTACAGGGCCGTCGTCTCCTCGGCCCACTCCGCCGGCTCCGGGCCGGTTTGCTGCAGACTGCGCAGCAGCGGTTCCATTCCTGCCGGTGATCCCGTGCTCATCGTGCGATCCCCCTGTGTCGCCAGCGGGCCCAGACCCCCCAGGCCCGTTCCAGACCCGCCGGAACGCCCGGCACCGGTTCGTCATCGCGCCACGACCCGTCCGGGTCGACCTCGGGCAACCCCGCGACCAGGTCCTGGGCCCGGCGCAGCGTCGCAAGGTACGGGTCCCGATCGAAGACCAGCCGGTCGGGCAGCCCGCGGACCGGCTCGGCCCGTCCGGTGCCGCCGTTCTCCCAGCGGAAGTCGGTCCAGGTGACCGTACGGTCCTCGACGACCACCCGGGCGGTGAGCCAGCCGCAGGCGATGTCGTCGTCGTACGGACAGACCAGCAGCGGCACCCGGCCCGGCGCCAGGTAGCGGATCGGGGCGAACCCGTCGGGCAGCCGCAGGTCCTCGGCACGGCCCGCCAGCTCGTCCAGCACCGGCGAACTGCGCAGCAGCCACCAGGCCTGCAGTGCGGTGACCAGACCGGCGCCGTGAACCACCACCTCGTCCAGCGGACGACCGTCCACCAGCAGCGCCACGTAGTGCGCGATCGGCACCCCGCGTGCAGCCTCGCGCCCGGCACGGTGCGGGCGCGCCGCGTCACGGCCGGTCCGTGACTCGGTGCGGACAGCGGTGCGGATGGTCAGGGAGTTCGTCACGCACGCCATTGTGCAGGGTGGCGCTGACAACGCCCGGACAACGTCCTCCGGGGCCCCCGCCGGGCGTCACCGGAGCCGGTCGGCGGGCCGATCCGGGAGTAGCGTCGGTGCCATGAGCCAGCTGCCGCTGTGGGACGGGCCGGTGCACGACATCCCGGAGGGGATCGACACCCTGGTCGAGGCGATGAACGGGACCCGGTTGTGCCTGCAGGTGTTCGGCACGCCCGATGCCCCGCTGCAGGTGCAGCTGGAGGGCCGCGGCGCCCAGTTGGTGAGCCTGTCGCGGGAGTTCTGCGTGGACCTGGCGGCCCGTGGGTTCCGGGTGGTCCGGGTGGACAACCGCGATGCCGGGCGGTCGCAGAAGTTCCCCGGCAGTCGCTACGACCTGACCGCGATGGCGGACGACGTCGCGGGCCTGGTCGAGGTGTTCGGCGGCGAACCGGCGACGATCTGCGGGCGTTCCCTCGGCGGGATGGTCGCCCAGCTGGTCGCGCTGCGCCATCCGGGCCTGACCGGCTCGCTCGGCCTGTTCTACACCGCCCCGCGCAGTGACCGGACGGCGTCGGGCGGTGAACCGGCGCCGGCGCCCGGCGAGGCCGAGTGGGTGGAGGACTTCGTCAACGCGGTGCTGCCGCTGGCCGGCTCGTTGTACCCGTACGACCCGCGGGAGCTCATCCGGCTCGGGCAGCGGCTGTACGCCCGCGACCACGACCCGCGCGGCGAGTACCGGCAGGACCTGGCGATGGCCCGTACGCCGGACTGGTCGGCCGAACTGGCCGGGGTCAGCGTGCCGACCGCGATCCTGCACGGCGACGAGGACGAGGTCATCCCGCTGTCCGCCGCCGAGGAGTTGCACCGGCTGATCCCGCACAGCACGCTGCGGGTGCTGTGGGGGATGGGTCATGGCCAGCCGCGCCAGCTCGACGGGGTGTTCGTCGACACCTGCGAGGCCCTCGGCCGGGCGATCCGTCCGACGGACGTCCCCGGCGACCGCTGACGACGGGGAGGCCCCGCGGTCAGGAGCGGTCGGCGCCGGAATCCTCGGGGCCTGCCGGGGACCCGTCAACGCCGTCGTCGGGCGTCGGGTCGGTCCCGGCCACGCCCGGCACGTCCCGACCCTTCCCGCGCACCTCGTCGGCGTACGGCACGTTGATCTTCTTCAGGGAGCGGAACAGCAGCAGCCCGATGGCCACGATGGCGAGGGCGAGGACGCCGAAGACGATCACCTCGGTCGAGCTGCTCGCCGCACCACCGTTGACCTCCAGCAGAACCATGGCCCCGACCCTAGCGGACGCCCGGGCGGGGCATCGCGATGCCCGCGAACAGGTCGTCCTCCGGCACGGTGGAGCCGGTGTGGTTGATCACCAGCTCGTAGTCCTCGGTCGGCCACGCCTCCTTCTCGATCGCCAGCGGGCAGGAGAACCACGCCCCGTGCGGGTCGATCTGGGTGGCGTGGGCCAGCAGGGCGCGGTTGCGGACCTCGAAGTAGTCCGCGCACGGCACCCGGGTGGTGATCCGGCGTTGGTAGGCCTCGTCGACGGGATGGTTGGCCAGTCGTTCGTCGTACGCCCCGGCCAGGCCGTGCGCCTTCATCGCCTCGTTGAGGCCGTGCCAGCGCCCGGCGGTGAGGGTCATCTGGTAATAGAGCTTCGGCACCTGCCAGGCGGGCCCCAGTTCCGGGGAGAGCGCGGGGTCGGCCGCCTGGCGGACCGCCTCCATCGTCACCCGGTGGGTCTGGATGTGGTCGGGGTGCGGGTAGCCGCCACGCTCGTCGTACGTCGTCACGACGTGGGGGCGCAGCCGACGGATGATCTTCACCAGCGGGTGGGCCGCCGCGGCCGGGTCGAGGGTCGCGAAGGATCCCTGCGGCAGCGGCGGCAGCGGGTCGCCCTCGGGCAGCCCGGAGTCCTGGTAGCCGAGCCAGATCTGGTCGACGCCGAGGATGTCGCGGGCGGTGTCCATCTCCCGCCGGCGGACCTCGGGCAGGTTGGCGACGATCTCGGGCCGGTCCATCGCCGGGTTGAGGACATCGCCCAGTTCGCCGCCGGTGCAGGTCACCACGACGACGTCGACGCCCTCCGCCTCGTACCGGGCGGTGGTCGCGGCCCCCTTGCTGGACTCGTCGTCGGGGTGGGCGTGGACATGCAGCAGCCGTAGCCGTTGGCCGAGGGCATCCACCCGCTGGGCGGGCGACCACCCCCCGACGCTCGGATGGTCCTCACGAGGCTCTTGCGGCGTGCTCATCATCCACTCCTTCCCGAGACGACCCAGGGCATCGCTGTGAATCCTGCCACGGTGGCGCAACCGATCCGGCCCGCCGCTCCGTCCGGGCGAACCGTCGGTGTGAGCGTGGGTGTGAGCGTCCGCGTGGACCGGCGGGGCGGCCCGGGGTGGCGGTCCGGGGCAGAATGGCCCCGTGGCACGTACGAAGACCCGGGCACTGACCGACGACCCCGCGGACATCGACCGGATCGCCCGGCGCTACCCCGGCGGTGCGGCCCGGGCCGCGGTGCTGCGGGTGGTCATCGCCGTCGCCGTCGTCGCCGCCCTGGGCTGGTACCTGCAGGTGGCGTTCCGCAACTCGCAGCGCCCGCCGGTGGAGGCCACCCTGACCGCGCACTGGGTGGTCGACGACCAACGGGCCGGCTACACCCTCCAGGTCGCCCGGACCGACCCGAGCCGCACCGCGGTCTGCACGGTCCGCGCCCAGGCCCAGAACTACGAACACATCGGCGACGCCGACGTCACCATCGCCCCCTCCGACCAGCAGGTCGTCACGGTCAGCGGCACCCTGCGGACCGTACGCCGCGCCGACGCCGTGTACGTCGAGGGCTGCCACCTCGTCTAGCGGCGCGGATCCGCGCCGGATCGGGCCCGGAGGGGGTGCCCCGGGGGTGGGCTAGACTGCGGGGATGGCAGAGAACGTTACTGACACCGTGTTCCTGACCCGGGCGGCGTACGACAAACTCACCGCCGATCTGGAGGCACTGAAGGGCAACCGGGAGGCGATCTCGAAGAAGATCGCCCAGGCCCGCGAGGAGGGCGACCTGTCCGAGAACGCCGGCTACCACGCCGCGCGCGAGGAGCAGGGTCAGCAGGAGGCGAAGATCACCGAGATCGAGCACATCCTGCGCACCGCCGAGGTCGGCGGTGGCCCGGCGGACACCGAGGTCGTCGGCGTCGGCACGGTGGTGACGGTGGCCTGGGACGGGGACGAGGACGACACCGAGTCGTTCTTCCTCGGTTCCCGGGAGAACGCCCTGCTCGACGCCTCGCTCGCGGAGACCGACGTGTACAGCCCGCAGTCCCCGATCGGCCAGGCCGTCCTGGGCGCACGGATCGGCCAGGCGGTCGAGTTCGACACGCCGACGGGGGCCACGGCGAGCGTGACCGTCCTCAACATCGAAGCACACTGACACCCTCGGGGCCCCACCGCACGGTGGGGCCCCGAACACTGACAGGGCGTACGGCCCCGGTGCCTGTCATCACCGGCCGTACGCCCTGTGGCGTGTCCGGGATCAGACTTCCGCTGCCGGCTCGTCGCCGACCCTGACCCCGGCGTGGCCCATCACCACACCGACGTCGAGCCGGGCGGACCCGTTGCCCATCACGACCTGGTCCCCGGCCCCGGTGTGCCGGCCGGACCAGCTGACCCGGCCCAGCTGGGCGTCGGCGACGACGGTGACGTTCGACCCGTCGCCGAGCCGCAGCGACAACTGGCCCGATTCGACCCGGATCCGCGAGCGGCCCGATCGGATCGTCCCGTTCATCTGCACGATGGCGGCCTGGAGCAGCGCGTCCTCGACCATCTCGAAGCCCTCGATGGTGGCACCGCCGGCGGTGAGCCGGACCCGGCCGAGCCGCGGCACGTTGGACAGGTGCAGGTTGCCGCCGGTCACCTCGACGTCAAGGACCAGCTCCGGATTCATCCGGATCAGCAATTCGCCGCCACGGCCCTTCCAGAGCTGGTCGAGGCTGCGGGGCGGGGGCAGCAGCTTCACGCCGCCCAGGTGGGGCAGGAAGTCGCCCTCCGAACTGATCTCGATCACGTCGGCGTTGCGCCGCAGGACGTGCTCGCCGGTGACGTGGCAGGTGGTGACCGAGGGGTCGACGACGATCCGGACCCTCTTGCCGGTGACTCGCACCGAGACCCGGCCGACGCCGGACGTACGCCCCGCCTGGCCGCCCGGGGTGGCCTGGCCGGCCGGGGCGGGGGTGGTCCGGGGATGGCCCCCGGTGGCCTCCGCCGCGGCGTCGGCGGCCTTGACCGCCGCCTGCCGGGCGCTGCGGAAGACGTCGCGCAGGTAGTCGCCGGCAGCCTGGGCCGCACTGGCGGTCTGGGCCCAGGTCTCGGAGCTGGACGGGCCCTCCTCCTCGGGCGCCTCCTCGCCGGTCCCGGAGTCACCCGGCGCGGAGCCGGCGGTGCCCGACTCGCCGGTCACGGAGCCGGCGGTCGGGGCCCCCTCGGGTCCGGCTGCCGTCGGGCCGGGGCCCCCGCCCTCGCCGGTGGTCGTCGTGTCGCCGGCGGTCGCGGCGGGCTCCGGCTGTGGCGGGGTGCCGCCCTGGAGCTCCTCGATCCGGCGGCTGGCCTCGGCGGTGTCGATCCTGCCGGCGGCGAGGTCTGCCAGGATCCGGCTCAGGTCAGGCGTGTCCATGCGTCAACCTTAGGAGCCGACCCGGACCCGCCCCACCCCGGCTCGGGTCGAATCAGGGCCGGGTCAGGGTCCGGTCCGGCGCAGTCAGTCCTCGCGGTCCCGGCGCCGCCGGCGCGGTGCCAGGTCGGCGGTCGTCAGGGCGTTCGGGTCGAGCTGCTGCGCCAGTGTCTCCTCGGTGCCGCCGCCCAGGGCGTTGCTCGCCACCACGTCGACCGATGTCAGCCGCAGGTCGCCGGCCGGCGCGAGGTGCAGCCAGTCGCGGGCCCCGAGCGAGTCGGAGAACGCCTTGATGAAGGCGAGCACCGGCACGGCCACGACCGCCCCGGCGATCCCGCCCAGGGTGACGCCGATGCTGATGCCGAGCAGGATCGCGAGCGGGTGCAGCGACACGGCCTTGCCCATCAGGAACGGCTGCAGCACGTTGCCCTCGAGCTGCTGCACCAGGACGACCACGCCGAGCAGGATCAGCGCGGCGACCCAGCCCTTGGTGACCAGCGCGATCAGGACGCCCACGGCGCCGGCGACGACGGCACCGACGATCGGGACGAAGGCGGCCAGGAAGGTCAGTGCGCCGATCGCGCCGGCCATCGGCACCTGCAGCGCGAAGGCGCCGATCATGATGCCGAGGGCGTCCACGGCGGCCACCAGGACGGTGGACCGTACGTAGTCCATCAGCGCCTTCCAGCCCAGGGTGGCGCCCCGATCGATGGCGGGCCGGGCCCGCTTCGGCACGATCCGCAGGCAGGAGGACCACAGGAAGCGGCCGCTGTAGAGGAAGAAGAACAGCGCGAACAGGGCGGTGAAGGTGCCGGCGAAGAAGCTCGCCACCGACGACCCCACGCCGGCGGCGACGCCGAGGATCTGTCCCGCCCAGGACTGCAGCTTGTCGGGGATCTGCGCGGCGATCTTGGCGATCGCGCCCTGCACCTGGTCGGGCGCCAGCTGCAGCGGGCCGTTGCTGAGCCAGTCGATCAGCTGCATGATGCCGGCCTGGCTGGAGCTCACCAGGGTCGGCCCCTGGGTGACCACCTGCAGGACGATCCCGGACAGCACCCCCAGCACGACCACCAGCCCGACGACCAGGCTGAGCCCGGCGGCGGCGGCCCGGGCGACACCGTGGCGCACCAGCCAGGCCTTGGGCGGGGTGAGCAGGGCGGCCAGCAGGATGGCGACCGCCAGCGGCACGGCGAGGCCGGAGAAGTAGCGCAGCAGGTTGCCGAGGGCGACGACCCCGACGCCGATCAGCAGCACCCGCCAGGTCCAGGACGCCGCCACCCGGACCGGGGCCGGGACCGAGGCGGCCGAGCCCAGTGCCGGGTCCGGCCCGGGGGCCGGTGGCAGGTCGGCCCCGGGCAGGTCGTACCCGGGCGGCACCTGCGCGGACGCGCCGGCGGGGGTGGTGGGCTCCGGGGGCTCGGCCGCAGCCCCGCGGTCGGTGATCTGGTCCACGCTGTCACTCCTGGAACGTCGCTCGCTGTGGCAACCCCCAACCTACCGGCATCCCGGGTCCGGGCCCCTGCACGGCCGCCAGGGGCGCCCCGACCCGCGCACTAGACTGCTCCCGGTGACCCGCCCAGCACTCCCCCGGCGCCCGCGCGCCGACCGCCTCCCGCCAGACGTGTACGTGCTCGGGGTCATCTCCTTCTTCGTGGCCGTCGGCTTCGGCGTCGTCATCCCGGTGCTGCCGGTGTTCGCCCGGTCGTTCGGGGTCGGGCAGCTCGAGACCGGCCTGGTCATCTCGGCGTTCGCGGTGATGCGGCTGGTCACCAGCCCGGTGACCGGGCGGCTGATCGACCGGTCGGGCGAACGGGTCATCCTCACCCTGGGCATCCTCATCGTCGCCGCCTCCAGCGCCGCGATGGGGCTGGCCCAGACGTACGGCCAACTGCTCGTCCTCCGGGCCGCCGGGGGCATCGGGTCGTCGATGTTCAGCGTATCGGCGATGACCCTGCTGATCCGGTCGGTCCCGGACTCGCACCGGGGCCGGGCGACCGGGACGTTCCAGACCGGCTTCCTGATCGGCAACATGACCGGTCCGGCGGTCGGTGGGCTGCTCGCGGCGATCTCGATCCGGGCGCCGTTCTTCTTCTACGCCGCCACCTTGGTGGCGGCCGCGGCGGTCGGGCTGTTCCGGCTGCGCGGCCCACGGGCCGGGACCGCCGGCGCGTCACAGTCCGCGACGGCGACCCCGGCCCGCCCGTTCCGCAGCATCCTGGCCGACTCCCGCTACCGGGCCGCGCTGGCCTGCAACTTCGCCAACGGCTGGACCTCCTTCGGCATCCGCAGTTCGCTCACCCCGGTGCTGGTCGTCGAGGTGCTGCACCGCGACCCGGTCTGGACCGGCCTGGCGATCGCGATCGCGTCGGTGGTGCAGACCATCGCGCTGCGGCCGGCAGGGCGGTTCGTCGACCGGGTCGGCCGCCGGCCGGCGATGATCGCCGGCAGCCTGCTCGGCGGCGCGTCGATGCTGGCGGTCGCGTTCGTCCCGGACATCTGGAGCCTGATCGGCGTGTTGTGCGTGTACGCGTTGGCCGTGTCGCTGATGGGCACCGCCCCCGCGGCGACCGTCGGTGACATCGCCGGGCCCCGGTCCGGCACGCCGGTCGCGGTGTTCTCGATGGCCGCCGACACCGGGCAGATCCTCGGCCCGATCCTCGCCGGCGTGATCGCCGACCGGGTCGGCATCCCGTACGCGTACCTCACGGCTACCCTGCTGATGGGCCTGGCGGCGCTCGCCTCCGCGCGGATGCCGCGCCGGGCGCCGGCCGCCCCCGCGAAGGAGACCGCACGATGACCCGCCTGCCCCTGCATGACCTGGTGGCGCCCGACTGGGGCGAGGTGCTGGCCCCGGTGGAGCCGGTGGTGGCGCGGATGGGTGACTTCCTGCGCGCCGAGATCGCCGAGGGCCGCGGCTACCTGCCGGCCGGCGACCGGGTGCTGCGGGCCTTCAGCCGGCCGATGGCCGACGTCCGGGTGCTGATCGTCGGCCAGGACCCGTACCCGACGCCGGGCCACCCGGTGGGGCTGAGCTTCTCCGTCGCCCCCGACGTCCGGCCGCTGCCCGCCAGCCTGCGCAACATCTACGCGGAGCTGCAGTCCGACCTCGGCATCCCGCCCGCCCCGGACGGGGACCTGACCGGGTGGTTCGAGCAGGGCGTGCTGCTGCTCAACAGGTGCCTCACCGTCCAGCCCGGCAAACCCGCCTCGCACCGGGGCAAGGGCTGGGAGGAGGTCACCGAGACGGCGATCCGGGCGTTGGCCCGGCGCGGCGGGCCGCTGGTGGCGATCCTGTGGGGCCGCGACGCGCGCAACCTGGCGCCGATGCTGGCACCGGTGCCGGTGATCGAGAGTGCCCACCCGTCGCCGCTCAGTGCGCACAACGGGTTCTTCGGGTCCCGGCCGTTCAGCCGGGCGAACGCCCTGCTGGTGGAGCAGGGCGGCCAGCCGGTCGACTGGGACCTGCGGCACCGGCTCTGACCTGCCGGACGCGGCGCGACTCAGCCCCGGCGCACCAGGTGCGACTCCAGGTGAGGCGCCATCGACTCCCCCACCGCCGCCATGTCCAGCACGGTCTCCAGGGTGTCGCCCACCAGCCGGTAGGTCCGCCGCGTGGCGGAGACGTCCTTGGCGGTCGAGGTCGACCACACCCGTGCGTCCAACTCCAGGGCGAGACCGTCCGCGGTCGGCTGCAGGGCGCCCTCGGCCAGTTCGACCTGGCCCGTCGGCAGGGCCAGGACGAACTCCAGGTGCCCACCGCCGGTGTGGCGCAGGTAGCCGGTCTCCAGATGCATGGGCGTCCCGTCGGCGCTGCGGGTGCGCTGGGAGTAGACCAGGAACGGCTTGCCGACGAAGGCGAAGGTGATCTCCTCCCGGTAGGAGAACGGCGCGATCGTGGGATATTGCCCGGCTCCTTCGCCGGCCCAGGTGCCGATCAGCGGGGCGAGCGGGACGAGGTTGGCCGTGAGCTCCATGGCAGGATCCTAGCGACCCCGACCGATGCCCCTGGGGGCATCCCCCGACAGGGGTCGCCGAGCCCGGTCGCTCTGGTCCGGAGCCGTGCGGGAACGTACTCTCGGGGCATGTTCCTCTTCCAGCGTCCGGCCCCGATCATGGTCACCCGGGAGCAGGCGCTCCCGGGACGCACGCACCGGATCCTGCCCCACCCGGCCCCGGCCAACCTCGTCTTCGGAGTGCCCGACGACGCGACCCCGGTGGGCTCGGAGGTGGCGTACTTCGCGCTCGGCTGCTTCTGGGGCGAGGAGAAGATGTTCTGGAACACCGACGGGGTGACCAACACCGCGGTCGGCTACCAGGGCGGCTTCACCCCGAACCCGACCTACGAGGAGGTCTGCACCGGGCGCACCGGCCACGCCGAGACCGTCCGGGTGACGTACGACCCGGCCCGCGTCACGTACGAGGCGCTGGTGCGCCAGTTCTTCGAGGCCCACGACCCGACCCAGGGCTACCGGCAGGGCAACGACGTCGGCACCCAGTACCGCTCGGCTCTCTTCCCCGTCTCTGCTGCCCAGGAGGAGGTCGCCCGCCGCCAGCTGGTCGCCTACTCCGAGGCGTACGCGACGGCCGGGTACGGCGCCATCACCACCGAGATCACCCGACTCGACGAGGCGACCGGCGAGCCCGCCTTCTGGTACGCCGAGGACCACCACCAGCAGTACCTGATCAAGAACCCGCACGGCTACTGCCCTATCCACTCCACCGGCGTCACCTGCGTCTGAGACCACCCCGGCCGGGTCAACCGATCGGTTGACCCGAGGTGTGTCCGGCCGTGGGATGTCCGGGCGGGTCGGGGCGACCATGCTGGTGTCATGGCACTGATCACCGTCTCAGGACTGCGTAAGTCGTACGGTTCCCGTGAGGTCCTGCACGGCATCGACCTGACGGTCGAGGAGGGCAGCATCGTCGGGATCCTCGGCCCGAACGGCGCCGGCAAGACCACCACGGTCGAGTGCATCGGCGGCCTGCGCCCCGTACCTCGCGGGGCGGGCCCCGCCGGGACGTCCGTGAGGAGGACGGGATGACCGAGGAGCGTAGGCCGATCCGGGTCGTGGTCGTCGACGACCATCCAGTGGTCCGCGACGGCCTGATCGGGATGTTCGCCAAGGATCCGGGACTGGCGGTGGTCGGTGAGGCCGCCGACGGCCCGCGCGGGGTCGCCGTGGTGCGGGCCACCGGTCCGGACGTGGTGCTGATGGACCTGCGGATGCCGGGTGGCGACGGGGTGGAGGCCATCCGCACCCTCCTCGCCGGCGGCAGCACGGCCAGGATCCTCGTCCTCACGACCTACGACACCGATCACGACATCCTCGCCGCGATCGGCGCGGGCGCGCACGGCTACCTGCTCAAGGACGCGCCGCGCGAGGACCTGCTGCGCGCCGTCCACGACGTCGCCGCCGGGCGCCCGGTGCTCTCACCTTCCGCGCTCGAGACGCTCACCGGCCGTCGGGCCACCCCGCAGCTCACCCCGCGTGAATCGGAGGTACTGCGGATGATCGCCGACGGGGGCACGAACCGCACCGCAGCCGCCGCCCTGATGGTGTCAGAGGCGACGGTGAAGACCCATCTCGTGCACGCGTACGAGAAGCTCGGGGTCTCCGACCGCGCCGCGGCAGTCCGAGTGGCGTACGAGCGGGGACTGCTCTGACCCCTCGGCCACCCGCAACCACGAGGTCACACCGACGGTCTGGTCCCCGGTCAGCGCCGGTCCGCGGCGACGTACGAGGCGAGCGCGACCGCCCCGGTGACGGCGAAGACGCTCGGCCAGGTGCCGATCTTCTTGGCCAGCGGGTGCGAGGCCCCGAACGCGCCCACGTACAGCGCGCCGAGCGCCGCGGCGGTCACCGGGCCGCCCTTCGCCAGCCAGGTCCGGCCGGCCCAGACGGCACCGGCGACCAGCGGGACGGTGCCGAGGGAACGGATGCCGCTCTCCCGGGCCGTGATGTAGCCGCCCAGGATGCCGCTGGCGGCGACCAGCGCGGAGTTGACGTCCTCGGCGCTGCGGAACTTCATGCTCTTGCCCATGGCGCCCACTCTAGGAGGGCTCCTGTCAGGAAGCTGTGTCCGTCGCCGGGTGCAGACCGTGCCCGGGCCGGTGGGGACCAACCGCCCCCGCGCGGCCGGCCGGGATGGCACCGTGGTGCCATGACCGTGATGCGTGCCGTCGACCGGGACGACTGGGCCGGCGCCGACTGGCCCCTCGGAGCGTCGGTCGACCCGTTGACAGGCCTCACCACGGTCGGCGTGTACGCCCCGGCCGCGACCCGGGTCGTCCTGGAGCACTACACCGCCGCACTGGGGCGCCCGGCCGAGGAGTCGGTCGAGCTGACCCGGGGCGACGACGGCGTCTGGCGCGGCCGGGTGGCGGGCCTCGGACACGGCGAGCTGTACGCCCTCCGCTGCTGGGGCCGCAACTGGCCGTACGACCCGGCGTGGACCCCGGGCAGCGGGGCGGGGTTCCGCAGCGACGTCGACCCGGACGGCAACCGGTTCAACCCCAACAAGGTGCTCTTCGACCCGTACGCCCGGGAGGTGACCCACGCCCCGATGGACCCGGCGCTGCGGGCCCGCGGCGGCGACGGCGGCTGCTGGGGCACCGGCGGCGACGACTACCACGGCCGCCCGCGCCGGGAGGCCGACACCGGCCGGTGGGCCCCGAAGGGAGTGGTGGTCGTCGACGACACCGGGTACGGCCGGCGGCCGCGGCTGCCCGCCCACAAGGCCGCGGTGTACGAGGCGCACGTGAAGAACCTCACGCTGCACCCGTCGTCGGCCCGGCTCGGGGAACTGCTCGACGACATGCCCGGGTTCGAGGACGTGGAGGACATCCCCGAGGCCGTCCGGGGTACCTTCCGCGCCGCCGGGCTGATGGCCCCGTACCTGAAGGGCCTGGGGTTCACCACGATCGAGCTGCTGCCGGTCCAGCAGACCGACTCCGACGACGTCGGCGACTCCCAGGGCGGGCACAACCACTGGGGCTACATGACGATGGCGTTCTTCGCCCCGAACCGCGACTACAGCGCCGACAAGCGCCCCGGCGGCCCCACCCGGGAGTTCAAGGAGATGGTCCGCGCCTTCCACGAGGCGGGCCTGGAGGTCTACATCGACGTCGTCCACAACCACACCGCGGAGGGCGGCGCCTGGCACGGCGACCCGGCCACCACCGGCTACACCAGCCTGGGCGGCTTCGCGGCCGGCGAGTACTACGTGATGACCGCCGACCACGTGCCCGTCGACGGCGCGACGGGCACCGCCAACCAGGTCGACTACTCCTCCCGCGCGGCCTGCGACCTGGTGATCGACTCGCTGACGTACTGGACCGACGTGATGGGGGTGGACGGGTTCCGGTTCGACCTGGCGCCGGTGCTGGGGCGTACGCCACTGGCCTGGCGCCCCGACGACTGGGCCGACCAGCGCCGGTTCTTCCCGCAGCACCCGCTGCTGGAGGCGATCGCCCGGCTCGGCGAGGACAAGCAGGTCGAGGTGATCGCCGAGGCCTGGGACCTGTGGGGCTACGAGGTGGGCAACTTCCCGCCCGGCTGGGCCGAGTGGAACGGCCGCTACCGCGACGCGGTCCGCCGGTTCGCGAAGGGCGACGGGGACCTGCAGACCTTCTCGGCGATGGTCGACGGCGACTACCACCACTTCGCCGACCGGGGCGGGCCGCAACGCTCGATCAACTTCGTCACCGCCCACGACGGGTTCACCATGATGGACCTGGTCTCCTACAACGCCAAGCAGAACGCCCAGCCCTACCCCTTCGGCCCCTCCGACGGCGGCACCGACGCGAACGACTCCTGGGACTCCGGCGACGACCAGGCCCTGCGCCGGGCCCGGTGGCGCAACTTCTGGGTGATCCTGTTCTTCTCCCGCGGGGTGCCGATGGTCGTCTCCGGCGACGAGTACGGCCGCACCCAGAACGGCAACAACAACCCGTGGGCGCTCAACACCGTCGGGATGTGGAACAACTGGGCCCAGGCGGCCTCGCACGCCCCGACCCGGCTGCCGGTCGACCCGCGCAGTCCGGCGGCGTTCGCCTACCACGACGTCGTCGGGCGGACGGCCGCGCCCGAGGGGACCAACCCGCTGTTCGTCTTCGCCACCCACGTCGCCCGGATCCGGCAGCGCGACCCCGCCCTGCGGCAACGCAACTGGGGCGACCTGGTCTTCGACAGCGGGGACGTGACGTACCTGTTCCGACGCCCCGACCTGCAGGGCTGGCCGGCACCCGGCGACCGGGCGGTGGCGCTGAGCGTCGACGGCTCCTCGGTCGGCGGCCAGGACTACCTGCTTTTGGTCAACATGACCGACCACCGCCAGGAGTTCCGGGTGCCCGCGGAGGACGGGAGCTGGAAGCGGATCATCGACACCGCGCCGTGGGCGGAGCACCACTTCAACTGCTGGACCCCGGCGGAGGCTACCGTGATCGCCGAGGGGACGTACGTGGCCGATCCCTGGTCGGTGGTGGTGCTTCAGGTCGAGCGCGGCCATCCCTCGGGACGCCCTGCGCCGGGTTTCGCAGACGCCGATCCGTTCCACTACGCTTCGTAGTGCTGAAGGAGGTCCACGGTGCAAATCGGAGTGCCAAAGGAGTCCTCACCATCCGAGACCCGGGTGGCCGCGACTCCGTCTACCGTCCCGCAATTACTCAAACTCGGCTACGACGTGGTGGTGGAGCGAGGGGCAGGCCAACGGGCCAGTCTCCCCGACTCCGCGTACGAGGAGGCGGGCGCCCGTTTCGGGACGACCCAGGAGATCTGGGCGTCCGACGTGGTGCTGACGTGCAACCCACCCACCGACGAGGAACTGGCCCTGATGCGGCCGGGCGCCACGCTGGTGTCGATGCTCTCCCCCGCACTGCATCCCGAGGTGGCGGAACGCTACGCCGACGCCGGGATCAGTGCCCTGTCGCTGGACGCGGTGCCGCGCATCTCGCGGGCCCAGGCCCTCGACGTGCTGTCCTCGATGGCCAACATCGCCGGCTACCGGGCGGTGATCGAGGCGGCCCAGGCGTACGGCGGGATGTTCACCGGCCAGGTGACCGCGGCCGGCAAGGTGCCGCCGGCGAAGGTGTTCGTCGCGGGTGCCGGCGTCGCCGGCCTCGCCGCGATCGGCATGGCCGGGTCGATGGGCGCCCAGGTGCGGGCGTTCGACGTACGTCCCGAGGTCGGTGAACAGATCGAGTCGATGGGCGCCTCCTTCGTCGAGGTCGGCGCGGTGGACAAGAACGTCTCCTCCGACGGCTACGCCAAGGAGATGTCCGCTGACCAGGCCGCGCTGGCCGCCCGGATGTACGCCGACGAGGCACGCAACGCCGACATCGTCATCACCACCGCCCAGATCCGTGGCAAGGCCGCGCCGATCCTGCTGACCGCCGAGATGGTCGCCGCCATGAAGCCCGGCAGCGTCATCGTCGACATGGCCGCGTCCACCGGGGGCAACACCGAGCTCACCCGGGCCGACCAGAAGGTCGTCACCGACAACGGCGTGACGATCATCGGCTGGACCGACCTGGCCGGCCGGCTGCCCCGACAGGCCTCGCAGCTGTTCGGGACGAACCTGCTCAACCTCCTCAAGCTGGTCACCCCCGGCAAGGACGGCGAGCTGGTGCTCGACTTCGAGGACGAGGTCGTCCGGTCGATGACGGTCTCCCGCAAGGGCGCCATCACCTGGCCGCCCCCGCCGGTCAAGGTCTCCGCCGCCCCCGTCGCGGTCCCGGCCCCGGCCGCCGAGGTGGCGGTACCGACCGAGGACCCGGTCGCCGCCGCGAAGCGCAAGCGGACCCGCAACCTGGTCGCCGCCGGCCTGGCGATGGTGGTCTTCTTCCTGATCGGGGCGGTGTCCCCGGTGGGAATCCTCGGCCACTGGATGGTGCTGATGCTGGCGGTCTTCGTCGGCTTCTACGTGATCTCCAACGTCACCCACGCCCTGCACACCCCGCTGATGGCCGAGACGAACGCCATCTCGGGCATCATCATGGTCGGCGCGCTGCTGCAGGTCGGCAGCTCCAATCCGGCGGTGACGGTGCTCTCCTGGGTGGCGATCCTGGTCGCGTCCATCAACGTCTTCGGCGGCTTCCTGGTGACCAACCGGATGCTCGCCATGTTCCGGAAGGGCTGAGCGACGATGCAACTCACCTCCATGGTGCCGGCCGCCTACATCATCTCGGCCGTCCTGTTCATCCTCGCGCTCGCCGGACTGTCCAAGCACGAGACCGCCCGGCTCGGCAACGTCGCGGGCATGCTCGGCATGTTCATCGCCGTCGGTGGCGTGGTCACCCAGGCGGTCACCACCGCGCCCCGCGGCTTCTGGGTGACCGGGCTGCTGATCGGCTCGGCGATGCTGATCGGTGCCGTGATCGGCACCTGGCGGGCCCGTACGGTCGAGATGACCGGCATGCCCCAGCTGATCGCGATGCTGCACTCCTTCGTCGGCCTGGCCGCCGTCCTGGTCGGCTTCAACTCCTTCCTGGCCACCGGGACCGAGGGAGGCGCCGCCCACCTGATCGAGGTGTTCGCCGGCGTACTGATCGGCGCCTACACCCTGACCGGGTCGCTGGTGGCGTTCGGCAAGCTGAGCGGACGGCTGAAGTCCAAGCCGCTGATGATCCCGGGCCGCAACAAGGTCAACCTGGCGATCGTCGTGGTCTGTGTGGCCCTCGGCGTGTGGTTCGTGATGGCGCCGAGTCTGCTGCCGCTGTCGCTGATGACGGTGCTGGGCCTGGCCCTCGGCTGGCACATGGTCGCCTCGATCGGTGGCGGCGACATGCCGGTCGTGGTGTCGATGCTCAACTCCTACTCCGGGTGGGCCGCGGCCGCCGCCGGCTTCATGCTCGGCAACGACCTGCTGATCGTCACCGGCGCCCTGGTCGGCTCCTCCGGTGCGATCCTGTCCTACCTGATGTGCCAGGCGATGAACCGTTCGTTCGTCTCGGTGATCCTCGGCGGCTTCGGCGAGGGCACCACGAAGTCCAGCGGCGAGGCCCGGGAGTACGGCGACTACCACGAGACCACCGCCGCCGACGTGGCCCGGGAACTGGCCGACGCGAAGTCCGTGGTGATCACCCCGGGCTACGGCATGGCCGTCGCCCAGGCACAGTACCCGGTCGCCGACCTGACCCAGAAGCTGCGGGACCGCGGCGTCCGGGTGCGGTTCGGCATCCACCCGGTGGCCGGCCGGCTGCCCGGCCACATGAACGTGCTGCTGGCCGAGGCCAAGGTGCCGTACGACATCGTGCTGGAGATGGACGAGATCAACGAGGACTTCGACGACACCGACGTGGTACTGGTGATCGGTGCGAACGACACCGTCAACCCCGCGGCGCTCGACGAGCCGGACTCCCCGATCGCCGGGATGCCCGTCCTGGAGGTGTGGAAGGCCAGGGAGGTCGTGGTCTTCAAGCGGTCGATGAACCCCGGCTACGCCGGCGTACAGAACCCGCTGTTCTTCCGCGACAACTCCGAGATGCTGTTCGGCGACGCCAAGGAGCGGGTGCAGGACATCATCGCTGCACTCTGAGCCGCCCGGCCCGCAGAACGTCCCCGACGAACCCGACCCCCGGTCCGGATCCCCCAGCGGGATCCGGACCGGGGGTCCGTCGTTCCCGGTCCGTCGTTCCCGGACCCGGCGGCTCAGGCCGGGTCGAC
>CAYOBI010000035.1:0-9473 GCA_964402325.1 uncultured Propionibacteriaceae bacterium | reverse complement strand
GGTCCGTCGTTCCCGGTCCGTCGTTCCCGGACCCGGCGGCTCAGGCCGGGTCGACCGGAGCCGCCGGTACGTCGGCGCCGACGCCGTCCGGCCTCGGCCGGCTCGGCTCGGTGATCGGTGGCAGCGTCGACCACGGGAAGTCGATCCAGCGGTCGGTGTAGTGCCAGACGAAGTCCGCGTGCAGACGGGTGTGCGGCTTCTCGAAGATGACGGCGGTGCGCGTCTCGGCCGCGTGCTGGACCAGGAAGTCCTGGGTGAACTTCAGCGTGGTGCCGGTGTCGGAGACGTCGTCGGCGATCAGCACCTTCAGGCCGCGCAGGTCGTGCGGCTGGGGGCTCGGCGGGAGCAGTACGGGCGCCGGGAGCCGGTCGTTGATGCCGGTGTAGAACTCGACGTTCATCTCGGTGATCTGCTTGATGTCGAGGGCGTAGCCGAGGGCGCCGCCGAAGGGCAGCCCGCCCCTGGCGATGCACATGATGATGTCGGGGACGAAGCCGTCGTCGACGATCGCCTGGGCGACCTCCCGGACGGCGATCCCGAAGTCGGTGTACGTCAGGACCTCGTGCTCCTCGCTCATGCAGGTCACCCTATCCCCCGGCCTGGCGGGCCTGCGAGGGTCCGCCGGGTGAGCGGCGCAGACCCGGCTAGGCTGCCGCCATGGAGCTTCGCTGGGCCGGGCCCGAGGACGCCGCTCTGGTCGAGGAGGCCCTGCTCGGGATCGTCGGCGCGGACCCGGGCAGGCCGGTGGCCGGCCCGGCGTGGCTGCGCGGCGAACCGACCCTGTCGCGCTACCTGGTGGACGTCACCGAGGACGGCGCCCACCCGGACGAGGCGTCGCCGCACAGCAGTCCGCGCCGTCGCCGGCGTCCGTTCGGCATCGTGGCGGAGCTGGACGGCCGCCCAGTGGGCCTGGTCTGGGCGGTCTTCTTCCCCGCCGAGGCGCCGGGGCTGGGCTTCGTCAGCGCGGACGCCCCTGAGGTGCGGCTGTGGGTCCGCGACGGGTTTCGGCGCCGCGGCATCGGACGGACGCTGCTCGGCTCGCTGGTCCTCGAGGCGCAGGCCCGCCAGCTGCCCGGGCTGAGCGTGTCGGTGGACGCCTTCTCCCCGGCGGTGCGGTTGTTCTTCGACGCGGGGTTCCGTACGGTCGGGGCCGGCGGTCAGTCCGAGACGATGCTGCTCGCGCTGCGCTGACCCTCGCGCTCGGCGGCCTCGATCGCCGCCAGCCGCTCCCGGTCGCCGGCGAGCACGATGAACTCGGTGGTCGAGCGCGCCCCGGGGCGGCCGACCTTGCGACCCTTCCCGTCGTAGACCCCGATCACCGAGCCGATGTAGCGGCGGGTGTCGAAGGCCAGCACCTCCACGTGCTCGGCCCGGTCGCGGCACATCTCCTCGACCTCGGCGCGGCTGACGAACGACTCGTCGTTGATCGACACCGCGACCACGGCGGCCCGCAGGTCGCCGATCACCGACCCGAGCGCCGAGGCCATCGTCCGGCGGCTGTTGAACGGGCTCTTGGTCGCCTCGTCGCGGCAGTCGACCCGCTTGCACGCCACCCCGTACACCTCCGGCTCGTCCCAGCGGACCAGCGTCTCCCAGATGTGGTAGTTCGTGTAGTAGCGGTGCTGATTGTAGGGCGGGTCGAGGTAGGCCAGGTCGACCGGCGGCAGCGCCCCGGCCACCGCCACCGCGTCGCCGCGGACGGCCCGCCCGGTGCCGGGGACGAACTCCGGCGCCTCCAGCCGGAGGTCCTGGTACGAGCGCGGCGACCACCGCTTCAGGTAGGCCATCTGCAGGCCCACGGTCGAGTCGACGGCGTCGGCCGCTTCCAGCAGGCTGGTCACCAGCACCGGCCACAGCGCGGTGCCGGCCCAGCGTTCGTCGATCGCGGTCCTGATCGCATCGATCCGCCGCCCGTTGTGCGGCTGGAAGTACCGCGATCGGTGGCAGTAGGTCTCGGTCACGTAGCCGTCGGAGCCCGGCAGGGCGTTCAGGTCGTCGACCGCCCGCTGCACCGCGGCGAGGTCGACGGTCGCGGCGTCCGGTTCGACGTAGGTCCGGGCGAACACCTCGGAGTAGCGCGCGGTGTCCACCGCCGTCACGTACGCCCCCTGCCGGCAGAACTCCTGGGCGACCCGGGTCGTGCCGGTGAACAGGTCGAGGGCCGTGCGCGCCTCGACCGCCTCGGCCAGCCGGCCGAGGACGGGGACGAGCGTGCGCTTGGACCCGAGGTACTTGATCACGCGGTGCCCGCGGTCAGGGTGCCCGCCGTCAGGGTGCCCGCGGTCACAGGGTGCGCGCCGACCATGTGTCGCAGGTGTTCGGGTCGGCGGAGCGGTAGCCCTGCAGCAGCCACTTCTCCCGCTGCGCCGACGAGCCGTGGGTCCACGACTCCCGGTCCACCCGGCCGGTGGTGTTCTGCTGGATCCTGTCGTCGCCGATCGCCTGGGCGGCCGCCCGGGCCTCGCGGATGTCCTGCTCGCTGACCTGGGCGATCGGCCCCTTCGTGTCCTTGGCAGCGTTGGCGAACCAGACACCGGCGAAGCAGTCGGCCTGCAGTTCGGAGCGTACGGAGGCCGAGTCGGCGCCGGTGCCGCCCTTGCTGACCTGGCCGAGCACGCCGATCTGGTTCTGCACGTGGTGGCCGTACTCGTGCGCCATCACGTACGCCTCGACCGCCGGGGTCGAGGTGGCACCGAACTGCTGCTGCAGAGTGGTGAAGAACGACTCGTCGAGGTAGACCTTCTCGTCCGCCGGGCAGTAGAACGGGCCGACCGCCGAGGTGGCGGTGCCGCACCCGGTCTGGATCTGCCCGGTGAACATCACGAACTGCTCGGCCGGGGTGTAGCCCTTGACCGCGGTGCCCCAGTAGCGGTCCAGCGAGTTCTGGTAGGCAACGAACCGGCACTCCGGGGTGGTCTCGATGTCCTTGACGGTGGTGCACTTCTGCAGGGTGTTCTGCCCTGTGGTGCCGGGGCTGCCGGTGTCGACCGCCTGGTCGCCGCCGAGGATGTTGGCCGGGTCGATGCCGAAGAAGAGCGCCACCAGGATCAGCACCAGGCCGCCGACACCGCCGATCGCGATCCGGCCTCCGCCGCCCCCGCTGCCGGCGCCCGACGTGGCGCGGGACGGATCGAGGTCGGCATTCTCGTTGAACTTCATCAGCATCTCCCCCACAGATCGCCGGCGCGCCGGTCGAGGAACGGATCATCGTCACCGTCGTACGGTGCTGCCCCACGATCCTAGCGCGAGGACAGACCCCTGGCTCCGGGCGACCGGACGGCCGTGGACGCCGACGACCCCGCCGCCTCGTCGGACGAGGGGCGGGGTCGGACGAGGGCGGGGCCGGGGTCAGCTCTGCCGGAAGTACGACAGCAGGCGGAGCAGCTCGGTGTAGAGCCACACCATGGTGACGGTCAGGCCGAACGCGGCGACCCAGGACTGGTCGGCCGGGGCGCCGTTGCGGACGCCGGACTCGATGGCCGCGAAGTCGACCAGCAGGTTCATCGTGGCGAGGCCGATCGCGACGGCGGTCACGATGAAGGCCAGGCCGCCGGCCTGGGGGCCGTAGCCGATGATTCCGGTGCTGACACCGAACAGCGACAGCACGAAGTTGATCAGGTAGACGACCGCGAGGGCGGCGGTGGCGATCATCAGGCCGCGCGAGATCCGGTTGGCGAACCGTTCCAGGTTGAAGACCTTGTAGCTCACCAGGACCAGACCCGCGACGACGAACGTCGCGACGACGGCCTGCACCACGATGCCCGGGAACAGGCTCTCCAGGAAGCTGGAGAGGATCCCGATGAAGATGCCCTCGAGGGCGGCGTACGTGATGACCATGCCGGGGCGGACGCCACGGCGGCCGACGACGAGGAACGAGACGACCAGGGCCGCGATCGCCGACCCGATCCAGGCCACGCCGACGAGGGCCGGGGGGACCAGGAACCAGGAGGCGGCGGCCGCCAGCACGACGACACCCAGGGTGAGCGCGGTCTTGGTGACCACGTCGTCCATCGTCATCCGGTCGACCGGCTGCGGAGCCGCGTACGGGTCGAAGCCCTGGCCCTGGTACTGCGGAACGTAGCCCTGGTGCCCGGCCTGCGGGTTGAACGAGGCCGAGCGGTTGAGCACGGGGTTGTTGGTACGCATGCGCGTGATTCCTTCTGTTCAGGAGGTACGCCACCCATCGTAGGGAGCCGACGGGGCGATCCGGGGGTTCGTGCCGTGGGACCGGGGACAAACCCGGAGGACCCCTGAGGCGGACGACGCCGATCGTCCCGCCCCGTGACATCCCACCGGCCCGCATCCTCATCGGCCCGCATGGTCACCGGCCCGGCGGCCTCAGTGTGCCCGGGAGAACTCCGAGGCCTCGGCGACCAGCTCGGGGCTGAGGGCGACGCCGGTGTAGCGCTCGAACTGACGCGCGGCCTGCAGGGCGATCACCTCGGCGCCGGTGATCAGGTGCTTGCCCTGCGCACGTCCGGCCCGGACCAGCGGGGTCTCCGCCGGGAAGGCGACCACGTCGAAGACGACGCCCGCGGCGGCGATCTGCGCGTCGGAGAAGGACTGGATGTCGGCCTGCGGCCCGTCCATGCCCAGCGGGGTGACGTTCACCAGGACCTGCGCACCCGGCCCCGGGGCGTCTGCGACCCAACGGTAGCCGTACTTGTCGGCCAGCGCCGGGCCGGCCGTGGCATTGCGGGCGACCACCGTCAGGTCGTCGAAGCCGGCGCCGCGGAAGGCCGCCACCACCGCCTTGGCCATGCCGCCCGAGCCCCGGACCAGCACCGGCAGCGAGGGGTCGACCCGGTGGCTCGCCAGCAGGCTGGCGACCGCCTCGTAGTCGGTGTTGGAGGCCGACAGTCGGCCGCCGTCGTTGACGATGGTGTTGACCGACTCGATCGCCGCGGCGGACCGCTCCATCTCGTCGACCAGCGGGATCACCGCCTCCTTGAACGGCATGGACACCGAGCAACCGCGGATGCCGAGGGCCCGTACGCCCCGGACCGCCCCCTCGATGTCGTCGGTGGAGAAAGCCTTGTAGATGAAGTTGAGGCCCAGCTTGTCGTACAGATAGTTGTGGAACCGGGTGCCGATGTTGGACGGGCGCCCCGACAGCGAGATGCAGAGGGACATGTCCTTGTTCAGGATGGGCATGCGGCCATTGTGGGCCAGGCCACCGACACCGGAACGGAGGGGCCCCGGGCACGTACGATCGGGCGCATGCCGATCCCTGACGCCGGCCGCCGTCCCGACGACGCCGCTCCCACCCCGGTCTCCCCCGACCTCGTGGTCGGCGAGGACGGGCTGGCCCGCCCCGGCTGGGCGGTGAGCGACCCGCTGCTGTGTGCCTACTACGACAGCGAGTGGGGCATGCCGATCCGCGACGAGCGGGGTATGTTCGAGAAGCTGAGCCTGGAGGCGTTCCAGTCCGGCCTGTCCTGGCTGATCATCCTGCGCAAGCGGCCGGCGTTCCGGGCGGCCTTCGACGGCTTCGATCCGGATCGGGTCGCCGGCTACACCGCGGCGGACGTCGTGCGACTGCTGGCCGATCCGGGCATCGTCCGCAACCGGCGCAAGATCGAGGCCACGATCGCCAACGCCCGGGCCACGGTCGCGCTGCGCGAGCACGGTGGGCTGGCCGAGCTGGTCTGGTCGTTCCGCCCGGCCACCACCCCGGCGCCGCTGACACTCGCCGAGGCGCCGACGCGGTCGGCCGAGTCGGAGGCCCTGGCGACGGCGCTGCGGAAGGCCGGCTTCGTCTTCGTCGGTCCGACCACGATGTACGCCCTGATGGAGTCGGTCGGGGTGCTCGACACCCACCTGGTCGGTTCGCACCGGCGCGGCAGCTCAGGCATCTGGCCGTGATCGGAGCGGACCTCACATCCGGCCGGGCCCGCGCGTCTTCAGGGTGATGACGAGCCTTCAGGTGAGGACGATGAGAGAACCGTTCGAGCGGGTGGTGGACGACCACGGGGCGACAGTGCTCCGGGTCTGCCGCGCCGTGCTCGGGCCCGGGCCGGACGCGGACGATGCCTGGTCGGAGACGTTCCTGGCGGCTCTCACCGCCTGGCCGGACCTGACGGAGGGGACGAACATGGAGGCCTGGTTGGTGCGGGTCGCCCACCGCAAGGCGATCGACGTCGTCCGGGCCCGGGCCCGCCGGGCGGCGCCCACAGCCACGGTGCCCGACGGGGTCTCGGTGCTCGGCACCCCCGATCCCGAGGGCGACGAGCTGTGGGCCGCGGTCGGGCGGCTGCCGGAGCGGCAGCGGCAGGCGGTGGCGTACCACTGGTTCGGCGGACTCAGCCATGCCGAGACCGCGGAGCTGATCGGCGGGACACCGGCCGCCGTCCGGCGCGCCGCTGCGGACGGTATCAAGTCGCTGCGCCGCACCTATCGCGCGGACGACGCCCCAGGAGGATCACGATGACCACGCACACCAGCACGACAGACCCCGCCGGCGTGGGACACGAGGTCCTCGCACCGGTCGGGCGCCAGGACGTCTCGGCTCTCGAGGCCCGCTTGATCCGCGCCGCCGCCGAGCGGGGCCTGCTCGACGTCGCCTACCGTACGGTCGACTCCCCCATCGGGCCCCTCCTGCTGGCGGCGACCGAGCGCGGTCTGGTCCGGGTCGCCTTCGACCTGGAGGACTTCGACAGCGTCCTCGAGGCGCTGGCCGGCCGGGTCAGCCCACGCGTCCTGCGGGCACCGGCGCGGCTCGACGCGGTCGCCCGTGAACTGGACGACTACTTCGCCGGAGCCCGGCAGGCGTTCGACCTGGCCATCGACTTCGCCCTGTCGTCAGGCTTCCGACAGACGGTCCAGCGTTACCTGCCGCACATCCACTACGGACACACGCTCAGCTACCGGCAGGTCGCCGAGGCCGTCGGCAACCCGAAGGCCTCCCGCGCGGTGGGGACGGCCTGCGCCACCAACCCCCTCCCCATTGTGGTGCCCTGCCACCGCGTCGTCCGGACCGACGGGGGCATGGGCGGCTACCTTGGCGGCACCGACGCCAAACGGACCCTGCTGACCCTGGAGAGGTCCCGGGCGGAGCGAGAGGACGAGAGATGACCGACAGCGGATTCGATCCCGAGACCTTGCGGGCTCTGGCGGACGAGGGGAACGAGGAGGCCCTCGACCGCCTCGCCGATCTCGCCGATGCCGACAACGACGTCGAGCGGCTCTCGGAGTTGCTCGACGAGGGCAGCCTGCAGGCCGGGCGACTGCTGACCCGCCGCGCCGCGGCCCACCGTGACCTGCGCGAACTGCAGCGGCTCGCGGATGCCGGCAGCCCCGACGCTGCGGCCGAGCTCAGGCGCCTGCTGGCCCGGTGAGCCCTCGGTCGAGACCTCCCGCGTCGAGGCCCGCACGGATCAGCCCGACGAGAGGGGCCAGGGACGGCTGCGCCGCCAACCGGTCGAGCGCCTCGGCGAGTGCCTCGTCATGGACGGGTCGGGCGGCGGCGAGGATGTCGAGGCCTGCCGGGGTGACGTCGGTGTAGATCCCTCGGCGATCGGTGGAGCAGATGTAGCGGGTCAGCAGGCCCCGATCCTCCAGCCGGGCCACCAGACGGGTCGTCGCGCTCTGACTCAGGGCCACCGCGTCGGCGACGTCCTTCATCTGCAGGTGGCCGCCCGGCCCGTCGAACTGATCACTGAGTGCGTCCAGCAGCGCGAACTCCCGCACGCTGATCCCATGAGCAGCTTGGAGTGCCCGCTCCACCGACGCGTCCGCCCGGTCGTGGACCAACTGGACGGCTCGCCAGCGCCGCGCCAGGGCGCGCGCGTCGCCCGTACGCCCGTCACCGTCGGCGGGCCCAACGACCACGGCTCCCGAGGGCGTGGCTCCCGAGGGTGCAGCTCCCGAGCGCAACGTGTCCATCGAACCCCTCCCCGCTCCCCGGCAGTCCTGTCTCCTGCCCCCACACTACCCGGTTGCAATAGCCAGCTCATGCATCTAATCTTCGATGCATGAGCCTAAAGCAGTCGTTTGCAACTAATGCAGAGAACCGCTATCGGCAGGCCAGCGGTCGGGCCGACCCGCACCCCCGCACACCACCCGCCCTGTGGGCCCTGGCCCTGGGCGCATTCGGCGTCGGCATGACCGAGTTCACCCCGATCGGGCTGCTGCCCCAGATCGCTACCACCTTCGATGTCACGATCCCCTCCGCCGGTTGGGTCGTGTCCGCCTACGCGATCGGGGTGCTGCTCGGGGCGCCCCTGATGACGGTCCTGGGGCTGCACGTCCCCCGCAAGCGGATGCTGATGCTGTTGATGGGGGTCTACGCCGCGGGCAACCTGCTCACCGCCCTGGCACCGACGTACGCCGTGATGCTCGGCGGACGCGTCCTGACCTCCTTCACCCACGGCGCGTTCTTCGGGCTGGGGGCCGTCGTTGCGGCGGAGCTGGTCGGCCAGGCCCGGCGGGCTGCGGCGGTGGCGTTCATGTTCACCGGCCTGACCCTGGCGAACCTCGCCGGCGTCCCGCTGGGCACGTGGCTCGCCGCGGTGACCGGGTGGCGTTCGACGTTCCTCGCGATGACGGTGCTCGGTCTCGCCTCCGCGACGGCCATCGGCCTGCTCGTTCCCACCCTCACCCGGCCGGCCGGGGTCGACCTGCGCCGTGAGGTACGGGCCCTCCGTGACGTCCAGGTCCTGCTCGCGATGCTGATGACGCTGCTTGGCTTCGGCGGGGTCTTCGCGGCGATCACCTACCTCGCCCCGATGATGACCACGGTCAGCGGCTTCGCCCCGGAGGCGATGCCGTGGCTGCTGATGGTCCTCGGGATCGGCATGGTCATCGGCAACTGGGCGGGCGGGCGGCTGGCCGACCGCACCCTGACGGCCACGGTCGCCGGAGCCCTCGGGGTCCTGGTGCTCGCGCTGGCCGCGTTCGCCTTCACCGCACACTCACGGCCACTGGCCGTGCTGACCGTCTTCGTCATCGGTGCCGTCGGGTTCGCCACGGTGCCGCCGCTGCAGACGGTGGTGATGGACCGCGCTGCGGCCGCACCGACCCTCGCCTCGGCGCTCAACATCGGCGCCTTCAACCTGGGCAACGCCCTGGCCGCCTGGCTCGCCGGCCTCGCCATCGCCGCCGGCCACGGCTACACCTCCGCAAGCTGGGTCGGCGCGGCGCTGACCGGCGCCGGACTGGCGATCGCCGGACTGTCGCACCTCATCCACCGCCGGCGGCACGCGCAGCCGTGACCGGCCACCACGAACCACCGAACCACCGAACCACCCCGAAGGAGTCACCCATGACCGAGAAGACGAAGACCGCGGACACCACGACCGCGGCCACGATGACCACACCCGACGATGCGCTGGCCGGCCGCCGGGTGCTGGTGGTCGGTGGTGCCCGCGACATCGGGCTGGCGATCGCCCGGACCGCGGCAGGTGCCGGGGCGGTCGCGGTGATCGGCGCGCGCGACGCCGGGCGGGCCCGCGACGCCGCGATGACCATCCCCG
>CAYOBI010000034.1:10170-28112 GCA_964402325.1 uncultured Propionibacteriaceae bacterium | reverse complement strand
CCTCACCGGCGGCGTGCTCGCCTGGAGCCGGGAGCACGGCGGCCCGGTCTACTGAGCGGGGCCGCGTGCCGGGTGCCGTTGCCGTGACGCGCAGGACGGCACACGGTGGGCGGCCGACCGTGGCGTCCGGGGGGTGATCTGTGATGATGGGGCGCATGGCTGATCCCACCGTCACCCCCCGGCCGCGCGTCCGGAAGACCAGGAAGCCCAAGACGATGCGGGACATGATGCTCTCGCTGGGCGTGGTCATGGTGCCGATGCTGGTGATCACCTGGCTCTTCACGAACAACCTGTCCGACTACCCGGTGCAGGCGATCGACCCCGCCCCGGCGGTCGCCAAGGCGCGGGCGGAGGCCCCCTTCCCGGTCTACGCCCCGGTCAACCTGCCCACCGGCGAGGGCGGCTGGGTCGTCACCCAGGCGTCCTGGGTGCCCAAGGGCGCTTCCTCGCGCACCGGCGACGGGGCGTCGA
Source organism: uncultured Propionibacteriaceae bacterium (assembly GCA_964402325.1). Lineage (GTDB taxonomy): Bacteria > Actinomycetota > Actinomycetes > Propionibacteriales > Propionibacteriaceae > Raineyella. The sequence goes on along the minus strand of CAYOBI010000034.1, from coordinate 27,641 downwards.
TGACCAACGAGTGGCTGTGGGGCGGCCTCGACCAGTCGAAGACGTACTACGCGGTGAACCAGTCCGACGACGACCCGACCCGGGTGCTCCGCCGGCTCAGCCGTGACGGTGGCCCGGACGGCACCTCGACCCTTGACGGCAGGCAGTGGGAGCGGTGGGTCTCGGCCGACGGCCGCACCCGGGTGATCGCCCTGCGCGAGGACGGCTACATCCTCGCGGTGACCGCCGACGCCCCGTACGAGGGGCTGGAGGCGATGGCGACCTCGCTCGGCACGCACTGACGGGGCGGGCCGCCGCGGGCGGCTACTGCCCGGCCGGCGGGGTCCGGCGGTCGCGGGCGGCCTCGATCCTGGACCGGGCACCGTCCAGCCAGGACTGGCAGATGTCGGCCAGCTGCTCGCCGCGCTCCCACAGGGCCAGCGACTCCGACAGCGAGGCGCCGCCCGACTCCAGCTTCTGCACGATCTCGACCAGCTGGTCGCGCGCCTGCTCGTAGCTCAGCTCGCGACCCTGCTGGTCACCCGTCCGGGGCTCACTCATCGAAGCCTCCCTCCTCGTACCCGTCCTCGAAAGCGTCCTGGTCCCGGCCGTCGATCTCGACGACCTGGAGCACCATGCTGCCGTCCGCCAACCGGGCCACCAGGCCGTCGCCCTCGTCGACCTCGCCGGTCGAGGTCACCGGCCGGTCGTCGGCATCCAGCAGGATGGCGTAGCCACGCTCCAGTGTCGAACGCGGCGACAGCGCCCGCCCCCGCTGGCGGGCTGCCTGCAGTCCGATCTCCTCGGTCCGCACCCGGTTGTCGACCGCCCGCAGCGCCCGGTGGTGCAGCGCCGCCAGCCGCTCCGCGTGCAGGTCGAGGGTGCCGGTCGGGGCCCGCAGCACCGGGCGGGACCGCAGCGCCGCCAGTTCGTCGGCGCGGGTCGCGACCGTACGCTCCATCGCCCGGTCCAGCCGGCCCCGCACCGTGTGCAGGTGTCCGAGCTCGGTCGCGGCGTCGGGCACGACCCGCTTGGCGGCGTCGGTCGGGGTGGAGGCGCGCAGGTCGGCGACCAGGTCGAGGATCGGTTGATCGGGCTCGTGCCCGATCGCGCTGACCACGGGCGTACGGGCCCGGGCGACGGCCCGGACCAGGCCCTCGTCGCTGAACGGCAGCAGGTCCTCCAGCGATCCGCCCCCACGGGCGATGATGATCACGTCGACGGCCGGGTCGGCGTCCAGGTCGGCGAGCGCGGCGATCACCGCGGCGGCGGCCTGCGGTCCCTGCACCGGGGTGTGGCGGACGGCCACCTCGACGGCGGGCCAGCGGCGGCGCATGTTCTCCAGCACGTCGCGCTCGGCGGCCGAGTCGGCGCCGGTGACCACCCCCACGCGGTGCGGGAGGAACGGCAGCGGTCGCTTGTGGATCGGGTCGAACAGCCCCTCGGCCTGCAGCATCCGCTTCAGCTGCTCGAGGTGGGCGAGCAGCCGGCCCTCGCCGGACGGGCGGATCTCCAGCAACTCGTACGTGAGTCGGCCGTTCTTGTACCAGTAACGGGGCCGGACCCGGGTGACGACGGTGGTGTTGGCGGTGACCGGCCCGGCGATGTCCAGTGTCCGTACGGGGCAACTGGCCTGCACCGACACCTCCTCGGTGAGGTCGCGCAGAGTCAGATACACGGTGCCGTTGCGGTGCCGGTTGAGCTCGATCACCTGGGCCTCGACCCACACCTCGCCGAGCCGCTCCACCCAGTTCCGCACGGCCTGCGCGATGGTGCGCAGGGGCTGCGGGTCCTCCGGGGTGGAGGTGATCTTCCGGTCGGCAGGCACGAGGCTCACCCTACGACGGCCCGCCTACACTGGCTGCCATGACGACTAGCTCCGCGCCCGACCGCAGCACCGTCGACCCGCAGCCGGCGGCCGCGAAGCGGGTGGTGGTCGCCGCGCCGCGCGGTTACTGCGCCGGTGTCGACCGTGCGGTCCAGACGGTCGAGAAGGCGCTGGACATCCACGGGGCGCCGATCTACGTCCGCAAGCAGATCGTCCACAACAAGCACGTCGTCGAGACGCTGTCGGAGCGGGGCGCGGTGTTCGTCGACGAACTGGACGAGGTGCCCGACGACTCGCTGGTGATCTTCTCGGCGCACGGGGTGTCCCCGACGGTGAAGGCGGAGGCCGAGGCCCGTGGGCTCCGGACCATCGACGCGACCTGCCCGCTGGTGACCAAGGTGCACCACGAGGCGAAGCGGTTCGCGAACCAGGGCGTCCAGATCCTGCTCATCGGCCACAGCGGCCACGAGGAGGTCGAGGGCACCTCCGGCGAGGCGCCGGAGCACATCACCCTGGTCGAGCATCCTGCCGACGTCGAAGAACTGGTCGTGGCCGACCCGGAGCGGGTCGCCTGGCTGTCGCAGACGACGCTGAGCGTCGACGAGACGATGGAGACGGTCGACCGGCTGCGGGCCAAGTTCCCCCAGCTGATCGACCCGCCCAGCGACGACATCTGCTATGCCACCCAGAACCGGCAGTCCGCGGTCAAGCAGATCGCCGCACACTCCGACCTGGTGATCGTCGTCGGCTCGGCCAACTCGTCCAATTCCGTCCGCCTCGTCGAGGTCGCCCTGGAGGCCGGCGCGACGTCGGCGCACCGGATCGACAAGGCCGAGGAGATCGATCCCGCCTGGCTGGACGGGGTCTCCTCGGTCGGCGTGACCTCGGGCGCCTCGGTGCCGGAGAGCCTGGTCGAGGGTGTGCTGGTCTACCTGCAGGAGCAGGGCTTCCCGCCCGCCGAGCAGGAGCAACTGGTCGAGGAGAACCTCACCTTCGCCCTGCCCCACGAGCTGCGTACGTCGCGTCGCGGTTCCCGCGCCTGAGCCGCGCGGTCCCCGGATCCCGGTAGTGTCGGTGCTGCACCGCTGACCCCGGTCGGCGGAGCGTACGCCCCCGGCACCGCCGGATCACCGTCGATCGCACAGCTCAGGGAGTGGCCATGGCAGCGGAGCCCGCACCGGTCCAGATCGTCCGTCCTCGGGACGTGGTGCTGGCCCCCACCGGGGGGTTGAGCGTCCGCCGTACCCTGCCGGACCGGCACCGGTCGTTGATCGGCGCGTGGTGCTTCCTGGACCACTTCGGCCCCGAGGATCCCAGCGAGCACGGCGGGATGCGCGTGGCGCCGCACCCGCACACCGCCCTGCAGACCGTCACCTGGCTGTTCTCGGGCAAGATCGAGCACCGCGACTCCCTCGGGACGCGGATGGTGGTCCGCCCCGGCCAGCTCAACCTGATGACCGCCGGGCGGGGGATCAACCACTCCGAGTACTCGACCGGGGACAGCCCCGTGCTGCACGGCGTCCAGCTGTGGACCGCGCTGCCGGCCGCCGACCGGCTGGTCGCGCCGCGGTTCGACCACTACGAGCCGGAGCCGGTCGAGCTCGGCGGCCACCGGCTGAGCGTCTTCCTCGGGCGGCTGGCGGGCGCGTCGTCGCCGGTCGGCACGTTCAGCCCGCTGGTGGGTGCCGAGCTCGTGCTCGGTGAGGGCGAGTTGGTGCTCGACGTCGACCCCGGCTGGGAGTACGGGCTGCTCGCCGACTCCGGGTCGATCAGCGTCGACGGGGAGCGGATCGCGGTCGACGAACTGGGCTACCTCGCGCCGGGTCGGTCCCGGCTGGTGCTGCGCCGGGAGGAGTCCGGTCCGCGGCCGACCCGCGTCGTCCTGATCGGCGGGGCGCCGTTCGGGGAGCAGATCATCATGTGGTGGAACTTCCTCGGCCGCACCCACGCCGAGGTCGCCAACTACCAGGCGAACTGGCAGGCGGCGATCGGGCACAGCGAGGGGGAGGGCACCAACCCGCGGCAGTACGGCCCGATCACCGCCCTGACCGACCGCGAGCCGCCGATCCCGGCACCCCCACTGCCGCCGGTCCACCTGCGCCCGCGCGGCTGACCCCGGCGGGCTCCTCCGGCCGTGGTCAGCCGCCGGCGACCAGGAAGCGGTAGGCCGGGCTGTTCGCGGTGAGCCGCTCGCACTCGATCGGCGAGGCGTCCATCCGGGCCAGCAGGGCGGCCAGGTCGGTCGGCTCGCTGAGCTCGATCCCGACCAGGGCCGGTCCCAGCTCTCGGTCGTTGCGCTTGACGTACTCGAACAGCACGATGTCGTCGTGCGGGCCGAGCACCTCGTCCAGGAACGCCCGCAGCGCCCCCGGCTCCTGGGAGAAGTTGACCAGGAAGTAGTGCTTGCGCCCCTCCCAGACCAGCGACCGCTCGATCACGTCGGCATAGCGGGACACATCGTTGTTGCCGCCGGACACGATGGCAACAACCGTCTGGCCCTCGCCGACCATCACGCTGGTGCGCAGGGCGGCCGTCGCCAGTGCGCCGGCCGGCTCGGCGATGATGCCGTCCACCTGGTACATCTCGAGCATCTCCGAGCAGACCGCGCCCTCCGGCACGGCAACCGTCATCGGGCGCCGCTGAGCCGCGACGGCGTACGGACAGTCGCCGACCCGGCGGACGGCGGTGCCGTCGACGAACGTGTCGAGGTGCTCCAGGTCGACCGGCCCGCCGGCGGCGAGGGCAGCGGCCAGGCTCGCCGCGCCGGTCGGCTCGACGGCGATCACCCGGGTGTGCGGCGCCCGCTCCCGCATCCAGGTGAGGATCCCGGCGAGCAGCCCGCCGCCCCCGACCGGGACCAGCAGGATGTCGGGGGCCGCCCCGAGCTGCTCGACGATCTCCTGGGCGACCGTGCCCTGGCCGATCACCGTGCGGGGGTCGTCGAAGGCGGGGACGATGGTGGCGCCGGTCCGGGCCGCCTCCGCAGCGGCGAAGGCGGCCGCCTCGTCGTACGTCCGGCCGGTGAGCACCACCTCGACCATGTCGCCGCCGATCTCGGCCATCCGGTCACGCTTCTGCCGGGGCGTGCCGGTCGGGCAGACGATCCGGCCCCGGATGCCGAGGGCGCGGCAGGCGAACGCCACGCCCTGGCCGTGGTTGCCGGCGCTGGCGCAGATCACACCGGCGGCCCGCTCGGCCTCGCTCAGCCCGCTGATCAGGTAGTAGGCCCCGCGCAGCTTGTAGGAGCGGACCGGTTGCAGGTCCTCGCGCTTCACCCAGACGTCGGCGCCGGTGCGGTTGCTGAGCCGCTCGTTGCGCTGCAGGGGGGTGCGGCGGACCACGCCGCTGAGCCGTTGGCCGGCCTCCTCGACCGCGTCGGCGGCGAGGCGGACGCCGTTCCACTGGAAAGCGGGGGGTATCTCCATGGTCACCGGGCCCATTCTGCTCTCAGCTCGCCTCGTCGTTCAGCAGCTCGGCCGCACTGGGGGAGCGCAGCGGATCGTCGACCACCGACGGGGCCGACAGTTCGTCGCGTGACACCTGCAGGTCCCGCATCCGGCGGGCGCTGACCAGCACCCGGCTCTCCAGCGAGCCGACCGCGGCGTTGTAGGACCGCACCGCGTTGCCGAGCCCGCGGCCGATCCGGTCCACGTGGTCGCCGAACGTCGCCAGCCGCTCGTAGAGTTCGCGGGCGATCGCGTACACCTCGGCGGTCGACGCGGCCAGTGCGACCTGGCGCCAGCTGTGGTGGATCGTCTTGAGCATGGCGATCAGGGTGGCCGGCGTGGCGAGTACGACGTCGCGGGCGGCGGCGTACTCGTGCAGGTCGGGGGAGTGCTGCAGTGCGGCGCTGAGGAACGCGTCGGACGGCAGGAACAGCACGACGAACTCCGGGCTGAGCCCGGCCAGCCGCCAGTAGCGCTTCGCCCCCAGCTGGTCGATGTGGGTCCGGACGTGACGGGTGAACGTGTCGAGCAGTGCGTCGCGGTCGTCCCCGTCGTCGGTCTCCATCGCGTCGAGGAACGCGGCCAACGGCACCTTCGAGTCCACGAAGACGCAGCGACCGCCGGCCAGGTTGACCCGCATGTCGGGCCGCAGCGTGCCGTCCTTGGTGGGGATGGAGACCTGCAGGTCGACGTCACAGTGCTCCACCATCCCGCTGATCTCGACGATCCGGCGCAGCTGGGTCTCGCCCCAGGCACCGCGGACCTGCGGTTTGCGCAGCGCCGTGGCGAGCGCCGCCGTCTCCCGGCGCAGGTGCTCACCGGTCAGGCGCACCTCGGACACCTGGTGGCGCAGGTCGCTGGTCATCGCCACGCGCTCCTTCTCCACGTCGGTGAGTCGTTGCTCCAGGCGGTGCAGGGAGTCCTGGAGCGGCTGGAGCACCTCGACGGTCGCCGACATCCGCTGGTCGGCGGCCCGGTCGGCGCTCAGGGCCTGCCGCTCCAGCGCGTCCGCCGACAGGGCCCGGAACCGCTGGGACAGCACGTCCTCGCCCCCCGGGCGGGCCGCCCGGTGGGGGAACAGCCGGCCGGCGGCCAGGACGAGCAGGACACCGGCCAGCAGGCCGATGACGATGCCGAGGACGAGGGACGTGGGATCGGGACCCGTCGTGATCATGGGCACCAGTCTGGACGGGGCCACTGACATCGCCCGGGAGGCGCCCGACCGGGTGTCACCCCGGAGGGGTTGAATGGGGTCCATGCCGACGCCCCTGCCCCCTGACGCGCACGCCCTCGCCCACCTCGACGACTTCGGCCACTTCCTCCAGGCCGCCCCGAGTCCCTTCCACGCCGCGGCTGAGGTGGTGCGTCGCCTCGACGTGGCCGGCTTCGTCCGGCAGGACGAGACGGAGGCCTGGGACGTCGCGCCGGGCGGCCACTACCTCGTCCGTGGCGGTGCGGTGGTGGCCTGGCGGATCCCGGCCGGGGCAGGGCCGGACTGCCGGTTCCGGATCGTCGGGGCGCACACCGATTCGCCGGCTTTCCAGCTCAAGCCGGCACCCGACAGCTCGGTGCTCGACTACCGGATGGTCAACGTCGAGGTGTACGGCGGGATGCTGCGCAACTCCTGGCTGGACCGCGAGCTGGGCCTGGCCGGGCGGCTGGTGACCCTGGACGGCGAGGAGCGGCTGGTGCGGACCGGGACGCTGATGCGGATCCCGCAGCTGGCCATCCACCTCGACCGCAAGGTCAACGAGGGGCTGGTCCTCGACCCGCAGCAGCACCTGCACCCGGTGTGGTCGGTCGGCCGGCCGGGTGCCTCGGTGCTCGCCCACGTGGCCGAGCTGGCCGGGTTGGCGGCGTACGAGGTCGGCGGCTTCGACCTGCGCAGCTTCGACGTGCAGCCGCCCGCCGCGTTCGGCGCCGAGGGGGAGTTCTTCGCCGCCGGCCGGATGGACAACCTGCTCAGCGTCCACGCCGGGGTCACCGCCCTGCTCGACGCGCCGCCCACGCCCGGCGACGTCCAGGTGCTGGCCTGCTTCGACCACGAGGAGGTCGGCTCGGAGACAAGGTCCGGGGCGGCCGGGCCGATCCTCGAGGACGTGCTCGTCCGCACCGGGCACGCGCTGGGGGCCGACACCGACGGGCAGCACCGGATCTACGCCCGCTCCAGCGTGATGTCGAGCGACTGTGGGCATGCGGTCCACCCGAACTATCCCGACCGGCACGACCCGGCCCACCTGCCGGTGCTCAACGGCGGCCCGCTGCTGAAGGTCAACGCGAACCAGCGCTACTCGACCGATGCGGTCGGCACCGCGCTGTGGACCCGGGCGTGCCGTGCCGCCGGGGTGAAGGGGCAGGTCTTCGTCTCCCACAACGCGGTGCCGTGCGGCTCGACGATCGGGCCGATCACCGCGACCCGGCTGGGGATCCTCACCGTCGACGTCGGGGCGCCGTTGTTGTCCATGCACTCGGCCCGGGAGATGTGCGGCGCGGCCGACCCGTACGGCCTGCGACGGGTGCTGGCGGCCTACTGGGCCGGCGCCTGACCAGTCATCGTCCCGCTCGGGCGATCACCGGGCGGTGGGAGCCCCTCATGCTAGTCTCGCCTCACCCGGCCCCGGGAGTACGCAGAGGGGCTCCGTGACCATCGATCTGGAGTGTTCATGAGCGACTACGATCCGTCCTGGAGCGGCGATTGGGAGGCAGATCCCGCCCACTCCACTATCCGTTTCACGGCGCGCCACGCGATGGTGGCGAAGGTCAGTGGGGCGTTCGACGACATCGAGGTGAAGATCCACGCCGATGCGGATCGTCCCGAGGCGTCGTCCGTGGCGGTGCGGATCGGCGTGGCCAGTGTGAACACCCGCAACGCGCAGCGTGACGAGCACCTGCGCAGTGCCGACTTCTTCGACGCGGAGAAGTACCCGTTCATCACCTTCGTCAGCACCTCCATGGAGGAGGTCGACGACATGGCCTTCATGGTGACCGGCGAGCTGACGATCCGCGACATCACCAAGACCGTGGTGATCCCGGTGGACGTCATCGGCGTCGCCAAGGACCCGTTCGGGGCCGGCATCCGCGCCGGGTTCGCCGGCAAGCGCCGGATGAACCGGCGTGACTTCGGGCTGGAGTGGAACGTCCCGCTCGACACCGGCGGCGTGCTCGTGTCGGAGAAGGTCGAGCTCGATTTCGAGATCAGCGCCATCAAGACCGGGCCCGGTGCGGGCGCCGATCAGTGACCACGCCGAGCTGATCACCGAAGGAGGAGACGATGGCCAGTAGTGATGACCTGGAACCGCAGAACATCCGCCGCAAGGAATTCAGCGTCCGCATGCGGGGCTTCGAGACGACCGAGGTGGCCGACTACCTCGCCGATCTCGCCGACCTGATCGAGGACCTGCAGGACGAGAACGCCCGGCTGGTCCAGACCAACCGTGACCTCCGCGCCGAGCTCGAGTCCTACGGCGGGACCCCGCCGGAAGGCATCGCGCCCGCCCCGGTGGCCACGTTCGCGCCGCCGGCGCCGGTCGTCGAGCCGAGCGCCACGGCCGGCGGCCAGGCGGAGGCCATCCTCACCAGGGCCCAGCAGATGGCCGACCAGCTGATGGCCGACGCCGAGGTGGAGGCCCGCCAGCGGGTCGCCGACGCGGCCGACGTCGACCTGGTCGACTACGTGCGGACGTACGCCCGGGTGACGCACGACCAGATGAAGGGCGTCCTGGACCAGCTCAACCAACAGCTGGACCGGCTGCACGACCTGGCCAGCCGCGACGCCCACGGCGCCGCCTGGGACGCCGCGAGCCGGGAGAACTGAGCGGTCCTCGATGGGGCTCGGCCGCCCGGTCCCGGGCGGCCGGGGGTGTCGTACGCCTCGGCTAGACTGACCTCTCGTGGCACTCACCATCGGAATCGTCGGTCTCCCCAACGCGGGCAAGTCAACGCTGTTCAACGCGCTGACCCGCAACAACGTCCTCGCCGCGAACTACCCGTTTGCGACGATCGAGCCGAACGTCGGTGTCGTGGGGGTGCCGGACCCGCGGTTGAAGGTCCTCGCCGAGATGTACGACTCCGAGCGGATCCTGCCGGCGACCGTCTCGTTCGTCGACATCGCGGGCATCGTCAAGGGTGCCTCGCAGGGTGAGGGGATGGGCAACGCCTTCCTCGCCAACATCCGTGAGGCCGACGCGATCTGCCAGGTGACCCGGGTGTTCGATGACCCGGACGTCACCCACGTCGACGGGGCGATCAACCCCGGCAACGACATCGACACGATCACCACCGAACTGATCCTCGCCGACCTGCAGACGATGGAGAAGGCCCTGCCGCGCCTGGAGAAGGAGGCGCGGATCAAGAAGGAGTCCAAGCCCAGGTACGAGGCCTGGCAGAAGGCGTACGAGACGCTGTCGCAGGGCCGGGGCGTGTACGCGGCCGGACTGGACCTCGAGCCGCTGCGCGAACTCTTCCTCCTCACCGCCAAGCCGTTCATCTACGTTTTCAACTGCGACCAGGACGAACTCGGCGACGCGGACATGAAGGCACGGATGCGGGCCCTGGTGGCCCCGGCGGAGGCGATCTTCCTGGACGCGAAGTTCGAGTCCGAACTGGTCGAGATGGAGGAGGACGAGGCCCGCGAGTTCCTCGCCGAGATGGGGGTCGAGGAGCCCGGTCTGGACGTCCTGGCCCGCGTCGGGTTCGCCACCCTCGGCCTGCAGTCCTACCTGACCGTCGGCCCCAAGGAGGCCCGCGCCTGGACCATCCACCAGGGCTGGACCGCGCCGCAGGCCGCCGGCGTCATCCACACCGACTTCGAGAAGGGCTTCATCAAGGCCCAGATCGTCTCGTACGACGACCTGGTGGCGTACGGCTCGGAGGCCGAGGCCAAGGCCCACGGCAAGCTGCGGCTCGAGGGCAAGGACTACGTGATGCAGGACGGCGACGTGGTCGAGTTTAGGTTCAACGTGTAGGCGCCTTCCGATTCAACGTCAGGCTTTCTGCTGCCTCGAGCGCCAGAAGGTCGGTCGCCACCAGGAGAGAGTGGTCAGGTCGTCGGGCCAGTCGGACTCGTGCACATCCTGATCTTCGAAGGAGTCCGTGTCGGCATCGATCAGCCGCCAGTTCACCTCGCGCGGCTCGTCGTCCCGGGGAGAACGAACGAGCCCGACGAGCCGGGGCTCCGTCGTGCCGTCCTCGGCGTACGCGCGTTGTGCAGTGATCAGACTCTGCCGGTTGGGGGCCTCTTCGTAGGTCGGCCAGCGAAGTTGGGCCGCGTCGTCCTCCCAGAAGCAGACCGGGCAGACGTCGTACGATCCCGGCGGTCTTCCGAAGGTCAGGTGACCGCAGCACGGGCACGGGTAGACACCCGGAACGAGGACGAGTTCGACCGCGAACTGTGCAGGGTCGTCCGGCCACTGTCCCAGCGTCTTGAGAGCCATGGATGCGTTGGTTGGCGGTTTGCGAGGAGACACATCAGAAAGGTCGAGGGAGTGCCCGAGGCCCCGACGAGGCCCATCGGAGTCCAGCCAGAAGCCGTAGGCGCCCAGACAGATCTGCTTGGTCCTGGCGACGGTGTGGAGAACTGCCGCGGCGTCAGCCAGTGACAGAAGGCCTGAGGTGGGCACATCGGCAGCGTAGTACCACGGCGCGAGCGGCGTTCCCGCTGACAACGCCGGACCGGGGCCCCTCTTCAGTCGCCGAGATGGAAGGCGGCCGCGTTGTCCCAGAACACCGCGGCCACCTGCTCGGGAGCCAGGGCCTGCCGGATGGTCTCGAAGTCCTCGTCCTCGAACGGACGCCGTGCGCGGGTCGACGGCAGGTCGGTACCGACCATCAGGGCGGTCGGGTCGAGGTCCATGATCGCGCGGATCACCGTCGTCGGGTCGATGTCGACGCGGCCGAGCCCGGTGGTGTCTAGCCCTGTGATGCGGTCCCGGTAGTCAGCGACGGTGAACGGCGCGGGGAGGAATCCGGGTTGCGACCTCCAGAATCCGTTCGCCGACGGTCGAGAACTTCACGCGGGTTGACTTACAGGTCTGTCAGCTCCGCACGGAAGTGTGTGCCGGAACCTGGTCGGATGTCCGGCTTCAGCTACCTTGGGCGCCAGGACGTCGCCACCTCGTGCGACCGGGCGAGTAGCCATCCTCTGTCAGGTCTGCGGCGACGTCGACTGTGGGCCCCTCAGCGCCACTGTCGAGCGATCCGCCGGGGTGGTTCGCTGGAGTCGGTGGTTCTGCCGCCTGAGCTCGTTCCGCACGGAAGCTGGTGGAGTTGGCCGTGGTCATCGAGTGATGACGCCCTCCTGGGCAGGGTGGCCTCCGTGGAATACTTGACCCAGGCGTGCTCGTGTCGCCTCTTCCTCGTGGCCCGGCCGCGGGTCGAAGTGCCGCCGGGCCCCAGGACAGCGTCCGCCGTCCGCACTCAGCGGAGGAGCGAGATGTCGTCGCGCGACCGGATCCAGCAGCATCGCCGGTACCTGATGTGCCGGCCGGACCACTTCACGGTCAGCTATGAGATCAATCCCTGGATGCACCGGGCCCATCCGACCGACACGTCCCGGGCTGTGCGGCAGTGGCAGGTCCTCCACGACACGTACGTGGGGCTGGGGCACGAGGTCGACCTGATCGACCCCATCCCGGGCCTGAACGACATGGTCTACACGGCCAACAGCGGACTCGTCATCGACGGGGTGGCCCTGGGCGCCCGGTTCCGTGTCAGCCAGCGTCGGCACGAGGAACGCCCCTACCGGGAGTGGTTCGCGGCGCACGGGTTCGACGTCGTCGAGCCTGTCGCGACACAGGAGGGGGAGGGGGACCTGATGCTGGTGGGCGACACGATCCTCGCCGGCTACGGCTTCCGGTCCCGGCTGGACAGCCACGCCGAGGTTGCGGCCGTGTTCGGGCGCGAGGTCGTCTCACTGCGGCTGGTCAACCCGGTCTACTACCACCTGGACACCGCCCTGTGCGTCCTCGACCCGGTGCAGGGCCCGGGGGGCGTCGAGCGGGCGAACATCGCCTACCTGCCGTCGGCCTTCGACGAGCGCGGTCAGGCCGACCTCGTCGAGCGCTTCCCGGACGCGATCCGCGTGCCGGCCTCCGTGCCCGAGACCCTCGAGTTGAACGCGATCAGCGACGGCCGCAACGTGGTGCTCTCGCCGCGCACCGACAGCTTCGTCGCCCAGCTGCGCGAGCGCGGCTACCACCCCGTACCGGTCGACGTGTCCGAGTTGAACCTCGGCGGTGGCGGGGTCAAGTGTTGCACCCTGGAATTGCGAGGAACCGGACGATGAGCACCACGACGAACCCCGACACACCGACCGCACGTTTCATCGATGCGGAAGCCGACCACCTGGCGCACAACTACGACCCGCTCCCGGTGGTCGTCTCGACCGCGGAGGACGTCTGGGTGACCGACATCGAGGGCAGGCGCTACCTCGACCTGCTGTCCGCCTACTCGGCACTGAACTTCGGGCACCGCCACCCCGAGCTGGTCAAGGCGGCCGTCGACCAGATCGGCCGGCTGACCCTGACCAGCCGGGCCTTCCACCACGACCGGCTCGGGGCCTTCTGCGCCGCCCTGGCCGAGCTGTGCGGCAAGGACCTCGTCCTGCCGATGAACACCGGCGCCGAGGCCGTCGAGACCGGCATCAAGACCGCCCGGGCCTGGGCCTACCGGGTCAAGGGGGTGCCGGCCGGGGCCGCGCGGATCATCGTGGCGGCGGGCAACTTCCACGGCCGCACCACCACGATCGTCGGGTTCAGCGACGACCCGGTCGCCCGGGACGGGTTCGGGCCGTTCACGCCCGGCTTCGTCACCGTGCCCTACCAGGACGCCGCCGCGATCGAGGCGGCCCTCGACGAGAACACCGCCGCCGTGCTGCTCGAGCCGATCCAGGGCGAGGCCGGGGTCATCATCCCGCCGCCGGGCTATCTGCGTACGGTCCGCGAGCTCTGCACCCGGCACAACGTGCTCCTGATCGCCGACGAGATCCAGTCCGGCCTCGGCCGTGTGGGCACCACCTTCGCGTGCGACCGCGAGGGCGTGGTCCCCGACCTCTACCTGCTCGGCAAGGCCCTGGGCGGCGGCATCCTGCCGGTGTCAGCCGTCGTCGGTGACCGCGACGTCCTCGGGGTGTTCCGTCCCGGCGAGCACGGATCGACCTTCGGCGGCAATCCCATGGCCGCGGCGGTCGGGCTGCGCGTGGTCGAGCTGCTGCGCACCGGCGAGTTCCAGGAACGCGCGGCGACGCTGGGGCACCACCTCGAAGCCCTGCTCACGCCACTGGTGGGCCACGGCCTCACCGAGGTGCGGGTGGCCGGCCTGTGGGCGGGCGTCGACGTCGAACCGTCGCGCGGCACCGGTCGCGACGTCGCCCGGGCCCTGCTGGCGCGCGGCGTGCTGGTGAAGGACACCCACGCCCAGACCATCCGTCTGGCACCTCCGCTGACGATCCAGGCCGCCGACCTGGACTGGGCGGTCGAACAGTTGAAGCTCGTCCTGCCGTCGCGCTGACGGTCGCCTGACCTGCCTGGCGTGGTTCACTGACGCCATGGATGACGACGTCCGGCGCGGACTGGCGCCCACCGGGGTGCTGCGCGCCTCCATCAACCTGGGCAACCCCGTGCTCGCGCAGGGTGACCCCTCGCAGCCCTCCGGGGTGACCGTGGACCTGGCCCGGGAGCTCGGCCGCCGGCTGGACCTGCCCGTCGCCCTGGTCTGTTGCGACGCCGCCCGCAAGTCCCTGGACGCCGTGGTCGACGGGGCGGCCGACCTGTGCTTCCTCGCGATCGACCCGGCCCGGGCCGAGGTGCTGGCCTTCACCGAGGCGTACGCCCTGATCGAGGGGGTGTTCGCCGTGCCGCAGGACTCCCGGATCCGGACGTCGAGCGACGTGGACCGCCCCGGGGTCCGGGTCGGGGTGAAGCAGGGGTCGGCGTACGACCTGTTCCTGTCCCGGGAGCTCCGGTCCGCCGAGGTGGTCCGCGGCGAGGAGGGGACGACGGTCTTCCGCGATCTCGGGCTGGACGTGGCCGCCGGGATCCGTCAACCGATCGCCGCCTTCGTGGCCGACGACCCGATCCTGCGGGTCGTCGAGCCGCCCTTCATGCAGATCCGCCAGGCGGTGGCGGTGCCGGCAGGGTGTCCGGTGTCCGCGGTGCGCTTCGTCCGTGACGTCGTCGAGGACCTCAAGGCGTCCGGCTTCGTGGCCGAGGCGCTGCGGCGCTCGGGGCAGGACATCGCGGTCGCGCCGGCGGCCGACGGCTGAGGTCCCGGCGTACGACCGACCTCAGGAGACGGGGGCGCAGCGGTCGAGGGAGGCCTCGAGGATGTCCAGGCCGACCAGGAGTTGCTCGTCGGTGATCACCAGCGGGGCGAGGAACCTGACCACGTTCCCGTGGACCCCGGCGCTCTCGATCAGCAGGCCGTGGGCGGCGCAGTCGGCGACCAGCGCCGAGACGAGCTCGGGGAAGGGCTCCTTGGTGGCCCGATCCGTGACGAACTCGAGCCCGATCATCGCGCCCAGCCCGCGGACGTCCCCGATGACGTCGAAGCGTTCGGCCAGTTCGGTCCAGCGGGCCGTCACCAGGTCGCCGATCTCGAGCGCCCGCTCGGGCAGGTGGTCCCGGTCCATGACCTCGAGCACCGTGAGGGCCGCGGCGCAGGCCAGCGGATTGCCGCAGTACGTGCCCCCGATCACCCCGCCCGGCACGGACTCGATGATCTCCTCGCGGGCGACGACCGCGCTGAGCGGGACGCCGGCCGCGATCGACTTCGCCGCCGTGATGATGTCCGGCTCGATCCCTGCCTCCTGCCAGTACTCCGTGGCGAAGAGCCGGCCGGTGCGGCCATAGCCGCACTGCACCTCATCGGCGATCAGCAGGATCCCGTGCCGGTCGCAGACCTCCCGCAGGGCCCGTACCCACTCCAAGGGGGCCGGGATGAAGCCCCCCTCGCCCTGCACGGGCTCGACCACCACGGCCGCCACGTACTCGGCCGGGGAGGCCTGCTCGAACACCTGCTCGAGCCGGTCGACGTAGTAGGCGATCGCGGCATCGCCGGTGATGCCACCCGGGGTCCGGTAGAGGTACGGGAAGTCGGCCCGGCAGATGCCGTCCGGGAAGGGCCCCATCCCCTTCGCGTACGCCTTCTTCGACGTCATCGCCATGGTGAGCAGCGTGCGGCCGTGGAACGCCCCGGAGAACACGACGATGTTCGGCCGCTTCGTGTACGCCCTGGCGATCTTGACGGCGTTCTCGTCGGCTTCGGCGCCGCTGTTCGCCAGGAACGCCCGTCGTACGTCCCCGCGCACCGGGGCCCGGCGGGAGAGTTCCTCGGCCAGTGCCACGTACCCCTCGTGGGTCATGATGTTGGACATGGCGTGGAAGTAGCGGTCCGCCTGCTCCTTCACCGCGGCGACGACCTCGGGGTGCGAGTACCCGACGTTGAGGACCCCCACCCCGCCGATCCAGTCGAGGAAGCGGTTGCCGTCGACGTCCTCGACCAGGGCCCCCCGGCCGCGGCTGATGGCGACAGGGTAGGAGCACGTCACCGCGGAGGCCGTCGCCGTGGCCCGCCGGTCGAGCAGGGCGGCCGCCTTCGGCCCCGGCAACGCGGACGTGACGATGAGGGGAAGGTCTTCCCTGGGCATGGCTCGGACTCCTGACGGTGCGACGGTAGGACGGTGGGCACTGGCCGCGTCGGCGGTGCGAGGCGGCCAGTATTGAGGATGTGACCAGTTTCGGGTCGCGGCGAGGGTCCGGACAGGTCCGGCGGGTACAACGGCCGGCGGATCCTCTGTACGGCGAGTACAAGGGACCGGAAGGAGTGGCGTCGTGCCAGGACCCATGACGCAGACATCCGTGGAGACGCTCTATCGGATGTCGCAGCAGCGGTATTCGGTGGAATTGCGGGCCGGGGCGACTGGTCTGCGGAATCCCGTCTCCTGGGTCTATCTCGCCGAGGACGTGAGCAACGCGTCCTTCCTCAAGGGCGGCGAGATCATCATCACCACCGGGTTGTTCACCCAGGCGGGCGTCACGCTGGAGGAATTCCTCGAGGCGATGCGGGGGCGCGACTGCAGTGCCGTCCTGGTCAACATCGGCCCCTATCTGGCCGAGGCGCAGATCACCGACCGGATCGTGGCGCTGTGTGAGGGCGCCGCGCTGCCCCTGCTGGTGATGCCCTGGGAGGTGCACCTGGTCGACATCATGCAGGAGTTCTCGGCCTTGCTGCTCCAGGACCGGCAGCGGGAGAGCAGCCTCGACGCCGCGTTCGAGGCGGCCCTCGACCGGTCCCCGGCGCCGCACAGCGTCCTTCGGCGGCTGGACCGGTACGGATACCCCGCCGAGGGGGCCTACCGCGTCGCAGTGGTCCACGACCTGCCGGTCCCGGCCCGGGTCCGGGCTGACCTCACCCGCAGGGGAGTGCGCCACCACCTCTTCCGCCACGACAACCTGCACGTGCTGGTCCACCGACTCGAGGAGCCCGGGATCCGGATGGAGGAGGTCGACGCACTGCTGAGCTCCGGGGACGGGGTGTCCGTCGGCACCAGCGGGGCCGTCGACAACCTCGCCGACCTCGGCGACGCCTTCCGGCGGGCGCTGTTCTCGTTGTCGGTGGCCGAGCTGTGGCAGCGACCGTTCGTCACCTTCGAGGAGCTCGGCATGCTGCAGCTGCTCTTCTGCGTGTCCGACCAGCGGGTCCTGGAGGACCTCTTCGAGACCTACCTGGGCGCGCTGGTCGCGTACGACGAGGAGCACGACGCGGATCTCGTCCGCACCCTCCGGACCTACCTGCTGGCGGACGCCAACCTGGTCGAGACCGCCCGCCGACTGCCGGCGCACCGCAACACCGTGGTCCACCGGATGCGCCGCATCAGGGAGATCCTCGGCGTCGACCTGAACCGGGCGACCACGAAGTTCAACCTCCTGCTGGCGCTCTACATCCGCGAGTACCTGTCGATGTAGGCGAGCGCTCCCGCCGGTCCGGTCGACCCGTCAGGCCCGTACGTCGGTCGCGACCTCGGAGACCGGGAGCCCGGCGGCCACCCAGGCCTCGAAACCGCCGATCATGTCCGTCGCGTTCGGCAGGCCCACCGCCTGCAGGGAGGCCGCCGCGAGCGAACTGCTGAAGCCCTGCCGGCAGACCAGGACCACCGTCCGGTGCGGGTCGACCACCTCGGCGGGGGTGAGGCGACGCAGGCCCGCGCGTGCCAGGGTGAGGAG
>CAYOBI010000034.1:6391-10070 GCA_964402325.1 uncultured Propionibacteriaceae bacterium | reverse complement strand
CCGGGGCAAGGCTCGACCGGCCGTCAGCGGTGACCCGGGCACCGGTCACGTACGTCAGTGCCGGACCAGCCGCGGAGAGATGGTCTCCGCCCCGGAGACGGCGACCCGGGAGCCCAGCTCCCGGTCGGCGGTGGCCACCCGGAGCACGGTGTCGGGCGCGCCGGCCAGCTCGGCCACGACGGCCACGATCGCCTCGTCCCCTGACCCCTCGGCGGCGACCACCCGGACGCCGGGGGCCGCCTCGACCCCGCGGGCCTCGCCCTCGGTGACCAGCACGAACTCGGGATACCAGGTAGCCCCCGGCAGGCCGAGGTCTCCGGCCGGCAGGCCGGTGCCGACCAGGCCGGCGAGATGGTCCCGCAGCCGCACGGTCGCGCCGAGGCGGTCCTGCCACCAGCCGTCCGGCCGGGAGCCGACCACGTTGGCGGCGTCGACCACGACGACCAGCCGGCGCAGCATCGTCCGCAACTCCGGCAGAGCGGCCGCGAAGGCGGGCAGCAGCCGGTGGGCGTCGGCCGCGGCCAGGTCGATCCAGGCCAGCTCGTGGCTCTCCGCGTCGGTGACCGAGGGGTCCCAGGCTGCGACGGCCTCGGCCACCACCGTGGTGTACGACCAGTCGGGATGGACCAGCACCCGGTCCGCACGGACCCGGACCGCGGAGGTCACCAGTCCCGCCTCTTCGACCGCCTCGCGCAGGCCACCGGCGACCGCGGACTCCGTGCCGGAGAGCGCCCCGCCCGGGATGCCCCAGGTGCCGCCGTGGTGGGTCCAGTCCGCCCGGTGCTGCAGCACCACCTGGCGCCCGGCCTCGGTCTCGCGCCAGACGAGCAGGCCGGCGGCGCCGAACCGTCCCCAGTGCCGCTGGCCGCAGCCGCACATCACCCAGCCGTCCCCGGGCAGGCGATGCACCTGGAGGCCGGGCGGGAGGTCGGCTCGACCGGCCGAGGTGGGATCGGGGACAGCGGGGGACATGTCCGCACCCTAGTCGGCCCACGGCCACGATCAAGCGTCGGGTCGGCGGCCAGGGCCGGGTAGGGTCGTCGGGCGTGACAGAAGCCGAGGACGATCCGTGGGCCATGCAGCTCGTCGTACGCCGCGACCGGCAGGTGCCGACCCGGGAGATCGACGTGGCCGAGGCAGCCGCGCGCGCTGTCGTGGCGCTGCTGGCCGACGAGCGCTCCGGCCCCGGCGGGCCCTGGCACGACGCCGTCGCCCACTGGTCGGACGACCGGATCCGCAAGCTGGTCCGCCGCGCCGACGGCAAGCGCTGGGTCGACGCCCAGACCCTCGACGGGGTGACCGTCGAGCAGGCCGGCCCCGACGGCTTCGCCACCGCCGCGGTCCGGGCCTACGTCCCGGCACCGGTCCGGGCGGTGCCCAGGCTGCTGGCCCGGCTCCAGGTGTCCGGCACGCAGTTCGAGACCGCGGGGGAGAGCCTCGGCGCCGACGCCCTGGTGACGATCGAGGTCAGCCCGCTGGTCGCGATGACCAGCGGCAAGCTCGCCGCCCAGTGCGGCCACGCCGCCCAGCTCGCCTGGGTGCGGATGGACCCGGCGACCCGTGAGCGCTGGCGAGCCGACGGCTTCCGGGTCCGGGTGGAGCGCCCCGACGCCGTCACCTGGGCCGCCGGCCGCCGGCCGGTGAGCGTCGTCGACGCCGGGTTCACCGAGCTCGACGGGCCGACCGAGACGACCCGGGCCCGGTGGGTCGGCTGACCGACCGCCCACCCGTCCGTGCCGGTCGCCCGGCCGTACGGGGCGACCGCTACCGTTGCCCGAGGGGCGCAGGAGCACGGACCGAGGAAAGGAATCACCCGTGACAGGTCTTGAGGAGGGTGCGCGGGACGACGGTGTGAGTGTCGAGGAGTTCAAGGCGGTCTTCCGGCGCCATGCCGGTGGGGTCGCGGTCGTCACCGCCGTCGGGCCGGAGGGGCCGATCGGCTTCACCGCCACCTCGGTGATCTCGCTGTCGGTCGACCCGGCCTACCTGGCCTTCTCCGTCAACGCCCGGTCCTCCTCGCTGCCGGTGATCGAGACCGCCGACAGCGTCGTGGTCAACGTGCTCTCGGCCGACCAGGCCGCGGTGGCCGACCGGTTCGCCTCCCGGGCGCAGGACCGGTTCGTCGACCTGGCCACCCGGGTGCTGCCGACCGGCGACGTCGTGCTGACCGGGTCCACCGGCTGGGTGCAGGGCCGGATCGAGCAGCGCGTCCACGTCGGCAACAGCCTGCTGGTGGTGGTCCGGGCCCTCGACGCCGGGCTCGGGCAGCGGACCTGGCCGCTGGTGTACGTCGACCGGACCTACCACCGGCTCGGTGAGGACACCCGCCTCGGCTGAAGCCGGCCGCACCGGCGATGCGGGGGGCGTCGTGGGTCAGCGCAGCACGGCGCCGGCCCGCTCCATCTCGATGAGCGCGGCCCGGCCGCGGATCTCGTCGACCGCGGCGATCTGGTCGGTGAGGACCGTCACGCCGAAGCCCTCCGCGAGAGCGTCCAGGACCGTGGCCCGGACGCAGTGGTCGGTGGCGACCCCCACCACGGTCAGGTCGGTGATGCCGCGCTCCCGCAGCGCCGCGGCGAGCGACCGGCCGGTGTCGGGGACGGTGCCCTCGAAGCCGGAGTAGGCCGCCCGGTGCTCGCCCTTGTGGACGCCGACCCGGGGCAGCTCGACGTGCTCGGCAAGGGTGGCCGCGACCAGGGGGGCCAGCTCGGCTCCCGGGCTGCCGGCCCGGCAGTGCACCGGCCAACTGTCCACGAAGTCGGGGGCCTCGGACCAGTGCGGACCGGGGTCGACGTGCCAGTCCTGCGTGGTGACCAGGGCGGCGTACTCCGTGGCGTGCGCCGCCAGGTGGACCCGCAGGTGTTCGTACGCCGCAGTGGCACCGGCCACGCCGAGGGAACCGCCCTCGGTGAAGTCGTTCTGTGCGTCGACGATGAGGAACGCCTTGGCTGCCATACCCGGAGTGTAGGTCGGGTCGCCGGGCCCCCGGGGGCGGCTACCGGACCAGGGGCACGAAGGAGTACAGGCCGTGGCGGGTGTCGTCGACCGCCCCGTCCGGGGCGCGCTGCACCCGGTGCATCACCGAGCGGACCGGGATGACCATGATGCCGCCCGGGGCGAGCTGCTCGACCAGGTCGGCCGGCAGCTCCGTCGCCTCTGCGGAGACCAGGATCCGGTCGTACGGTCCCTGGTCGGGCAGGCCGAGGACGCCGGGCACCGCCTGGCGGATCTCGGCCCACGGCAGGTCCAGCCCGGCCAGGGTCGCGCTCGCCCGCCGGGCCAGGTCGGCGATCCGCTCCACGCCGAGGACCCGGCCGGACGGCCCGACGAGTCGGGCCAGGATCGCGGTGGTCCAGCCCGAGCCGGCGCCCACGTCGAGCACCGTCGCGCCGGCGGAGACCTCGAGCAGGTCGAGCATCGCCACCACGGTCGACGGCTGGGAGTTCGTCTGGCCGTGGCCGATCGGCAGCGGCATGTCGACGTCCGCGTACGGCTGGGCGCCCTCGGGGAGGAACGGGATGCGTCCGAGTTCCCGCATCACCCGCATGATGTCGGAAACCGTTGCCGGCTTGCTCACGAGATCCGCTCCGGGTCGTCGGCCCGGCGCGGTGCCGGGCCCCGCTGCCAGCGTACGAGCCGGCCCCGGGGCCGGACAACAGCCGCCGGTCCGCCCCTGGGC
>CAYOBI010000034.1:0-6291 GCA_964402325.1 uncultured Propionibacteriaceae bacterium | reverse complement strand
GGGCCGGACAACAGCCGCCGGTCCGCCCCTGGGCTGTGGGCCGGTACATAATGGCCGCATGCCGGAAGCTCCCGAGCTGGACGCCGCCGCGGCCTTCCTGCGCGAACACGCCGGGGGCCGGGTGGTCGAGCGCATCGACCTCGCCTCCTTCTCGGTGCTGAAGACGGCCGAGCCGCCGCACACCGCCCTGGCCGGCCGGCGGATCACCGAGGTGGGCCGGCGCGGCAAGTTCCTGCTGGTCGGCTGCGAGGACCTCCACCTGGCCGTGCACCTCGCCCGGGCCGGTTGGCTGCGCTGGCACCCGACCAACCCGAAGACCACGGTGCGACCCGGTCGCGGCCCGTTGGCGCTGCGCGTCGTGCTGGACGACGGGGCCTCCTTCGACGTGACGGAGGCGGGCACCAAGAAGGGCGTCGCCGCGTACGTCACCGTGGACCCGGCGTCGCTGCCCGAGATCGCCGGTCTCGGGCCGGAGGCCGGCGGCCTGTCCGTCGAGGATCTCGCCGGGATCCTGGCCGGCTCGACGTCCCGGCTGAAGACGGTGCTCACCGAGCAGTCAGTGATGGCCGGCATCGGCAACGGGTTCTCCGACGACATCCTGCACGCGGCCCGGCTGTCCCCGTACGCCACCGCGAAGGCGCTCGACGCCGAGGAGGTCGCCCGGCTGCACGCGGCGATCGGCGAGGTGTTCGGCCGCGCCGCGGCCGCGATGGCCGGCCAACGGCTCGACCGGATCAAGGAGGTCAAGCACGCCGGCTACCGGGTGCACGCCCGGACCGGACTGCCCTGCCCGGTGTGCGGCACCGACATCGCCGAGGTGTCGTTCGCCGAGAAGTCGCTGCAGTACTGCCCGACCTGTCAGACCGGCGGCCGCCGGCTCAGCGACCGCCGGATGGACCGGCTGCTGAAGTAGCCCCGGCGATCAGACCGGCCTGTCGGATCGGCGGGTCAGGACCGGCGGGCCCGGACGGCGGTCCGCAGGTCCTCGGCGAGCGGACGGTACGTCGCCACCAGCAGCACCAGCGCGGTCGGCACCAGAAAGACGAACCCGATCCACAGGTAGCCGGCCGCGCCGATCACCCCGCCGAGGAAGAACAGCCCGACCAGCGAGGCGTGCATGCCGAGCTTGGCCCGGTCCCCGACGACCGGATCGGCGTCGGTGCGCCGGTTGCGGTAGGCCATCTTGCCGAGCTCGATGCCGATGTCGGTGACCATGCCGGTGACGTGCGTGGTCCGGATCGTGGCGCCGGAGATCTTCGTGATGGTGGCGTTCTGCAGGCCCATGGTGAAGCAGAGCACCGCGATGAACACCAGCTGGCGGTGCTGCCAGGTCAGCTCCTCGGCCAGCAGCCCGAACAGCAGCATCAGCCCGCCCTCGACCAGCAGCACGTTCGCGTACCGGCTGTGCAGCCCGCGTCGCCGCCCCCAGTTGAAGATCAGCGCGCAGCCCATCGCCCCGGCCACGAACGATCCCAGCGCGATCACCCCGGTCAGCACCACCGTGGGGCGCCACAGCACGATCGCGTCGGCGACCGTCGCGGTCAGCCCGGTCATGTGCGAGGTGTAGACACTGACCGCGACGAAGCCCACAGAGTTGAGGACGCCGGCCACCAGGGCGAGCAGCAGCGCGAGGTGGCGGTTGAGCTCGGGGGTCCGCCGGGCGCCGGCCACCTCGAGCAGGTAGTCGTCCAGTCGGGTACGCATGCGGGGCCTCCGCTCTCCACGCCGGTGTGCGAGGACATCCTCCCCTCCGGGCCGCCCGCCGGAACAGTCCTGCGTGCCACCGGGGCCGGGTCGCGCGGCGTAGGCTGCCGAGGTGGATCGCCCCGACCTCGAGCCCCCGTCCGTCCCCGCCGGCGCGTCCGTCCCCGTCGACGCCCAGGCCGGCTGCGTGGTGGTGTTCGGCGGCCGCAGCGAGATCGGGCTCGCCGTCGCGCGGCGTCTCGCCCCGGGGCGTACGGTCGTGCTGGCCGCCCGGCCCGGCGACCTGGCCGGCCCACGGCAGGAGTGCCTGGATGCGGGGGCCGCCGACGTGCGGGTCGTCGACTTCGACGCCGACGACACCGCCGCCCACACGGACCTGGTCGACCGGATCGAGCGTGCGGCCGGCCCGATCGGCGTCGCGGTGCTGGCGTTCGGCATCCTCGGCGACCAGGCCCGGGCCGAGTCCGACGCCGGCGAGGTGGTCCGGATCCTGCACACCGACTTCGTCGCCCAGGCCAGCCTGCTGACCGTGCTCGCCGACCGGATGCGGCGCCGCAGGGCCGGCACCCTGGTCGCCTTCTCCTCCGTCGCCGGGGTCCGGGTGCGGCGGGCCAACTACGTGTACGGCTCCGCCAAGGCCGGCCTCGACGGGTTCGCCTCCGGCCTGGCCGACGCCCTGCACGGCACCGGAGTGCACCTGGTCGTGGCCCGGCCCGGCTTCGTGGTCGGCCGGATGACCGCCGGGATGGCCCCGGCGGTCTTCGCCAGCACCCCGGACAGCGTGGCGGACGCGGTCGTCGCGCGGATCGCCCGGGGCACCGGGGTGGACCTGTGGATCCCCTGGCAGCTGCGGGTGATGTTCTCCGTGGCACCGTTCGTGCCCCGGGCGGTGTGGCGGCGGATGCCGCGCTGACCGATCGACGCCAGATGTCGCCGGGAGCGTACGAAACCGTGGCCGACGACCCGTCCGGGAGATTACCGTGAGGACATGCGGGAACAGCAGGAGCGGCCGATCGGCTACTGGGCCAGGCATCTCGACTCCCTGATCAACCGGGCGTTCGAGCAGGCCCTCCACGACGACGACGTCACCCGGCGCCAGTGGCAGGTGCTCAGCACCCTGACCTGGGGCGCCCGGAGCGTCGCGAGCCTGCGCGAGACCCTCGGGGCCTTCCGCTGCGACCAGGACGACTCCCTCGAGGGCGCCCTGGAGGTCCTCGACGGCCGCGGCTGGATCGCCGACGACGGCAGCATGCTGTCCCTCACCAAGGCGGGCGTGACCGCCCACGACCGGGTCCGCGAGGACGTCGAGCGGGTCCGCGAGGACCTCGGCCGCGGGATCAGTGCAGCCGACCACCGGACCACGGTCGACACCCTGCGGCGGATGTGTGACAACCTGTCCGTGGGTCTCCCCGAGGGTGAGTGAGCCGGCCGCCGACCCGTCGTCGGCGGGGACCGGACCGCTGGTCGGGCTCGTCCTCAACCCCAGGGGTCGCCGGTCGGCCCGGGCCCGGCAGGAACTCGAGGCCGCCCTCGCCGACCTGTCCGCTCCCGCCCCGATCGTCCTCACCACGACCGTTGACTCGCCGGGCGCCGACCAGACCCGGCGGCTGCTCGCCGCACCCGTCGACCTCGTCGTCGTCGCCGGCGGGGACGGCACGGTCCGCCAGGTCGCCCGGGTGCTGGCCGGCACCGGCGTCCCGCTCGGCATCGTCCCGACCGGGACCGCCAACATCGTCGCCCGCAACCTGCGGTTGCCCCGCCGGGACGTACATCACGCCGTCGCGATCGCCCTGGCCGGCGCCGAACTGCGGATGGACGTCGGCCTGGCCCGGATGCGTACCGGGCAGGCGGGGGCGGTGCAGTCGGTCTTCCTGGTGATGGCCGGGATGGGCCGCGACGCCCAGACGGTCGCCGCCACCGGCGTACGCCTCAAGCGACGGCTGGGCTGGCCGGCCTACTTCGTCGCCGGGATCGGGCACGTGTTGCGCCGCCCGCTGCCGCTGACCGTCGACCTCGACGGCCGGCCCCGGGCGGCCCGGACCTGGACCGTGCTGTTCGGCAACCTGCCCCGCGTCCCCGGTGGGCTCGCGGTGTTCCCCGACGCGGCGCCCGACGACGGGCTGCTGGACACCCTCGAGCTGCCGCTGCGCAGTCCGTTGGACTGGCTGGCGGTGGCCTGCGCGGGGCTGCTGCGACGGCCCCGGCGGGTCCGGCCGCTCGCCTACGGGCGTACGTCCCACGCCCGGGTCAGCTCATCCGCGCCGCTGCCGGTGCAACTGGACGGCGACGTGGTCCGCGACGTCGTCGAGCTCGAGATCGGCCTGCTGCCGGGCGCTCTGACCGTCCGGCACGCACTCGGCGCGTCGCGATTCGCGTCCGCCGCCGGGAACCGCGTCCTAGACTGAGGAGTGCGCAGCACGTCGTACTCACCGTGTGCGTCTGTCGGGCACCATGTCCACAGTCGCACGGGAGGTCGTCATGTCTGCCGTCATACCCGATCGCTTCGCCGGTCGGACCATCATCGTGACCGGTGCCGGGTCCGGCATCGGGCGAGCCACCGCCACGCGGTTGGTCGCGGAGGGAGCGTACGTCGTCGGGGCCGACCTGTCCGAGGAGCGGCTCCGGGAGGTGGCCGACGAGCTCGGCAGCCCCGGGTTCCGCTACGTCGTGGGCTCGATCGCCGACCAGGCCGTCGTCGACCGGGTGGTGGCCGAGGCCGGACCGGAGCTGTGGGGGCTGGTCAACAACGCCGGCATCATGGACGACTTCCTCACCGTCGCCGAGATCGACGACGACACCTGGCAACGGGTCCTGGACGTCAACCTGACCTCGATGATGCGGATGTCCCGGGCCGCCATCCCGGTGATGCTGGCCCACGCGGGCGGCGCCATCGTCAACATCTCCTCCGAGGCCGGCGTTCGCGCCGGGGCCGCGGGGGTCGCCTACACCACCTCCAAGCACGCGGTGATCGGCCTGACGAAGTCCACCTCGCTCTTCTATGCACGCAAGGGGATCCGGTGCAACAGTGTCGCGCCCGGCGGAGTCGCCACCAACATCCGTGCCCGGATGGACACCAGCGGCTTCACCGAGGTGATCGCCCCGCTGCTGGGCGCGATGATGCCTCCCACGGCGACCGCCGACCAGCTGGCGGCGGCGATCACCTTCCTGCTCAGCGACGATGCCTCCAACATCACCGGCACCGTGCTGATGTGTGACGGTGGCTGGAGCGTCATCTGACCCGACCGTCGCGTGACCGGCCGCCGGTGCAGGGCCGGAACGGCGAACGGCGCCGGGGGAGCACCCCGGCGCCGTTCGCGTGGCGGCTCTGTCGAGCCGGCCGGCTCAGGCCAGCTTGGCGATGATCGCGTTGAAGGTCTCCGACGGACGCATCACCGCGGAGGTCTTCGCGTCGTCCGGGCGGTAGTAGCCGCCCAGATCGACCGGGTGGCCCTGCACCCCGATCAGCTCGGTGTCGATCTGCTCGGCGTTGGCGGCCAGGTCCTCGGCGACCGGCAGGAAGGCGGCGGCCAGCTCGGCGTCGTCGTCCTGCGCGGCCAGCTCCTGGGCCCAGAAGTTCGCCAGCCAGAAGTGGCTGCCGCGGTTGTCGATCTGGCCGACCTTGCGGGCCGGGCCCTTGTTCTGGTCGAGCAGGGTCTCGGTGGCCTTGTCCAGGGTCGCGGCGAGCACGCCGGCCTTGGCGTTGCCGCCGGTCGCCTCATGGCGGAAGGACTCGGCCAGCGCCATGAACTCGCCCAGCGAGTCCCAGCGCAGGTAGTTCTCCGCGAGCAGCTGCTGGACGTGCTTCGGGGCGGAGCCGCCGGCGCCGGTCTCGAACAGGCCGCCGCCGTTCATCAGCGGGACGACCGACAGCATCTTCGCCGAGGTGCCGACCTCGAGGATCGGGAACAGGTCGGTGTTGTAGTCGCGCAGCACGTTGCCGGTCACCGAGATGGTGTCCTCGCCCCGGCGGATCCGCTCGACCGAGTACTTCGTGGCCTCGACCGGGGACATGATCTCGATGGTCAGCCCGTCGGTGCCGAACTCCGGCAGGTACGCCTTGACCTTCTCGGCCAGGTTGCGGTCGTGAGCGCGCTCCGGGTCCAGCCAGAAGACGGCCGGGGTCTGCGAGGCGCGGGCGCGGGTGACGGCCAGCTTGACCCAGTCCTTGATCGGGGCGTCCTTGGCCTGGCAGGCGCGCCAGATGTCCCCGGCCTCGACGGCATGCTCGATCAGCACGTCACCGGCGGCGTTGACGACCTGGACGGTGCCGGCGGTCGGGATCTCGAAGGTCTTGTCGTGGGAGCCGTACTCCTCGGCCTTCTGCGCCATCAGGCCGACGTTCGGCACCGACCCCATGGTGGTCGGGTCGTACGCACCGTGGGCCTTGCAGTCATCGATCACGGCCTGGTAGACACCGGCGTACGAGGAGTCCGGGATCACCGCGAGGGTGTCGGCCTCCTGGCCGTCGGCGCCCCACATGTGGCCGCCGATGCGGATCATCGCCGGCATGGACGCGTCGACGATGACGTCGGAGGGGACGTGCAGGTTGGTGATGCCCTTGTCGGAGTTCACCATCGCCAGCGCCGG
>CAYOBI010000033.1:4410-28279 GCA_964402325.1 uncultured Propionibacteriaceae bacterium | reverse complement strand
GATATGTGCGGTGAGACGGGCGGGCCGAACAGCAGTCGAACCCCGCTCGAGTTAAACTCTGGAGCCATGAGGTGGCGAATATCCGATAGGAATGTCGAAGAAATGCGGATTGTGGCCAGTGCTCCGATCGTTCAAGCGTCGACATTGTTGGTGGTTTCGTTTGCAGTGCTGGCTCTTTGCGGGCGCGTCAGGTCTGTCCGTGCATTCAATTCCGGTTACTTCTGTCATGAGGCGAATACGCAGCCGCCCGTTCGGTATTGCGACGTGATGGGATATGACACCGCTCTGTGGGCCTGGACTTGGGTGATCCCCTCCATGGTGGCCCTGATTCTTGGATTGCTGATGCTGTCGGGACGACTGGGGTCAGGGGCTGACTATCATGGATCCGCGTGGGGGTATGGGGTAGAACCCTCGCCCTTCTCTTTACTGTGGGACTCTTTTGGACTTGGGTTGGCGTTGAGAGGAGAATTGTTTGCCACAATGTTTACGGGGACGGTCCTGCCGTTGATTGCCAGGATGGCGTTGCGTACATTGGGGTGTTTCTCGGCGCCGCCGTCATCTACCCGCTCGTAGGGTCGATTCTCAGTGTTGTGGCGTTTGGTTTCGGGAAGTTGATGAGACGTAGGAATGCTGTGCAATCTTGAGGTGGCGGGTATCTTCGGACCCTCGAAAAGGTGGGGGCAGGGGTCGGCCTGCGGGCCAGGTGGAGACGGGTAAAGAGGCCGGCGTTGCGTACATGACGAACGGGGCGATCTACCACCGTGGGTATTGATCGTTGGCCCGACGACTGTTCACGGGTGTTGCTCGGGGAGCTCCGGGTGGGCTCCGCAGTGGATACGCTGCCTGTGCCCGTTCACCGTCGAAAGGTCTCCTGATGTCCGACCCACAGGCCGAGCAGCCCTCCCCGTCCGAGGAACCGGGCGACGCCCGCCCGGTGGACGCCGCGGAGGCGGTGGGGACGGAGCCTTCGGACGCGGCGAGCTGGCCGCCGCCCCAGCCGCCCCAGCCGTCCGTGGCGTCGGCACCAGCCGGAGCGCCGGTCGGCCCGGTCCCGACCATGACGGCGCCCGCCCCGATGCCGGGCGGACCGGTGTTCGCCCCGCCGCGCCCGGCCGGACCGTTCCGACACGGCTTCGGCCTGGGCGCCGGGGCCGGTCTCGGCCTGGCCGTCGCGGTGCTGGCCATCGGCATCGTCGGTGCCCTGCTGTCGGCCCTCACCCTGGTCATCGTGCCGTTGCGCAGCGGAGCCGCCACGACGTCGCTGCAGACGATCTGGGGATCGACGACCGCAAAGTACACGCTGCGCGCCTTCCCGATCACCGGCACGATCATGGCCGACACCTCCGACGGTGCCGGCCTGACGGTCGGTACGTACGGGTACGAGGTGGCCCGGACGATCGACGACCTCACCGCCGACGACGCCGACGGGATCGTGCTGTTGATGAACACCCCGGGTGGCTCGATCACCGGATCCCGGGCGATCGCCGACGCCGTCGACCGTTACCGGGCCCGTACCGGTAAGAAGGTGTTCGCCCACGTCGAGGGGATGTCGGCGTCGGGCGGGATGTACACGATGGCGAACGCCGATCGGATCGTCGCCGACCACGGCTCGCTGGTCGGCAGCATCGGCGTGATCTCGGGCCCCTTCGCCCGCTACAAGGACGTCACCGGCACCACCGGCACGCTGCTCGAGTCGGGCGTCACCACCACCGGCGGCGTGACGTACGAATACCTCTCGATGGGCCGTGACAAGGACTTCGGCAGCCCGTACCGGGACATGACGCCCGAGGAGCGCCAGGTCTGGATGACCGGGCTCGGTGTCGAGTACGACGCGTTCGTCAGCTGGGTCTCCCAGCATCGCGCCATCCCGGCGGACACGATCAGGAACTCGTACGGCGCCCACATGTTCGACAGTCAGACCGCGGTCACCACCAAGTACGTCGATGCGGTCGGCGGCCGGGACGAGGCGTTCCGGGAGTTCGCAGGGCTGGCCGGGATCGATCCGGCCGAGACCCGGGTCGAGCAGCAGGCGACGCCCGGGCTGCTCGCCACCTTGCTCGGCGTCGAGGCCCGGGTGCCAGGCGTCGCGCCCGCGGTGACGGCCGAGGGTGGTCAGCCGGCCCGCGTCAGCGCCCGGATGTGCTCCGGCGCCCCGCAGGTGCTCGCCTACCAGGGCGACGTCGGCGGCTTCTGCGGCTGACGAGCGGTCAGTCGGTTGACGAGCGGTCAGTCGGTGACCGCCAGCGTCCCGTGCGCACCGCGCTCGGCCAGCGTCATCTGGTGGTTGACCACGCTGTAGTGACCGGCCTCCGGCAGGGAGAGCTCGACGAAGCCGCCCTGACTCGCCAGCAGATCCAGGGTCTGGCTGCCGCCGCTGCCGGATCCCGTGTCGCTGCCGGATCCCGTGTCGCTGCCCGATCCTGCGTTGCTGCTCGGTGTGCTGGGGTCGCGGCCGTTGCGCAACAGCCAGCTGCCCTCCTTCCACACGGTGTCGAACTGTCCACCGACCACGTGGAAGGCCAGTGACTCGTTCGGTCCGGCGTCGAGCACCCAGAGCCGGATCCGCTCACCGGTCCGGGCGGTCAGCGGCGCCCGGTCGTACTGGTTCGGATAACCGTTGAAGACCACCGCGTCGGGCGTACGGGCGGCGATCTTGTCAGCGTCCGCGATGCCGCCCTGCGGGCCGTAGTACTGCTCGCCCTGGATCAGCAGATACTCCCGGTCGACCCGAGGCAGGTCGGGCGGGTCGATCACCACCGCGCCGTACATGCCGTTGGCGATGTGCAGTGACATCGGCATGGTCGAGCAGTGATACATCCAGACCCCGGCCCTGGTCGCGGTGAACCGGTAGGTCAGGCTCTCCCCGGGCTGGATCGTCCGCATCGGCCGGTCCGGCGCCAGGGATCCGGCGTGGAAGTCGATGCCGTGGCCCATCGAGCCGTCGTTGACCAGGGTGATCTCGAAGGTGTCGCCGACCCGGCCGTGCAGGGTGGTGCCGGGCACCGTCCCGTTGAACGTCCAGGCGTCCTGGGTGACGCCCGGAGCCACCTCGCGGACGCCCTCCCGGACGGTGAAGGTGAGCTGGTGGACCGTCCCGTCGCCGACCGGCGGCAGCGTCGGATCGTACGCCGTCCACCCGGCCGCGGGCGAGGCGTTGCGATCCCACACCGCATCGGCGCCGGCCGCCCGGTCGGCCCCCGCCCGTGAGCCTGTCGAGCCCATCGCGCCCGTCGAGTCCATCGGCCCCATGGCGCCGGTCGAGCCGGGCGAGGCTGTCGCGTCGCCGACGCCGGTCGCGGTGATCGTCAGCGTCATGCCCATCTGCTTGTGCCCGGCCACCGAGCACCAGCCCTGGAGGGAGGTGCCGATGACGCCGGCGTCGACGGTGGCGGTCTGCCCCGGCGCGAGTCGTCCGCTGGTGGTCCCGTTCGCCAGGGTCAGGTCGTGGCTCTGGCCCTTGGGGTCGGCGTTGGTGACCTCGAGGACGAGCCGGTCGCCGCGTGGCACCTCGATCGTCGCAGGGGTGAACCTCATGTCGGCCGCGGTGATCGCGACCGTCGTGGTGTGACCGGTCGGTGTCACCCCGGCCGGCGCGCCGGCGCCGGCCGCTGCCCGGGTGGCGGGAGAGGTGGGGGAGCGTACGACGGCCACCGGGTCGACCACCCCGGCCGCCACCACCAGCAGGGCGAGCACGCCGACCGCTGCCGCGAGCTGGCCCTGACTGCGCCGGCGCCGAGTGAGCGGGTCCTCCTCGCGTGGCGGTTCCGGTGGGGTGGCGGCACGCCGGCGGAGGCTGCGCAGTCCGGTGACGACCGTGGCGATCAGCACGCCGATCGTCCAGGCCATCACCACGTACACGGTCAGCGAGGTGGTGACCTTGACCAGGCTCGGCACCGGTAGCAGGAACGCCAGCCCGGCCGTGTTCGCCAGCACCACCCGGGCCACCGCGGCCTGGTCGACGACGGCGGTGGTGCGCCGGACGATCGACGGCCCGCCGCCGATCACGACCGGCAGCAGGTAGCTGAGCGCGCCGAAGAGCACCTGTGCGACGAAGCCCGCCGCGAACGGACCGGTCAGCGCATGCAGTCCCTCGACGGCGGTCGGCAGGTCCTTGGCGGTCGTCAGGCCGACGGCCAGCGCCACCAGGCAGCCGACCCACCACAGCAGTCCGGCGAGCATCGACCAGGTGCCGAAATCGTACGGTCGCTTCGCGAGGGACTCCCGGGCCAACGGCGCGGCGATCACCGCCAGCCCGGACAGGTAGCCGAGCGCGGCCAGCACGGCCACCCAGCGCAGATCGGCGAGTGACGCCGCGGCCAGCAGCACCGTCGAGGGGACGAGCAGCCACCACGCGCGCCGGACGACCGCGACGGTGGCCTCGTCGGCGCGGGTGCGCAGCATGGTCGGCCACAGGGTGATCACCGTGCCGGCCACGGTGAGCCCGACCCAGCCGAGCAGATTGAGCGCCAGGTGTGCCAGCAGGTAACGCGCGTGGACCGGGTCAGCGTCGGGCAGAGCGGCGAGCCGGGTGCCGAGCCAGGCGCCGACCGGCAGCATCAGGCCGGCGGCCAGGTAGTAGCGCACCGTGATGGTGAACCGGGCGGGCAGTGAGGTGCGCACCCGGACGGCCAGACCGACGGCATGGAGCACCGCCGCGAGACCGACCAGGGTGGCCCCCGTCCACAGTGTCGGCCGATGGTCGACGACCAGGCCGGCGACCACGCCGATCGCGCCGAGGTTGAGCAGCCCGAGGACCGCCGCGTCCTGTCGGCCGTGCCCACCGGAGCCCCGCAGGATCGCGTCGGTGAAGTAGTCGGACCACACCACGATCGCGTTCGACACCGCGCCGAGCAGCAGCAGGTGGACCATCAGCCAGCGCGGTTCCGGCACGAACCGGTGCGCCATCACCATCACGACCTCGGCCAGTAGCCAGCCGAACATCGGCGTCGAGCGCCACAGCATCCGGCGGCGCCGGCCGGTGGGGCGACGAGCGGTGGCGTCGCCGGCTCCGGCGGTCCCTCCGGCGGGGTGGGAGAGCTGCATGTCAGGCCTCCCGGCTGGTGGCTCGGGGGGAGCGGGCGGAGGGTGCGCCGGCACTGCTCGCCACCGCGGTGGCGACGAGGGCGAGCAGCGCCAGCACGTTCAGGGTCCCGGCGACCGCACGCACCGGTTCGCTGCCCGCCAGGTCGGCGATCACCCGCACCAGCAGCGAACCGTGCAGCAGTGCGGCGACGACCCAGAAGGCCGGGGTGTACGGCAGCGGGCGGCGCAGCACCGCCGGCAGGATCACCGGCGCGTGCGCGAGGATCATCGACATCACGAAGCCGAGGAAGGTGGCATGCAGCACTGCGTCGTAGCGCAACCCGGACAGCGCCGGACGCAGCCACAGCAGGCCGGCAGCCACCAGCCAGGCATAGCCGGCGATCAGGCAGACGGCGCTGAACCGCGGCAGCCCGGTGGACCGTACGGTCTTCAGGGCGATGTCGCGGTGGCCGTACACGAGCGCCAGCACGACCAACACCACCCCGAGGGCGGGCAGCCCGACATCGGGCTCCACCGTGGCGAAGGCCACCACCAGCACCACCAGCAGGGCCAGTGCCAGCGCCTGTCCGTCGTGGCGTTCCCGGCGGGACGGGTCGAGCGTCAGCTGGCCGAGCCGGGCCAGTTCCACCCGCTCCCCGGCAATCGTGAGCAACAGGAACCCGGTCAGCCACGGCACCAGGCGCGGGATGTCGACCCCGGCCAGCCACAGCCCGGTGGCCCCGACGCCGAGGAAGGCGCCGGAGGACTGGATCGCCACCGCCGGGTCGTACGACCGCCGCCACAACGGCAGGTAGACGAGCAGCAGGCAGACCGCCCCGACCAGCATCAGCGCCCGGCCGGCCCACAACGGCGCGGGGCTCAGGACGGCAAGGGCACCCAGTGACATGCCCAGCGGGGCGACGTACGCCCACCTGCCGCCCGCAGCGACGGCCCGCTCGAGCGCGATCAGTGCGCCGACGAAGCCGATCGTCATCACCATCCCGTGCACGTCGCGCACCCGGTCGGCGACCAACGGGGCCGGCAGACTGAGCAGCAGCAGGCCGGCGTCCAGGCCGAGCAGAAGGGCGACCCCGCTGGGCACCAGGAGCGCCAGGCGCGTACGCCGCAGGCGCGTCAGCCGCGCGACGCGCAACCCGATCCTTTTAATCACGGAAGCAGTGTATAAATATGGGCGGCTGGTCACCAGTCGGCGCCGTCCCCGTGGACGGGCGGTGCCGAAACGGCCGCGGCCGGCGGCGCCACGAGCCCGCGACCCTGGGGAGCCGGGCCGGGTCAGGCGCGCCACCCTACCCGGCGTGCCTGCGGACCCCGGCCCGCTCGGATCAGGCGTTGAACCCGGCCTTCGTCAGGGCCGACTGCAGGGACTGCTGGAACGCGGCCGAGGTGTAGGAGGCGCCCGAGATCGCGCTGACCTGGGCGGACTGGGCCTGCAGGGCCTCCTGGACCAGGGCGGGGGCGGCGTAGCTGTTGATCCGCTGGGAGTGGCCGTCGCTGGGCAACTGGACCCAGGTGATCGCGGTGATCTTGCCGTTGCTGACGGTCGCCTTGACCTGCATGCTGCCGTACGGCGTGGAGACCGCCGAGCCGGTCACGGTCTTGCTGCCCGAGCTGGAGGAGCTGCTGCTCGAGGAACCCGAGCTGCTGGACGAGCCCGACGAGGACGAGCCCGAGGAGGTCGAACCGGACGAGCCCGACGACGTCGAGCCGGAGCCCGACGAGGTGGAGCCGGGGCTGCTCGACCCCGAGGACGTCGTCCCCGAGCTCGAACTCCCGGTGCCGGTCGAGCCCGATCCCGCCTGGGCCGCGAGTCCGTCGGACTTCGGGTTGAGCGCCAGGACGCCCGCCACAGCGGCGACGGTCGCTCCGGCGATGATGGCGGGCTTGACGATCTTCATGGGTCTTCCTCCCAGTCGTGATGTGCTGGCACCGTCAAGACAACGACGCGACCCTTTGCCCGTTCTGTGAATGCTGTGGGGTGGGATTGGGAGTCTGTCGGCTCTCACCGCTCTTTCAGGAAGGCCGGATGTCCTCCACCGGCGTCCAGCCGGCCTCGCCGGCGTCGATCCGCACCCGTACCCGCTCGCTGATCGCGGCGGCGGTCCGGTGCAGGGCGGCCTTCAGCTCGTCGGTCAGTCCGGCCGCGGTCGGGGTCGACACGGCGAGCGCGCCGACCTGACGCCGGTGCACCACGAGCGCGCCGGCCACGCTGAAGGTGGCGGGGTTCCACTCGGCCAGGTCGAGGGCGACGGCGCCCTGTCGGATCGCCCGCAGCTGGCGTTCCAGCTCGGTCCGGTCGGTGACGGTGGCGGGGGTGAACCGGGGGAGTGGGTCGGGCAGGATGGCGTCGCGCTCCTCGACGGTCAGCCAGGCGAGCAGGGCCTTGCCGGCGGCGGTGCAGTGGGCCGGCAGGATCTCCCCGGGCTTCGGCGCCGGCACCGGGTCGCGGCCGGCCAGCCGCTCCAGGAACGCGACCCGTACGCCGCGCAGGACGGCGAGATGGACGGTGCCGCCGGACCAGGCGTGCAGCCGGGCCAGGTACGGCAGGCAGAGGTCGCGCAGGTTCGACGCGGGCATCGAGGTGGTGATGGCGAACAACCGCATCCCGATCCGGTAGGCCCGGTCGTGGCCCTCGATGATGCCCAGCGACATCAGCCGGGCGAGCAGCCGGTGCACCGTCGACTTGGGCAGGCCACTGCGGTCCACCAGTTCGGTGAAGGTGAGCACCCGGTCCTCGGCGGAGAAGCACTCCAGCAGCAGGAACGCCTTCGACAGGATCGAGGGCGTCGACGCGGTGTGGCCGGGCTCCGGGGGGACCGCGGTGGCGGGGATCGGGACGGTCATACGGGGTCCTCGCGACGGGTGGGGATCGTGACGGCGCACGGGGCACCGTCACGATCCCATCATGGCCTCGGTCAGCGGGCCGCGGGGGTCCGTGGCGCCGCGCCCCGTGGCGCCGTGTCGGTGTCGTCGGGACGGTGCGGGTGCAGCCCCCGCGCGGCCAGGTGGGAGACCACGGTGAGCGGGACGCACAGCACGGCCAGGCCGAGGAACAGCACCGAGTAGTCGGCGTACGCGCTCTCCCAGGCCAGCGCGAAGGGCAGCGCGAAGCCGGCGTAGGCAAGGGCGTACAGCGTCGCCGAGAGCATCGCCTCGGCCCGCGGCGGCGCGACCAGCTGGATCCGGACCAGCGACCCGCTGATCACCAGGCCGTACGCGACGCCGAGGACAGCGGCCATCGCCCACACCGTCCACGGGTCGAGCTGGTGCAACCGGCCGGCGGCGACCAGGCAGACCGCGACGAACAGCGCCATCCCGATCGTCGGGGCCGGCATCCGCAGCGGCGAGCGGACCCGCCGGACCGCCTGCTGGACGGCGAACCCGGAGGTCAGCGCGGTGGCGCACAACAGGGTCAGGTAGAGCACCGACACCGGCCCGTGGGCGGCGGCCAGGCGCTGCGGGAGGATGGCGTAGGCCAGCCCGAGGGAGCCGAAGATCCACGGCGCCACCGGCAGCACCGCCAGCAGCAGCCGGGCGTTGCCGTGCCCGCGACGTCCCTCCGGCAGCGCCCCGGTGTCCCCGACCAGGATCTCCGCATCCAGCGTGCTACGGCGGGTCAGCGCGATCACCACCAGCGCGACCACGCCCAGCACCAGGTGCGGGACGTACGCGCTGACCAGCGGCGCCGGGGCGGCGTACGCGAGCAGCCCGGCGGCGGTCGCGCCGAGGCCGAACCCCGTGGTCAGGCTGAGCGCCGACACCCGCGCCGCCCCGGCGAGCAGCGCCGAACTGAGCGGACCGCGGGACAGGACCAGCTGGCGGATCCAGCCGCTGCCGTTGACCATCCCCGCGCCGAGCGCGACGCCGCTGAGGATGCGTCCGGCGACCAGCATCCCGACCACGTGACCCGCCGTGGCGAGCAGCATGCTGCCGGCCAGGCTCACCACCAGGGCGGCGATGGTGAGGGTCCGCAGCCGGACGCCGCGCTGCAGCCGGGCGGCGAGGAACAGGGCCGGGATGATCCCGGTGACGTACGCGCCGAGCAGCATGTTGACCGTCAGCTGGTCGAATCCCCGCAGGCTCTCGTACGGTCCCAGTAGCGGGGTGAACTGGTTGCCGCCCCAGGCGACGGTGACCGTGGCCAGCGCGGCCGGGACCCAGGTCGATCGCCGCGCCGGGGCGGGCGGCTGCCGTGGCGCGGGTGGCGGCAGGATCTCGGGGTCGGGGGCCGGTACGGTGCGCAGGATGGTCACGCTGCGACGGTAAGCAATGTGGTGCCGATCACGCCGGCCGAGTTCCGATGGTCGGAACTCGCCGGTGGGTGCTGCCGGCCGGGTGCCCTGCTGCCGCGGGCCCGGCACCGGCACGGCACCGGCACGGCCGGTGCCCGCGACTGGCAGGCTTGGCGCCATGACCATCTGGTACCAGGACGCGATCGATGTCGACGCGATCAACGAGCGCAGCCGGGGCTCGGCGGTGGAGCACCTCGGCATCGTGATCACCGGTGCGACCGACGACGCCCTGCAGGGCTGCATGGCCGTCGACGAGCGGACGGTGCAGCCCGCCGGGGTGGTGCACGGCGGCGCGAGCGTCCTGTTCGCCGAGACGCTGGCCAGCTGGGCCGCGACGTACACGCTGGACCAGTCGACGCAGTACGCGGTCGGGATGGAGATCAACGCCAACCACGTCCGCCCCGGCCTGCCCGGGCTGCTCTACGGCGAGGCGCGGCCGGTGAACCTCGGGCGGACCACCCAGATCTGGGACATCCGGATCACCAACCGGGACGGCAAGCTGGTCTGCGTGAGCCGGTGCACCATGGCCGTGCTCGACATGCCGACCCGGTACCGGGGCACCGCCGGCTGAGGGCCGGCCCGCCGTCGCGTTCCGGCCCGCGCGCCGCGCGCCCTCGCCGCCGTACCGACGGGGCGCGTACGCTCTCGGGGTGCCGCCGCGCGAGGCGGTGTACAAGGACGGGAGCAGGCATGGCCGAGGGCATCATCATCGCGGAGGTCGGCGCGATCGCCGACGGAGGCGTGCTGGTCGTGCCCAAGTCCACCACCGGCACCGAGGAGGACGTCGCAGTCTTCCGCAGCGGCGACGCGTACCACGCCCTCGACGACATGTGCACCCACCAGGAGGCGCTGCTGTCGCGCGGCTGGGTCGAGGAGGGCGAGGTCGTCTGCCCACTGCACCTGGCCCGGTTCCGGCTGACCGACGGCATGCCGACCTGCTTCCCGGCCACCTGGCCCACGCCGACCCACCGGGTCGAGGTCCGCGACGGTCAGGTCGTGCTCTTCCCCGGCGTGTCCGCCGACGGGGCGCCCGCGCTCGAGCACTGAGCCGCCGGACGACTCGCGGCCCGAGCCCTACGGTGGGCCGTACGATCAGCCCGAAGCGGTGGCAGCGGACCGTCCGGCATGTCATGCTGTCAGCGACGCGGACATGGGGCCCGCGCCGGGCCCCCGCCGCGCCGGCATCGGCGACGGGAGGACGATGAACGTCGAGCTCACCGGCATCCGGGATTTCCTGGCCGCCCACCACCCCTTCGACGTGCTGCCGCAGCAGGTGCTCGACGAGTTGCCCGCCCGGCTGACCAGCAGGTACTTCCGGCGGGGGACCGTCATCCTCACCGCCGGGCGGCCGACCGAGGCCGTCTACATCCTGCGCAGCGGGGCGGTCGACATCACCGACGCCAACGGTGCCCTGGCCGACCGGTGCGGCGAGGGCGGTGCGTTCGGCGTCTCGGCGGCCCGCGACGACGGGCCGTCCCGGTTCACCATGACCGCGCTGGAGGACAGCCTCGCGCTGCTGATGACCCCCGAGGACTTCCGTCACCTGCTGGGCACGCAGCACCGGTTCGCCCGGTTCTTCGACGAGCAGTCCGCCGAACGGCTGCAGGCCGCGGTGGAGGCCCTCCGGGTGCCGGAGGCCGGCCACGAGGTGCTCCGGACGACGCTGCGCGGGATCGTCACCCGGGAGCCGGTCAGCGTCGACGAGGCCACCCCGATCCGGGCCGCCGCCCGGCTGATGACCGACCGCGGGGTGTCCGCACTGCTGGTCACCCGCAGCGGCGGTGAGGCCGGCGCCCGGCTGAGCGGGATCGTCACCGACCGCGACATGCGCCGGCTGGTCGTCGGCGAGGGCATGGCGGCCGAGGGGCCGGTCTCGTCCATCATGACCTCCGCGCCGGTCACGATCGACCCGGACGCCCCGGCCGTCGAGGCGATGCTGACGATGATGCAGCGCGGCTTCCACCACCTGCCCGTCGTCGAGCACGGGCGGCCGGTCGGGATGGTCACCAGCGGCGACATCATGCGACTCCAGCAGGCCAACCCGGTGGCGATCGTCGGCGCCATCGCCGCCTGCCAGGACCTGGACAGCCTGATCCGGGCCCGCGGCCGGCTGCCCGGCGTGGTCCGTGAACTGGTTCGCCAGGACGCCTCGGCCGCTGAGATCGGCCGGATCGTCACGGCCGTCGGCGACGCCGTGACACGTACGCTGCTGCGACTCGCCGAGGCGGAACTGGGTCCGGCACCGGTGCCGTACGCCTGGGTGGCGCTGGGATCGCAGGGCCGGCTGGAGCTCGGGCTGTCGTCGGACCAGGACAACGCGCTGGTGCTGCCCGACGGGCCCGACCCGGACGCCGGACCCGGCCCGGTGGTGGACGCCTGGTTCGCCGACCTGGCCGAACGGGTCACCGCCGGCCTGGCCGCCTGCGGCTACCCTCTGTGCCCGGGCGACATCATGGCCTCCAACCCGGCCTGGCGGCTGACGACGTCGCAGTGGTGGCACGTCTTCGGGCGCTGGATCGACGAGCCGGACTCCGACGCCGTGTTGCACGCCGACACCTTCTTCGACATGCGACCGATCACCGGCGCCGACCTGGTCGACCCGCTGCTCGCCGCGGTGCACCGGGCCACCGCCGGCAACCAGCGGTTCCTGGCCCGGCTGTCGCGGGAGGCCGTCTCCTGGACGCCGCCGATCGGGTTCTTCCGCGGCTTCGTGCTCGACCGGGCCGGCCAGGGGTCCCGCGGCCTCGACCTGAAGGCCGGCGGGATCGCCCCGATCGTCCAGATCGCCAGGGTGCACGCGCTGGCCGCGGGGCTGCCCGAGGTCAACACCGCCGCCCGGCTCGCGGCCGCCGCAGCGACCGGCACGATCTCCCGACGCCGTGCCGACGACCTGCGCGGGGCGTACGAACTGATCAGCCACCTGCGCCACCAGCACCACAGCCAGCAGGCCGAGCACGGCGAACCGGCCGACAACGTGATCGACCCCGCAGCCCTGTCGACGATCGACCAGCACAGCCTGCGCGACGCGTTCCGGATCATCAAGGAGGCCCAGCAGGAGCTGGCCTTCACCTACCGGCTGCATGCGGTGTCATGACAGGCGGTGTGATGGCAGGCGGTGTGATGACAGGAGCGCTGGGATGAGGGGCTGGTCGTTCGGCGCGGCGGGTCGCGACCGGCGGGCGGCCGCGGCGCTGCCCGACGGGCCGCTGCGCAGCTATCTCGCCACCCCGCAACCCTCGCCGCGGACACTGCTGGCCGACCTGCCGCTGCTGGCCGTCGACATGGAGACCACCGGCCTCGACCCGCGCCACGACCGGATCCTCAGCATCGGCTGGGTCCCGGTGGACGGCCCGGTCGTCCGGCTCGGCGGCGCCGGCCAGGTCGTCGTCTCCGGGGCGGGACTGGGAGAGAGCGGCGTCGGCCAGAGCGCCACCGTGCACGGGCTGACCGACGACCGCCTGGAGCAGGGCAGCCACCTCGCCGACGCGATCGGGCGACTCCTCGACCGGCTGGCCGGCCGGGTGCTGCTGGCCCACCACGTCGG
Organism: uncultured Propionibacteriaceae bacterium; assembly: GCA_964402325.1. GTDB lineage: Bacteria > Actinomycetota > Actinomycetes > Propionibacteriales > Propionibacteriaceae > Raineyella. Next base: position 15,403 of record CAYOBI010000033.1, on the reverse strand, counting down.
GCTGGAGGCCGGTTTCCTGAAGACCGCCTGCCACGAGCTGTGGGGCGTACGGGTCGAGCCGGCCGTCATCGACACGATGCGGCTGCAGCAGCGAGTGATCGCGCCCGGCTTCGACGACGAGCCACGCGGCGACGACCTACGGCTGTGGAACGCCCGGGCACGCTTCGGGTTGCCCGTGCTGGGCGCCCACGACGCGCTGCACGACGCCCTGGCCGCCGCCGAGCTCTACCTGGCCCAGACCGCCGAACTCGGGCTGGAGGGTGCCGACCTGCGCGCCGTACGTTCCTGACCCCCGGGCGGGGTCCACCCGGGCAGGATCGCCCGCGGGCTCACTCGTGGATGTCCATCAGGGTCCACGTACGCCCCTCCCACTCCAGCAGGGTGAGTTGGTGGTCGGCGTTCAGCAGGACGTGCACCCAGGGGCCGAGCGACTCCCCGCCGACCACCGGCGCGTCCACGTACTCGCAGACGATCCCGGCGGGTCCGTGCAGGCCGACGATCGTGCGCACCGGCCGGTACTCGTCGCCGGGACGACCCCACAGCGGCAGCAGGTGCGGCCACAGCAGGCCGAGGGCCGGGTGGTACCAGCCGGGCGGGTATTCCTCGGCCCGCCGCCGCGCGCCGAGGCTCTCGTGGGTGTCGTACGCCTGGATCGACGCTCCGTTGCCGATCCACTCGATGGTCGAGGAGTGCACCACCCAGCGGTCGCCGGGGGCCACGGCCACCTCGAAGCGCTCCTCTCCGTTGCTCACCACCGCGGCTGCCTCGCGGTGCCGGCCCCGGGCCAGGACGAGCGCGACCAGGGCGATCAGCTCGGATTCGGGGGCGGGAGGCAGGGCCTCGTCGGGCTCGTCCACTGGGGTCTCCGTGGGGTGGGACGGTGCTGGGGGCGGATCAGGGCCGGCCGGCCCGGACCGCGGCCACGCGCTCGCCGCGCAGGGCCGGGATCGGGGCGACCGGGAGCGGGTCGAGCCGGGTGTGCAGGGCGGTCTCGAGCAGGAAGTCGGCCAGGCCGGGGTTGCGGGCCAGCACGGGCCCGTGCGGGTAGCTGCCCACGACGGAGCCCTGGAGGGCCCCCTCGGTGCCGGACCCGTCGCCGTTGCCGATGCCGACCTCGACGTCGGCCAGCGGGGCGGCGTCCGGGCCGAGGGTGGTCATCCCGCCATGGTTCTCGAATCCGGTCACCAGCGCGTCGTCGCCGGTCAACGGGGTGACGTCGCCGGGCAGCGGGCGCAGTCGGGTGAGGATCTCCCCGACGGCACGCTGCTCGCCGCGGCGGGTGGTGATGTCGAGCAGGCCCAGGCCGGGCATCACCTCGTCGTGCTCGCCGATCGTGAAGGTGTTGCCGAGGATCTGGTAGCCGGCGCAGACCGCGAAGACGACCGCACCGCGGTCGGCGGCCCGGTGCAGGGTGCCCTCCTGCGACAGCAGCCGGACAGCGGTGGTCTGGGCGCCGTCCTCACCGCCGCCGAGCAGATAGAGGTCGGCGGCGTCGGGCAGCGGGTGGCCCGGCTCGGCGACGGTCAGCCGGGGCTCGAAGCCGCGCCAGGCCAGGCGCTTCATCAGCACGGTGGCATTGCCACGGTCCCCGTAGATGCCCAGCAGCGACTGGTAGACGACGACGAGGTGGACGGGGCGGGTCATGCCAGGCCTCCGAGCTTGCGCAGCTTCTGGAACGGGGTGTAGGTCGAGAGTACGTCGACGTGCCGGTCGAGGTCGGTGAGCGCGGCCGCCAGGTCCGGCACCACGGTGCACTCGACCTCCGCGTACGCGAGTCGTACGGCCAGGTCCTGGGCCCGGGGCCCGGTGGCGATCACCTTCTTGCCGGCCAGTTGCTCGTAGTCGACGTCCCACATCCAGGACAGGTCGCGGCCGTCGGCGGCGACCGCGTCGATCGCCAGCACGACGGTGTCGGACTGCAGGAGGGGCAGGGCCTCGTGCCAGCCGGCCGGGTTCTTCGCCAGCAGCAACCGGGCCGAGGTGGTGCCGAAGTGCGTCGTCGCGAACCGCCCCGCCGGGGAGGTCACGGTCTGCATGCCGGCGAGGGCGTCCTCGACGCCGACGCCGAGCTGCTCGGCCGCTGCGAGGGCGCAGGCGGCGTTGCCGACGTTGAAGCCGCCGGGGACCTGCAGCTGCGGGTCGTGGGCGACACCGTGCCGGTCGATGATCTGCCCGTTCTCCACCCGGATCACGGCGATCGGCTCCGACATCGAGCAGGCCGGGCAGTCCCAGTCGCCCGGGTCGCCGGTCTCCGGGTGCGGGTTGCGGCGCAGCAGGATGGCCCCGCACTCGGGGCACATGGTGGCGTCCTCCTGCCAGGTCGAGGCGGTGTCGACCCAGACCACGTGCTTCGCCGCCCGGGCCGCCCACACGACCAGCGGCTCCTCGGCGTTGGCGACCACCACCGGCCCGTCCTTGCCGGCCTCGGCCAGGGCGTCGCGCCAGGAGCGGGCGAGCTTCTTGATCTCGTGGTTGCGGTCCAGTTGGTCGCGGGAGAAGTTCAGCAGCACCAGGACCTCCGGGCGGCCCTGCCGGACCAGGTCGGCGACGACCCGCTCGTCGGTCTCCAGGACCGCGATGTCGGCCCGCGGCGACTGGGAGAGGGCGGAGGCGATGCCGTAGTGCAGGTTGGCCCCGTCGGCGTTCGTGACGACCCGCTCGGCGTTCCGCGGGCCGAGACCGGCCCGGATCGCCGCGGCGAGCAGGTGGGTGGTGGTGGTCTTGCCGTTGGTGCCGGACACCGCCACGATCCGCCGGCCCTGCAGCAGCTTCCCGAACGCGTCAGGGTCGATCCTGGTCATCACCTGTCCGCGGATCGACGCGCCGGAGCCCCTCCCGGCCAGCCGGGACAGTGTGGCCGCCAGCTGACCCGCGCCGACCGCCGTCGCCAGTCGTAGCCGGGACGCGGGACTCAGCCTGGACGGAGCCCCCGGACGCTCGAGAGTCGATGCCATGGGGCCTATTCTCCACCACGCCCGGGGCGGGTCGGTCCAACGGCCTTTCCCGCTGTCGGAACCCCGCACCGTGGCGCCCCACGGCAGGAATAGACTCCGCTTCACCGTCAGCGAAGGGGGGCCCCACCGTGACCGTCGAGAGTGCGACCCGCGTCGATGTCGTGGGATCCGTGTCGGTGGAGACCGTCCTCGCCGTCGACCACCTCCCGGCGCCCGGAGAGGTCGTCGTGGCGCCGCCGATGCTGCCCGGTCTCGGCGGCCGCGGGGCCAACCAGGCCGTCGCCGTGGCCCGGACCGGGGTCGAGGTCCGGCTGGTCGCCTCCCTCGGGGACGACACCGAGGGCCACCAACTGCTCGAGGAGCTCGCCGGGTTCGGCGTCGCCACCGAGCTCGTGTCGGTGCACCCGGAGTCCCGCACCGGGCACAGCTACCGGCTGGTCTCACCGGGCGGTCACCGTACGGTCGTCGTCCCCGGGGCCAACGACCTCACCGACGTGTCCGCGGTGCACGACGTCACCGACCGGTTGGCGACCTCAGCGGTCGTCCTGCTGCAGAGCCAGCTCGGTCGCGCGGTCGTCGAGGAGACGATCCGGCAGGCGGCCGGCTGGACCGGCCGGCTGGTCTACCACGCGGCCCCGGCGATCGCCATCGACCCCGACCTCTACGCCGAGGTGGGGGTGCTGGTGGTGAACGAGGCCGAGGCGGCCGCGCTGTGCGGGATGCCGGTCTCGCGCGACCTCGGTGACATCGAGGACATGGCGGTGCACCTGGCCTCCCGCGGCCGGTCCGTGGTGGTCAGCATGGGCGCGGAGGGCGCCGTGGTGGTGCCCTCGCGCCGGCCGGTCGAGGTGATGATGGCCGAACGCGCCGAGGTGGTCGACCCGGCCGGGGCCGGGGACGCGTTCGTCGGCGTCCTCGCCGCCGGGCTCGCCGTCGGGATGGGGGTCCAGGAGGCGACCGCCGCCGCCGTCCGCCAGGCGACCCGTACGGTCGCGCGCCGCGGGGCGGTCCGGTCCTATCCGACGTTCGAGTTCGACTGATCGCAACCGATCCGGCGGGCCCGCGGGCGGGGGATCCGGCGGCGCCGGTCCGGCCTGGTGGACGGCCCGGGCTCCCAGGTGGCGACCCAGGGCCGGTCGTCCGCTTCCTCGAGGATGCCGTCCTCGAGGAAGCGGTAGTCCCCGGCGAGCACCCGCTGTGCGGCCGCGCGGTCGCTGGCGTCCGAGTTGGCCCACAGGGCGGTGAACAGGGCGTCGATGCGCACCCGGGCCTGCCGGCAGAACACGTCGGCGAGCTGCACCCCCTCGGGACGGACGTCCTTCTCGGCGGTCGCCCGCACGCAGGAGGCGCTCATCGCGAACAGTTCGGCGCCGATGTCGACGATCCGGCCCAACAGCGCTTGGCGGTGCTCCATCCGGCCCTGCCAGCGGGCCATGCCGTAGAAGACGGAGCGGGCCAGCCGACGGGTGGCCCGCTCGACGTAGCGCATGTGGCCGGCGAGCTCGCCGTACCGGGCATAGGAGGTGGCCAGCATGCCCCGCCCGGCGACCAGGGTCGGCAGCCAGCCGGCGTAGAAGCCGGTCGCCCGGCCCACCGCCCGCAGCTTCTCCTCCCGGCTCGCCTCCGGGTCGATGATCGCGCCCGCGACGGCCAGGTGGGCGTCCACCGCCTCCCGGGCGATCAGCAGATGCATGATCTCGGTCGAGCCCTCGAAGATCCGGTTGATCCGGATGTCACGCAGCATCTGCTCGGCCCGCACCACCCGCTCCCCGCGGGCCGCCTGGGACTCGGCGGTCTCGTAGCCGCGGCCGCCGCGCAGCTGGACGACGTCGTCGGTCACCTTCCACGCCATCTCGGAGGAGTAGAGCTTCAGCAGCGCCGCCTCGATCCGGATGTCGTTCGACTCCTCGTCGGCCATCATCGCGCACAGGTCGAGCATCGACTCCATGCCGTACGCCGTGCCGGCGATGAACCCGATCCGGGTGCCGATCGCCTCGTGCGCGCCGATCGGGCGGCCCCACTGGACCCGATGGGCACCCCAGCCCCGGGCGCTCGCGACCGCCCACTTGGCGTTGGCGACGCACAGGGCCGGCAACGACAACCGCCCCGTGTTGAGCGTGGTGAGGGCGATCTTCAGACCCCGCCCCTCGGCGCCGATCACGTTGCCGGCCGGGACGAGGACGTCGTGGAAGCGGGTGACGGAGTTCTCCAGGCCGCGCAGGCCGACGAAGCTGTTGCGGTTCTCCACGGTGATCCCGGGGGAGTCGGCCTCCACGATGAACGCCGTGATGCCGCCACGATGCCCCTCGGACGTCGGCACCCGCGCCATCACCACCAGCAGGGAGGAGACCGGGCCGTTGGTGGCCCAGAGCTTGACCCCGTTGAGCAGGTAGCCGGACCCGTCCTCGGTGGGGGTGGCGGAGGTGGCGAGTCGGGCCGGGTCGGACCCGACGTCGGGCTCGGTCAGCATGAAGGCGGACACCTCACCGGCGGCGACACGGGGGAGGTACGTACGTTTCTGCTCCTCCGACCCGAACATCGCCACCGGCTGCGGGACGCCGATCGACTGATGCGCACTGAGCAGCGCCGCCAGGGAGGGGCAGACCGAGCCGACCAGGCCGAGCGCCCGGACGTAATAGAGGTGGGCCAGCCCCAGCCCGCCGTACGCGGTGGGGATGTTCATGCCGAACGCGCCGACCTCGGCCAGTCCGGCGAACACCTCGTCGGGGATCCGGTCGTCGCGCTCGATCGCGGCCCCGTCGACCGTCTTCAGGTACTCGGTGAGCCGGGCCAGGAAGGCGTCCCCGGTTGCCCGGTCGGCCGCCGGAGGCGTCGGCCACGGCTCGATCAGGTCCAGCCGCAGCCGCCCGAGGAAGAGCTCCCGTCCGAAACTGGGCCGGGTCCAGTCCTGTTCCCGGGCCGCCTCGGCAACCTTCCGCGCCTCGCGCTCGCTCGGACCCGTGCCGGTGTCGGCCGGGTGGACCTGCTGCTGGGTGGTGGTCATGACCGCCTCCGCGTTGGGGCATTCGACCCCTCCACGGTACCTGTCGGGCCGTCGCCGGGTGGGCGGATGCGACCGGCAGGTCAGCAGCGGGCCACCCTCCCGACGGCCGCATTCGGCTCGGTCCGGGCACGGAGAAAGGGCCAGGTCCAGAGCACTGACGTAGCTCGGACCTGACCCTCGTCGGGGTGAGTAACGGGGCTCGAACCCGCGACATCCTGGACCACAACCAGGTGCTCTACCAGCTGAGCTATACCCACCATCTCGTCACCCGCAGGGTTGCCTGCCGGGCGAACTTGAGCAGTATAGCCAGTTCCGGTGGCCGTACGCCAATCGGCGTCCTGGCGCCGATCCGGCTCGGATCACTCGGCGTCGGCGGCCACCCCGAGGTCGGCCGCCGGGACCTCCTCGGCACCGTTCTCCGGCAGCCCGGTGAGGCTGCCGCGGTGCTTGCGCGCGATCCGCTTCAGGGTGGTGGTGTCGGGTCCCGGCTTGTGGACGAACACGGCCTCGCGGTAGTAGCGCAGCTCCTCGATCGACTCCTGGATGTCGGCGAGAGCGCGATGGTTCCCGTTCTTCGCGGGGGAGTGGTAATAGGTCTTCGGGTACCAGCGCCGCGACAGCTCCTTGACCGAGGAGACGTCGACGTTGCGGTAGTGGACGTATGCCTCCAGCTCGGGCATGTCCTTGGCCAGGAAGGCGCGGTCGGTGCCGATCGTGTTGCCGGCCAGCGGTGCCTTGCGGGGCTCCTTGACGTACTGGCGGATGTAGGCGAGCACTTGCTCCTCCGCCTCGGTCATCGTCAGCCCCTCGTCCAGTTCCGGCAGCAGTCCGGACTTGGTGTGCATGTCGCGGACGAAGTCACCCATGTGTGCCAGGGCGGCGGCGGAGGGCTTGATCACCACGTCGACGCCGTCACCGAGGACGTTGAGCTCCTCGTCCGTGACGAGCGCGGCCACCTCGATCAGCTCGTCATGGGCCAGGTCCAGGCCCGTCATCTCGCAGTCGATCCACACCAGTTCGTTCGTCACGCCCACGATCCTAATCCGGTGCGTACGGGCCGGGGGCGGTGAGCGGTGGGTGATCGGTGGGTGGGGAGTGACGGGGCGGGTGCACCGAGGTGTGGCACGGCCTCTTGAGGGGCCTCCGACCACCGTCGCATCCTGAGGTCAGGCTAACCTAACTTTGTAGGCGTCGGGAGGCCCGGAACGGAGGCACGGTGCGGTGATCGTCTGTCAGTGCAGGGTCGTGGCTGATCGCGACGTCCGGGCCGCCGTCGACCTCGGCGCCGCGACCGTGGCCCAGGTGTGCCGGGCCACCGGGGCCGGCACCGACTGCGGTGGCTGTGTCTTTACCGTCCGGCGCGTGCTGTGCGAGCATGTGGAGAACGCCCACGCGTCACTCCCGGAGGTTGACGATGAAGCCAGCTAGTCCCCGGGTGATCGAGCTGCTGAACGCCGGACTCACGCTCGAACTCACCGTGATCAACACGTACTTCCTCAATGCCAGGATGCTCGACAACTGGGGCCTGCCCCGTCTCGGGCACCTCTTCTACGACCTGTCCATCGGTGAGATGAAGGATGCCGACGAGTTCATCCAGCGCATCCTGATGTTCGACGGCCACCCCAACGTGCAGAAGATGAACCCCATCCAGGTGGGCGAGGATCCCGAGGAGATCCTCCGCCTGGCGTACGTGGGGGAGCAGGAGGCCATCGCCCTCTACAACGCCGGGGCCGAGGAGTGTCATGCCCTGGGTGACCACGCGACCGCGCAGTTCTTCGAGGACGGCGCGCGTGACGAGGAGGGGCACGCCGACTGGTTCGAGAGCCAGCTCGACGCCGTCGCCCGCCTCGGTGCCCAGAACTACCTCGCGCAGTTCATCGACCCCTCGGCCGGTCCCGCCTGAGTCGACCCTCGCCGGGTCAGGCCAGGGTCAGGCGATCCCGTACGTGGGCGATCCGCTCGGGAGTGAGTCGCCGCTCCCCGCCGATCATCCGTAGGGTGGCGGTCGTCTGCGCCAAGGACTCCAGCCGCTCCATGGTCAGGTAGGCCTCGGTCAGCGACGGGCCCCAGGTCAGCGCACCGTGGGACTCGAGCAGGCAGGCTTGCCGGCCCGCGATGAACGGCTGTACGGCGTCGGGTAGTTCGTCGGTGCCCGGGGTCGCGAACGGGGCCACCGGGACGTCCGGCAGCGTCAGCAAGGTCTCGGTCATCAGGTCGCCGCGCAGCGCCTCGCCGCGGATCGCGAACGCCGTGGCGTACGGCGGGTGGGTGTGCACGACCGCCCGGACGGTGGGGTCGACCCGGTACACCCGTAGGTGCATCCGGATCTCCGAGGACGGCGCCGGGCCGTCGCCCGGCCTGACCACGTCGCCGGTCGGGGCCACCACGGACAGCATCCCCTCGGTGAGCATCCCCTTGCTGACCCCGGTGGGGGTGCACAGGATCGTGCCGTCGGGAAGCCGGGCCGACAGGTTCCCGTCGTTCGCGGCGACGAGCTGACGCTGCCACAGGCGGTGACCGAGATCGACCATCAGGCGGCGCAGGGCCGGCTCGTCCGGCGTCCGGTCCGGTTCGGTGTCGGCGACCATCTCGCGTCCCTTCGCTCGCCGGGGGCGTCCGCCGCCGGGTCCTGGTCGATCGGCGAACCGATCGTCGTGATTGATATATATCACAAAAAATAACAGATGGCTCGACATTGGAGGCGACGTCCGACCCGCCGTCCTTGGGTTGATCGTCGGCTCTGGTGCCTGGTGATGGCTGAAGGGGGAGATGGGTTGTCGTCATTGAGGTGCGTGTGAAGATCACAGTTGCTAACATCTGTGGTGTTGGTGACGATGTACGACGAGGTCCATCGCTGCGGTCGTACGTGAGGCGCCGACGCGCGTCGCCACCCGGCTGTCCGGGTGGGACGCCAGGACTCACCCGGACCATCGTGGGCGCCGACCGCACCGGCGTCGCCCACACCTGAGAGGAAGCACGATGCCCAGCGTCATCTCCTTCGGAGCCCACATCGCCGACGCGCTCGGCTGGCCGTTCACCGCGGTCCCGCCGGGCCAGCAGCTCGCCATGCTCAACCGGATCAAGTTCACCGTGGCCGGCACCGCGGCCGCCCCGTCGGTCAACCTGGCCAAGCTCGGCGTCGACGTCGCGACCGTGGGCCGGATCGGGGATGACTCGATCGGCGACTTCATCCGCACCACCATGGAGGGCTACGGGGTCGACACCACCCACCTGACGGTGGATCCGGCGCTGCAGACCTCCTCCAGCCTGCTGTTGATCCGCCCGGACGGCTCCCGGCCGGCGCTGCACGTCATCGGCGCGAACGCCGCGCTCACCGAGGACGATGTGCCGTGGGACGCGGTCGCCCAGGCCAAGGTCTTCCACCTCGGCGGCGCGTTCATCCTGCCGGGCATCGACGGGCGGCCGATGGCCCGCATCCTGGCCCGGGCCAAGGAACTCGGCTGCACCACCACCGTCGATTTCCTGATGAGCCCGCGCCCGGACGCCCAGGAGCTGATCGCGCCTGCGCTGCCCTACATCGACTACCTGATGCCCAACATCGAGGAGGCCGGCTGGCTGGTCGGCACCGAGGACCGCGCGGCGATCATCGCCTGGTTGCACGACCAGGGCGTCGGCTGCTCCGTGCTCACCATGGGTGGGGACGGGGTGAGCCTCGCGGTCCGCGGGGAGGAGGAGGTGGTGCTGCCCGCGTACGCCATCGACGTGGTCGACACCACCGGCTGCGGCGACGCCTTCACCTCCGGGTTCATCTCCGGACTGCTCGACGACCTGGACCTCGTCACCGCGGCCGAACGTGGCCTGGCCTGTGGCAGCCTGGTCGCCACCGACCTCGGGTCGGACGCCGGCATCCAGAGCCTCGAGCAGGTCGAGGAGTTCCGCACCACCCACGCGCGGATCCCCGTCTGAGTATCGTTCCGGGGGCCGCCGGACCGTCCGCGGCCCCCTGGGGCGTCCCCCTCGTCCCGACGAACCGACCAGGAGATGCTGATGAGTGCCCCGCGCGACCTACCGGCGCCGGACGGCCCGGACGCTCCGACCGGAACGATGACCAAGGCCGCCCGGTTGGAGTACATCAGGACCGCCGTACGTCGCGACGGGTTCGTCAACGTCGACGACCTGGCCGAGTCGCTGCGGGTCAGCCGGATGACGGTGCACCGCGACCTGGACGAGCTGCAGAGCCTGGGCACGCTGCGCAAGGTGCGCGGCGGCGCCTCGGCGCAGCGATCCACCCGCTACGAGAGCGACCTGCCGTACCGGCTGGCGACCGCGGTCGAGGAGAAGCGCCGGATCGCCGCTGCGGCCGCCGAGCTGGCCCATGACGGTGACGTGGTGATCGTCGACGACTCCACCTCCGCGCTCCAGTTGCTGCCCCGTCTCGAGCAGCTCAGCCCGCTCACCGTGATCACCAACTCGATGCCGGTCCTGCAGGCCCTCGGGACCCGCAACGACCTCAGCGTGATCGCCCTGGGCGGACTGTACGACGTCCGGCACGCCGCGTTCCTCGGGATGCTGTGCGAGAACAACCTGGCGAACCTCTACGCCGACGTGCTCTTCGCCTCCACCTCGTCCCTGCGCGGTCGGGTGCTGTACCACCAGGACCAGCACGTGGTGACGACGAAGCGGGCGATGATCCGGGCCGCCGGCCGCCGGGTGCTGCTCCTCGACCACACCAAGATCGGCCACGGTGCCCTGTACCGGCTGTGCGACATCGGCGAGTTCACCCATGTCGTCGTCGACGACAAGGTGGACGACGAGGTCGTCGGGGCCATCCGCGACGTCGGCGTCGAGGTGATCGTCGCCTGAGCGACGGCCCCGGAGGGAATGCGCCTGTGCCACGGCGCGTGGGCGCCCCCAGTGCGACTCGAACGCACGACCGGCAGATTAGAAGGCTGCTGCTCTATCCAGCTGAGCTATGGGGGCAGTGCGCTCGATTGTACGGCCTCGGACTCCGGCCACCGTCCGGCTGCTGCTGCACGGGCTGGGCGCTGCTTCACGGCTGGGCGCTGCTTCACGG
>CAYOBI010000033.1:0-4310 GCA_964402325.1 uncultured Propionibacteriaceae bacterium | reverse complement strand
GGCTGGGCGCTGCTTCACGGCTGGGCGCTGCTTCACGGGCTGGGTAGCCTTGGCGACATGTCTGTCACCACCCACCGCCCGGCCGGAGATCCCGTACGGCCCCCGGTGGGCGGTGGTGTGCCCGACCTGCGCGACGAGCACCGGGCCGTACGCCGTGCCCGGCGGCGCAACGGCCTGCCGGCCCCGGTCGACCGGGGCGTCCCGTTGCCGCGGCGACTGCTGGCCGACTGGCGGCTGTGGATCTCGCTGGCGACCGTACTCCTCTTCATCGCGTCGTTCCTGGTCAACTGGACGCTGTTCGTGCCCGAGCACACCACGGCGACCGGCACCATCCAGGGCCTCGGCACCGCGGTGATCCCGAAGGCAGCCCGGCTCGCCGCCTTCAGCGCCGTCCCGCTCGCGCTGTTGCTGATCCTGTCGGATCGATTGCGGCCGCAGGGCCTGTGGCTGTGGACGGTCGCACTGGTCTGGGGTGGCCTGGTCTCGACGGCGATCGCCGCCCCGATCAACACCTGGGCCTCCGCACACCTGTCGATCGTCGGCAACGGTGATCCGGCCACCAGCCTGCGGGGGGCGGTCTTCATCGCGCCGTTCGTGGAGGAGGCGGCCAAGGCGACCGTGGTGTTCTGGATCGCCATCCTGCTGCGCAACCGGGTGGGGTCGTGGGTGTCCACCGTCGCGCTGGCCGGCCTGTCGGGCACCGGCTTCGCGTTCGTGGAGAACATCGTCTACTACGGCCGGATCTACCGCTACGTCGCCGTCACCTCCGGCACCGGCGTCAGTGCCGAACAGGCGATGAACCAGCTGGCGCTGATGCGGGGAGGCATGACCTTCTTCGCCCACCCGCTGTTCACGATGATGACCGGCATCGGGATCGCCACCGCGCTGGCCGCCCGCAGCCGGCGGGTACGGGTGCTGGCCCCGCTGACCGGCTACCTGGTCGCGGCGCTGCTCCACATGGTCTTCAACTTCACCGCGTCGGCCGACTCCCCGATCGGGCTGATGCTGTGGTTCGTCGCCCTGTCGCTGGTCGGCACGATGATCGGCGTGCTGCTCAACCAGCTGCGCCGGGAACGCGCCCTGGTCCGGGCCCGGCTGGCCGACCACGTACGGTTCGGCTGGCTCGAGGAGGACGACCCCCGGGTGCTCGGGACCGTACGGGTGCGGGTCCGGGCCCGTTGGTACGCGCTGTGGCGCGGCCCGGCCGCCGTCCTGGCGACGTGGCGGATCCAGCGCGACGCCGTCGAGCTCGCCTACCTGCGTGACGCGATCGGGCGCGGGCTGGTCGATGCCGCCGGAGCCGATCGCGAGGCCGAGCTGCTGGCCTCGATCCGGGCCGCCCGCCCGACCGCGGTGCTGGTCGGCGAGGGGGCCATCGACTACCCCTGGCGCCGGTGGCGTCGGGTCCTGCGGGCGCGCACTCCCGGGCGGCCCGCACCGGTCGGCCGGCCGATCGACCCCGGACCGCTAGGATCATCAGGCATCGAGTACTCGCCGGTGGATCCGCGTTGGGGCCCACCTCAGCAGTAGGAGGATCCATGACGGGACGGCTGGCCGAATCGCTCGAGGAGCTTCGTGCAGCCGTGGCCGACGTCCACCTCCCATTGCCGGTCCCCGGGGCGGACCGGGCCCGGGCCGAGGCCACCGCCATCGCCGGGCAGCTGGACGACTACGTCCTGCCGCGACTGGCCCGCCTGGACGCCCCGCTGCTCGTCGTCGTCGGCGGCTCCACCGGGGCCGGGAAGTCGACCCTGGTCAACTCGCTGGTCGGGCGCCCCGTCACCACCTCCGGCGTCATCCGGCCGACCACCCGCCACCCCGTGCTCGTCCACAACACCGAGGACGCCGGTTGGTTCTCCGGCCAGCGGATCCTCCCCGGGCTGGCCCGCACCACCGGGGAGGCGGGCGGCGGCAACGCGCTGCGACTGGTCGCCGAGCCCACCCTGCCTCGCGGGCTGGCGATCCTCGACGCCCCGGACATCGACTCGGTGGTCGACGAGAACCGTACGCTCGCCGGGCAGCTGCTCGCGGCGGCCGACATGTGGCTGTTCGTCACCTCGGCCGCCCGCTACGCCGACGCCGTCCCCTGGGACTTCCTCAACGGTGCCGCCCAGCGCCACGTCGTCGTCGGGGTGGTGCTGGACCGGGTGCCACCGGCCGCCATGCGCGACATCCCTGGCCACCTGGGCCAGATGATGGCCCACCGCGGGCTCGGCTCCTCGCCGCTGTTCGCGGTGCCCGAGACCACCGTCGACGCCCAGGGCATCCTGCCGAACGCGGCCGTCTCACCGATCCGCGGCTGGCTGGCCGGCCTGGTGGCGAACGAGCAGACCCGTCAGGACGTCGTCCGGGCGACGCTGTCCGGGGCCGTCGAGGACACCACCCGCCGGGCGCCGGCCATCGCTACTGCCGTCGACGAGCAGGTCCGTACGGTCACCCAGCTGCGCGACGACGCCAATCGGGCGTACGACCTGGCCGTCAGGTCGGTGAAGCTGCGCACCGCCGACGGCACCCTGCTGCGCGGTGAGGTGCTGGCCCGTTGGCACGAGTTCGTTGGTACCGGCGAGTTCATGCGGGCGGTCGAGAACCGGATCAGCCTGCTCCGCGACCGCCTGATGGCGGCGTTCCGGGGCCGGCCGGTCGAGGCCGACCACGTCAAGGTCGCCGTCGAGTCGGGACTGGAGGCCCTGATCATCGAGGAGGGCCGGGCCGCCGCCGAGCGTGCCGAGACCGCCTGGCGGGGCGACCCGGCCGGGCGTCACGTCCTCGAGGGGGCGAGCGTCGATCTCGCCCGGCCGGCGCAGGACTTCGACGACCAGGTGGCCCGGATGATCCGCGAATGGCAGGGCGCCGTCTTCGCCATGGTCAGCGAGGAGAGCGGCTCGCGTCGGCTGACCGCCCGCTATCTCGCCCTCGGCGTGAACGGTGTCGCCGCCACCCTGATGGTGCTGATCTTCACCCAGACCGGTGGGCTCACCGGCGCCGAGGTGGGCATCGCCGGCGGGTCGGTCGCGTTGGGCCAGAGCCTGCTCGAGGCGGTGTTCGGGGACGAGAACGTCCGCCGGATGGCGAAGAAGGCCAAGGAGGACCTCGACGAGCGGGTGGAGGTCCTGATGTCCTCGGCACTCCTGCGCTACCACCAGACGCTGGTCGCGCTCCAGGTGCGGCCGCAGCAGTCGGACGAGATCCGCGCCGCCGTCCGGGCGGTCGAGGCGGAGTACGCCGGCGGCCTGGCCCCCGGAATGCCGGTCATGGCCGGCGCGGAGCAGCCCGAGGTGACCGTTGGCGACCCACCGGCAACCACCGCCGAGCCCCCCGCGCTGACAGCCGGGGACACACCTGCCCTGACAGCTGGCGAGGGCCACGCGGCAGCCGCCCACCCCAACGAGGAGAAGTGATGGCCCGACCGACCGGACCCGGACTCGCCGATCGCCTGCGGTCCCTGGACGCGGCGGCGGAGGCCGCCACCGGTCGGGTCGACCCGGAGCTGGTCGCCGAGGCCCTCGGTGTCGTCCGCCGGGCCGGACAGCGGCTCCGGTTCTCTGGCGCGGCGACGGTAGCGGCGCTGGCCGGAGCCACCGGGTCGGGCAAGTCGACCCTCTTCAACGCCCTGGCCGGCAGCGAGGTGTCCACCCCCGGCGTCCGCCGGCCGACGACCGCCCGGCCGGCCGCCGCGACCTGGGGCACCGAACCGACCGGCGACCTGCTCGACTGGCTGCAGGTGCAGCGCCGCCACCAGGTCGCCACGGCCGGTGACACCGACCTTGACGGGCTCGTCCTGCTCGACCTGCCCGACCACGACTCGGTCGAGGTGTCCCACCGGATGGAGGTCGACCGGCTGGTCCGGCTGGTCGACATGCTGGTGTGGGTCGTCGACCCGCAGAAGTACGCCGACGCCGCCCTGCACGACAACTACCTGGTCCCGCTGCGCGCGTACGCCCCGGTGATGATGGTCGTCCTCAATCAGGTCGACCGGCTCTCGCCGGAGGACCGCCGCCGCACCGTCGACGACCTGCGTGGCCTGCTCGACCGCGAGGGCCTGCAGGACGTGCCGGTGCACCCGGTGTCGGCGGTCACCGGGGAAGGCCTCGCCCAGTTGCGGACCGTCCTCGCCGGCCGGGTCCGCGACAAGCAGGCGGTCGCGGACCGGGTCGGCGTCGACGTCCGCAGCATCGTCGAGCGGCTCCGCCGGGCCTCCGGCACCACCGCTGCGGCCCGGGTCGACGACCGGACCGTCGCCGAACTCGACCGCGCCTGTGCCCGCGCCGCCGGCGTCCCGGGGGTGACCGAGGCGGTCGGGCAGGCCTGGC
>CAYOBI010000032.1:9752-28570 GCA_964402325.1 uncultured Propionibacteriaceae bacterium | reverse complement strand
CGAGAAGGCCACCGACGGGAGCGTCACCCCGGACCCGGCAGACTCCCAGGACTGAGGACCGAGGCTCATCGGCCGCGGCCCGGTCGTTCCTGGGGCTCGCCCACTGACCTTGTCGATCATGATGCCGCTGTCGGCCGTCAGCCCACCGGACGGCGCACGGAATCCCCCGGTACGTGGACGTACGGGATCGGCGTTTGACCGCGCCAAGACCTCGGGGGCGCGCTGATAGCGTCCGACCCTGTGGCGGGCGACAGACTCTCTCGGGACGACTTCTACGACGCATTGGCGACGCTGGACGAGGCGGGCCTGAAGAAGGCGCTGTGGACGCTGTACTGGCGCGGACCGGCGCCAGTACGCGAACGGATGATGACGGCCATCGATCCATCGGCGGCCGCCGCCCAGGCGACCGCGCCGGCCGACGTCAGCGCGGTCGTGGCCGGGGTCGGCGAGTTCGCCGCGCTGGCAAGGAAAGGGGCCCATCTCGCCGGGGACCGACGCGTTTCCCCCAAGGAGCGGACACGGTGGCGATTCACCTTCCGTAGCCACGTCGCGGCAGTGCCCCAGGGCCCTCGCCGGTCACGATGTCGAGCCGGCGGCAGCCGCCATGGCGACCCTGATCGACCTGGCGTGCGAACTTCAGGACGTCGACTACTTCCGATCCGAGGATCCCGTGGAGGCTGCCCGGTTCGTCGTCTCCGACGCGGTGGCGGTGATGTGGGCCGCTATCCGGCGTGAGGAGGGGTTCGCGGCCTTCTGTGGACAGGCAGCCGCCCAGTTGCTGCGGTGGGAGTCACGCAACGGCTGGACCCGACGTGGCTTCGGTTGGGTGAGCGAACGGGAGACCTCCCTCGCCCAGGTGGTGGCAGCCATGCTCCCCGCCGCCGACGCCAGTCAGTTCACCGACGCCTACCTGCGGGCCCTGGACGCCTCCGCCGAACATCGGCGTGGCGCCGGTGGGCGTCGCCCGAGCCGGCCCGGGCGCACCAGGGACCTGGCCGAATGGCACGCAATGCTGCGACAACGCCTGGCGCACGGCGAGTACGAGGACCGTCTCGACGCGCTCGCATACCACCCCGCCCTGGTCGGCCGCCGGTGAGCGGCGTCGTCGGCGGCGCTCCCGACGGCCGTGATCGCGCGAAGGACGCTCAGCCTGCGGCACGGGTGAGCTCCGGTCCGGCGAGGAGTCGGCACGTCGGGGCGCGGCGGTAAGATCGTGCCGGAAGGTCGTCCCCCGAACACGACTGACCGCGGATTCCAGCACTTCAGGCATGATCGTGCCGGATAAAGGAGGCGACTGTGGGACTGGCGGACGACGTACGGCAACGCCGCAAGGAACTCGGCCTCACCCAGGTCGACGCAGCCGAACTCGCGGGTGTCTCGGAGCGGTTCGTCCGGCTGGTCGAGAGCGGCAAGCAGTCGGTGCGCCTCGACAAGCTGGAAGCGCTGCTCGGTGCCCTCGGACTGGAACTTCGCGCAGCCTTGAGGACGACATGACGGCCGACTTGCGCGCCGTCCGCCGGGCCGAGGTCTACAAGGCCGGCCGCCCGGCCGCCACCATCACCCGTGGCGATGGGGCCGTCAGGTTCGAGTACCTGCCCGAGTACGCCGGACCCCCGGTCGCGCACACGCTGCCACTCGACCGAACGGTCACGACGTACGGTGGCGCTCTCCCCCCGTTCTTCACCGGCCTGTTGCCCGAGGGCCGGCGCCTCAACGCCGTCCGGCGTGCCGCGAAGACCTCCTCCGACGACGACCTGACGCTGCTCCTGATGGTCGGGTCCGACATGGTCGGCGACGTCACGGTGTTCCCCGAGGGAGCCGATCACCAACCGGCGACACCTGCCGTCACGCAGGCCGACCTGGCCACGCTGCGA
The DNA here is from genome assembly GCA_964402325.1 of uncultured Propionibacteriaceae bacterium. Classification (GTDB taxonomy): domain Bacteria; phylum Actinomycetota; class Actinomycetes; order Propionibacteriales; family Propionibacteriaceae; genus Raineyella. Next base: position 26,696 of record CAYOBI010000032.1, on the reverse strand, counting down.
TTCAGATGACCTGGCCGAGTACATCGTCCCGGTGCGATGGCTGACCTCGGCGGCCTGGCGACGGTGGAACGATCTGTCTCCCAGGCCTCGTCGATGTCCTTCCACAGTCGGAACTTGCCGAACTGGAGGATCGCCAGGTCCACGTGCGGTTCCACCGTGAACGGCAGCCGGGCCTGGGTCATCGCGGTCCGGATCGCGGTGAACAGGGCGTCGATGTCCAGCCCGGCGCCGTCCTCGACCGGTTCGGCGAAGCCGGGGATCTCCAGGTCGAACTCCTTGCGCAGCCGCTCCAGCAGCGAGTAGTTCGGCGTGGAGGTCCCGGTGTCGTCCAGGCTGAGCCGGTACTGGTAGCCGCCGCGGACCGGACGCAGGGTGACCGGGATGAGCACCAGCGGCGACCACAGCTCCTTCGCCCCCGACGTCCAGCGCAGGTTGCCGACCGACAGGTAGAGGTTGTTGGCGCCGGTCTCCTCCAGGATCGTCCGGGCGGTCCGGGACAGGCCGCGCAGGGCGGTCGTGTACGCGTCGGTGGCGGCGCCGAGGAAGGCCACCCTGGTGGTGAACAGGTACTCCTCGATGACGCCCTCCTCCGGGACCGCTGATGGTGACCAGCCGATGGTCGGTGAGCAGCTCGCCGACTGCGCGGACGTCCGCCTCGCGCCCGACGAAACTCGTCAGGCGCGGGGCCAGCAGCTCGGTCATGGACGAGGGACCTCCCGCGACGGCGTGCGCCGTCGATCGCCACGACGCGAAGGACACCAAGTCTGGATCATCACCGTCCCGGCGCCAAGGGGCTGGTGTGGGTCAGGCACGCGGGTCCGGCGCCGGCCCCGGTCCCCCTGGCCCCCGTACGCCACGCGGCTCAGCGCCCGTGGGGCCCGCCGCGTCCGGTCAGCATCGTCCACAGCAGTGGGACGACGGACAGGATCATCAGCCAGCGGCCGAGCATCGGGTCGGCGCCGGTCACCAACGCCCCGGCCACGAGCGCGGCCGCGAAGACCAGGATCCCGTTGGTGTGCCGGACGGTCCGTTCGAGGCGGCGGACCTGGCGGGTGAGCAGCGGCGTCTGGAGCGTGAGCTCGCCGCGTTCGGCCATGGTGAGGACGCGGTCCGTACGTCCCGGCAGGCCGAGCACGACCTGGAAGACCTTGCCCGCCTCGGCGAGCACCCGCTGGGTCGCCGGGCCGCCCTCGCGGGCGACGAGTTCGGAGGCGTACGGGGTGATCGTTTCCCAGATGTTGAAGTCCGGGTCCAGCCCGGTGCACATCCCCGACAGGATGCCGATCGAGCGGCCGAGCATCAGCAGGTCCTGCGGCAGCTGGAACGGCATCTCGAGCATCAGCTCGCGGAATTGCAGCCCGAACCGCATCATCTCGGCGTGGTCGAGGCCGCGGAGCTGGTTCATGCTCATCCCCCCGAACCGTTCGAACACCTGCAGCGAGGCGCGTTCGATCAGCGGCAGGTCGGCGCCGGGCAGCAGCACGTCCAGCGTCTGCATGCTGTGCACGAGGCGGGCGCCGTCGCGGGTGCCGACGGCGATCAGGGCCTCGGTCAGCCCCTCGCGCAGGGTGTCGGGGACCCGGCCGACCATGCCGAAGTCGATGAAGGTCAGCCTCCAGGCGGGTTCGCCCGGCCCGGCGCCGGGCTGCGGAGTGACGAACAGGTTGCCCGGGTGTGGGTCGGCGTGGAAGAACCCGTCGACGAAGATCTGCTGCAGGTACGTGTCGGCCAGCACCGTGGCGACCTCGCCGCGGTCGATCCCGGCGGCGATGATGGCGTCGTGGTCGCCGATCCGGATCGCGCTGACGTCCTCCAGGGTCAGCACCCGGCGGGCGGTGAGCTCCCAGACGACCCGCGGCACGCCGATCCGGACGTCGTCGGCGAAGTTGGTGGCGAAGGTCTCGGCATTGCTCGCCTCGGCCAGGTAGTCGACCTCGGCCAGGGTGGTGGCGGCGAACTCCTCGACCAGCCCGCGGACATCGGCCCGGGAGGCGATCGGCCGGTAGTGCGTCAGCCAGCCGGCGACCCGCCGCAGGGCGGACAGGTCGACCTCGATCACCTGCTGGATGTGCGGGCGCTGCACCTTGACGACGACGTCGGTGAAGCCGAGTTCGGCGGCGTCGGCGTCCTTCAGCCGGGCCCGGTGCACCTGGCCGAGGGAGGCCGCGGCGAGCGGTTCCTCGTCGAACCAGGCGAAGTGCTCCTGCAGCGGGAGGGCGAGTTCGGCGAGTGCGACCTGGTGGATCGCCGCGTACGTCTCGGCCGGTACCTGGTCCTGCAGCCCGGACAGTTCGTCGGTGATCTCCACCGGCAGGACGTCCAGCCGGGCCGACAGGAACTGTCCGACCTTGATCATCAGGCCACCCATCGAGATGGCCAGCACCCGGAAGCGCGCGGCGGTCCGGGCGTTGCGCCGGCTGAGGGTCCGGTCCGCGAGCCGGCCCAGGCCGAGCCGGCGGACGACGATCTCCCACCAGATGAAGCCCGCCGCGACCCGCGCGAAGAACCCGACGATGCGCCGGTACCGGGCGCGCAGGACGGCCTGCTCCATGGGCGGTGATCAGTCCTCGGCGAGGATCGCGTGCAGCTGCTTGCGGGCGGTCTCGAGCACCTCCTGGGCCGCCGTACGCTGGGCCGCGGAGCCGGTCGTCCCGACCTGGAAGACGACCTGGGCGAGCCGTGCGGCGGCTTGGCGGTAGCGCATCAGATCGGACATGGTGTCGCCGGACTCCTCCCAGGGGGCGGGCTGGGCACCGGCCTCGACGGCGGCGGTCCGGCCGGCCTCGGTGAGGTGGTACACCTTCTTGCCGTCCGACTGCTCGGACTCGACCAGGCCCTCGTCGGCGAGCATCTGCAGGGTCGGATAGACCGAGCCGGCGGTGGGTTCCCAGGCGCCCTCGGAGCGTTCGGTCAGCTCGTGGATGATCCGGTAGCCGTGCATGGGCTGTTCGGCCAGCAGCCGGAGGATCGCCGCGCGGACGTCACCCTGGCGGGCGCGGCCGAAGGTGAGCGGGCCGGAGCCGAATGGGCCGGCGGAACCGGTGAACGCCTCCCAGCGGGAGGCCATGTCGGACAGGGGCGGGAATCCCTCGCCCATCGGGCCGGAGTGGTGGTGGCGGTACATGACGGACCCTCCGATCGGGGGTGACGACAGGATGACGGCAGGGGTGACCGCAGGCCACGGCCCGTCGTGCCTCCATGGTAGGAGCGGGGGCCGCGGGTTCACCTGCCTGGTACGTCACATGGCATCGGGTCACCATCCGCACCGGGGTCGGGTCGCGGTGGACCGCCGTGTCGGAGGTGACCAGCCGGAGCAGGGGGCGGGCGGCGACGACGTCCGGCGGCTGGCCCCACAGGCCGACGACGATCTGCAGGGCGGGCAGCCGCTGCTCGTAGCCGGGGTGCGAGGTGACGCGCCCCAGCACCGATCCCCGATCCGGAAGGAACCGGACCATGACCATCACCAGCACCCAGAAGGATCTCGAGGCCCTCACCCTCTCCTTCGTGACCGACTTCGACGCGCCGCTCGAGCGCGTCTGGCAACTGTGGGCCGACCCGCGCAAGCTCGAGCGGTGGTGGGGCCCGCCGAGCTGGCCCGCCACCTTCACCCGCTACGACTTCGTCGAGGGAGGTGCAGCGACCTACTTCATGACCGGGCCCGACGGCTCGACGCCGGCCGGCTGGTGGACGATCAACCTCATCGACCCACCCCATCGGCTCGAGTTCGACGACGGGTTCGCCGACAAGGACGGCAACCCGGTCGAGGAGATGGGGTACGCGCACGGCGTGGTGACCCTCGAGGCCGCCGGCGCCGGCACCCGGATGACCGTCACCACCCACTTCGCGTCGCGCGAGCAGTTCGACCAGATGGCGGCGATGGGGATGGAGGAAGGCATGCGGGAGGCCCTCGGCCAGATGGACGCGATCCTCGCCGAGGCCGCGGTCTGAGGCGGGAGACGGCCGGCCCGAGGCTGACCCGGCGGTCCGTACGGGACTCAGAGTCCCAGCCGCCGGGCCACCTCGTCGCCCCCCATCGCGCGGACCACCGCGGGATCCCCGACCACGACCAGCCGGTCGGTGGCCCGGGACAGCCCCACGTACAGCCGCTCCTTGGCCCGGTCACGGGAACCGTCCTCGTTGAGGCAGAGGATCACCGCCCGCCGTTCCAGGCCCTTGCAGCCGAGCACATGGCCGTAGAACACGTCGTCGCCGTCCCAGAACGTCTCCCAGTAGCCCTCCTGGCCGTACGCCTGCTGCCGTTCGGCCTGGACGTCGTGCCGCCTGCCGGTGGTCAGCAGCATCAGGTGCGCCGGGTCCCAGCCCTCGTCGAGCAACCGGTCGACCTGGTCGTCGGCCACGTCGATCGCCTCGGCTGTCGACGCGGGGACGAACTCGACCTGCGGCCCGTCGTCGCCGCGCAGCTCCATCCGCGCCCCGGCAAGCGGCAGGAAGGTGCCGGCGATCTGCTTGGTGTTGCGCAGGTTGTGGTCGAGCACCAGCGGCACCAGGGTGACCGGCGGGCGGCCGAACCGCCGGAACACCCGCTGCTGCTCGTCGCTGTAGACGTGCAACCGCCCGGTCTCCTCGTCGCGCAGCGCGGCGAGCAGCGGCCGCCACCAGGAATCGGCGAAGTCCTGACCCTCGTCGACGATGATCGCGTCGTACCTCTCCGCCCAGGGCAGCGCCTCGGCGAGTTCCAGCATCTGCTCGGGCAGCCGGTGCTCCCAGAAGTCGTCGTCCTCCCGGGTCCCGTCCGGCGCGCCCCAGAGCCGGCCCAGCGCGGCGAAGGTCCCGACGAAGTCCGGCCGGTGCTTGCGGCCGACGCTGCCGAGCCGGCGGCGGAGGTCCTCCGCCAGGCCGATCGAGTAGCAGACCAGCGCCACCCGCATCGGCCCGAGGTCGCCGTGGCCACGGGCCAACTGCTTGGCCTGGGTCAGCGCGAGGATCGTCTTGCCCGACCCGGCGCAGCCGCGCACCTCGGTCCGCGGCACGAAGCGGGTGATGTCGAGCAGCAGGGCCTGCTCCCTGGTCAGCCGGTCGGCACGGCCCTCCCGCTCGGCGGCGTCGGCCTCCACGTCCTCGATCGGGTGGTGGGCCCCCCGCAGGATCGTCCGGACCACGGCAACGTCGTCGGCGGTGGGCAGGCGCCCACCACCGCGGTCATGACACAACTGTCGGACCGCCTCCCCCAGCCTGCCCATCTCGCGCCGGCCCAGCACCTGCCAGCGCTCCACACCGGGGCAGTGGAAGTCGTCCGGCCAGTCCGTGTACGGGGTGACCAGCACGTGCTCGATCCGCAGTCGGCTGCGGCCCTGCCAGCGTTCGTCCTGCTCGAGGTAGTCGCGGACGGCGTACTTGTTGACCAGTGCCTGTTCGATGTCGAACTCCCGCCGGAACTCCCCCGCGCCGACGTACCACTGCCCGTGCGTGTAGTGGACGCTGCCGCCCTTCACCTCGACGACGACGATGCCTCCGTCCGGGATCAGGCAGAGGAAGTCGACCTCGTGGTCGTACGTCCCGGTGAACCGCAGCCCGGCGAAGACCACCGACCCGTCCGGCAACTGCTCGACCAGCCGCCGCCCGACCAGGTGTTCCGACTCGGTCGCGTACGTGGGGGCTTCCGGGATCAGCTCGGCGGTCATGTCCGGCACGGTAGCGGGGCGGCGGGCCGTCCGCAGGGCTTCGGGCGACCAGGGGCCCCCGGCCCCAGACCCCGAACCCCGGACGATAGCCCCACGGCCGGACCCGGCTCAGCCGGCCGACGCCTCCACCCGCTGCTTCAGGGTGGCCAGGTCCGCGGCGACCGCCGCCACGTCGGCCTCGAACGCGGCGTCGGTCATCGCGGACCGGCGGTGTACGGTGAACACCACCTCGGCCCCGACCGATCCGTCGGCGCCGCCCGGGGCGACCCGCATCGGGTTGTAGAAGCGCTCCCCCGTGGGCAGCGTGACGACGTGGTCGAGCACGCCGAACGCGTTGTCGGGGGCGAAGGTGATGCCCACCCGGCCCATCGGCGAGTCGGTCGCCCAGCCGTCACCCGAGGGTTCGATCGTGGCCCCGGACAGGCCCGCGGCCCAGTCCGGCAGGTGCCGGGGATCGGCGGCGTACGCGTAGACGGCCTCGACGGGCCGGTCGATCCAGACGCTGACGTGCCGCCACGGGAGGGGAACGGTCGAGTCGGTCATCGCAGACTCCTTCGGAGGGGACCCACTCGGTCAGGGTACGGGTGCAGACTCATGGCATGAGTGTTCTCGTGGTGTACGAGTCCATGTTCGGCAACACCCGGGCGATCGCCGAGGCGGTCGCGGACGGCCTGCGGACCGCCCTGACGGCACGGGGTGCCGACCTCCCTGTCGACGTGGTCGAGGTCACCGACGCGCCGGCGAGCCTGCCCCAGGACATCCCGCTGCTCGTCGTCGGCGGCCCCACGCACGCGTTCTCGATGAGCCGGGAGAGCACCCGGGAGGACGCGCTGCGCCAGGCCCACGTTGCCGACGCCGCCCGCGCCGCCACCGGACTGCGCGAGTGGATCGCCGCGGCGGCGGTGCCCGACCACGTGACGGTGGTGACCTTCGACACCCGGGTGAAGAAGGCCTTCGTACCGGGGTCGGCGGCGAAAAGCGCCGCCAGGGCGCTCTCCGGGCGCGGCTTCCCGGATGTCGCGCGGGGCGAGACGTTCTGGGTCGTCGACACCCCCGGCCCGCTGGTCGAGGGCGAGCTCGAGCGGGCCCGGGCCTGGGGCGCCGAGCTGGCCGCCCACCTCTGACCCGCCGCCGACCCCTCCGGCGCCGGGGCTCAGGGCCGACCGGGCTCGGGCCACTCCTCGGCGTCGGCTGCACTCAGCACGCCGTTCGCCGGGAACCAGGCCGGTGCCGCCTCCCGTGGCAGCCGTAGCCAACCCCTGGCCCGGGCCACGTCGCGGGCGGTGTCGATGAAGGCGAGCACCTCCGAGCGGGTCTCGTCGGCGCGCCACAGCAGCGACCAGGCGAAGTACGGTTGGACGTCCTCGAACCACTGGAAGGTGAACCCCTCGGCCCCCGGGTAGTCGGTCAGGCCCTGCAGCGCCACCACCGGCGGGTAGTCGCCGCGGATCTGGCCCTGGCCGATCGCCTCGAGCATGGAGATGTCGTGCGGGACGTGCTCGAAGACGACGTTCAGCTCGTCCTGCACCACCGCGCAGAACGCCTGCCATCCCCGGAACCGTTCCCGGGCGGTGAACGCGTTGCCGAGCCGGGTGCTGCGCAGCGTCGGGTGCTCCACCTCCCGTACGGACATCACCATCAGCGGGTCGAACCGCAGCGGGGTCTGGGCGATCCCGGGCAGCGCGGCGGTCAGCCGGTCCATCGCGACGTCGAGGTGACCAGCCTGGAGCGCCTCCACCTGTTCCTCACCGGTCAGGTCCTGGACACTGACGACGTCCTGCGGCCGGTGCCGGCGGTGGCTGGCCATCACCTCCTGCATCATGTGCCGGCCACGGATCTCCCCGACCCGGATCACCCCCTCCGCCCCGCGGGCCCGGCGGAACAGCACGTCGGTGGCCCGGACCACCGCCTCCGCCTGCGGGCGCAGATCGAAGCCCTTCGCGGTCATCGCCACCCCCGACCCGTTGCGGGCGAACAGCCGCTGGCCGAGCAGGTCCTCCAGCCGGCGCACCTGCTGGCTGACCGCCTGTTGGCTCACGCCGAGCACCGCGGCTGCTCTGGTGAAGCTGCCCTGCCGGGCCACCGCCAGGTACGCGCGCAGCAGCCGCGTGTCCACGTCGTCGCCGTCCATCGGCGGGCCTCCCTCCAGTCACAATGATCTGTTGTGACGATACAAGCAGAGATTGTTCCTCGTGCCGGAACGTGACACAGGCCACCTCCTGTGACTCACCTCACCACACCATGGGAGGCATTCCCCTCAACGATGAAGGAGTCCTCCGATGACCGTGACCACTGACGTCCTCATCGCCGGCGCCGGGCCCGTGGGCCTGACCCTGGCGAACTTCCTCGGCAAGTACGGCGTCACGGCGATCGTGGTCGAGCAGCTGCCCCAGCTGATCGACTACCCCCGCGGCGTCGGCCTGGACGACGAGTCGTTCCGTACGATCCAGTCGATCGGCCTGGCCGAGGAGGTGCTCCCGTTCACCGTCCCCCAGCACGTGATGCGTCTGGTCAACGGCAGCGGCGGCGTCATCCTCACCAATGATCCCAAGGGTGAGCCGTACGGCTGGACCCGCAAGCACGGCTTCCTGCAGCCCGAGGTCGACAACGCGCTGTACGAGGGCCTGGGGCGCTACGACGGCGTCGAGGTGCGGTTCAGCACCTCCCTGGTCGCGATCGAGGAGGGCCCCGACTCGGTCACCGCGACCGTCGAGCTGACCCGCGAGGACGGCAGCACCCAGACCTCCACGATCGAGGCGAAGTACCTGGTCGGCTGCGAGGGCGGCAAGTCCCCGACCCGCAAGTGGATGGGCGTCCAGTTCGAGGGCAAGTCCCCGTCGACCCGCTGGGTCGTGATCGACGTCAACAACGACCCGCTGGGCACCCCGAACGTCTACCTCGGTGCCGACCCGGCCCGTCCGTACGTCTCGATCGGCCTGCCGCACGCCGTCCGCCGCTGGGAGTTCATGCTCTTCGACGACGAGCCGTCGGAGAAGGTCGAGGACGACGAGTTCGTCGCCGAGCTGCTCAAGGAGCACGTGCCGGACTCCACGAAGCTGGACGTCATCCGACGCCGCGTCTTCACCCACCACGGCCGGATCGCCTCCTCCTTCCGCAAGGGCCGGGTGCTGATCGCCGGCGATGCCGCACACCTGATGCCGGTGTGGATGGGCCAGGGCTGGAACTCCGGCGTCCGCGACGCCACCAACCTCGGCTGGAAGCTCGCCTCGGTGCTCAAGGGCCACTCCGACGACCGGCTGCTGGACACCTACACCACCGAGCGCACCGACCACGCCAAGGCGATGATCGACCTGTCGATGACCTTCGGCTCGATCATCAAGCCGACCGACAGGAAGGTGGCCTTCCTGCGCGACACCGCCGCCTCGGCGATGAACGTGCTGCCCTCGGTGAAGGAGTACTTCACCGACATGAAGTTCAAGCCGATCCCGCGCTACGCCAACGGCGTCGTGGTCGACCAGAAGACCCTGCGGCCGGGTACGGCTGAGGCCAAGGTCGGCGGCGGCAGGTTCATCCCGTTCCGCAACACCGTCGAGAAGACCTCCCCGGTCGGGCTGCAGATCATCCAGCCCCGGGTCAACACCGCCGATCGTACGAACGTCCGCCTCGACGACGTGATGGGCGACTGGTGGACCATCGCCGCCTGGGGCAACGACCCGACCCGGCTGCTCAGCGCCGAGGACGTCGCCCTGTTCCGCCGGCTCGGCGGCACCTTCGTCACGTTCATGTCGGAGACCCAGCGGCCGTGGGCGGAGGAGCAGTTCGGCGCCACCTCGACGGTCATCGGCGACACCACCAACGCGCTGAAGACCTGGTTCGACGTCCGCTCCGTGGGCGCCGTGATCATCCGGCCCGACCACTTCGTCGCCGCCGCCTGCCTCGCGCAGGACCTTCAGAAGGCCTTCCACGCCACCCTGACCGCGGCGCACGCCCTCCGGCAGGCCCCGGCCGGCCCGAACGGCTCGACCAGGTCCGGCAGCAGCGCTGCCACGTACGCCTCGACGGGCGCCTGAGCCATGTCGCTGTCCCTGCTGTGCATGTCGCACACGCCGCTGATGGCGTTCAACGATCCGGGCGCCGAGGTGCGCGCGGACGTCGACGCCCTGTTCGACCGGGCCCGGGCATTCGTCCGGGAGGTCGACCCGACCCTGGTGGTCTCCTTCGGGCCGGACCACTACAACGGCTTCTTCTACGACCTGATGCCCCCGTTCGCGATCTGCTACGCGGGCACCGGGGTCGGTGACTTCGACACCGCCGAGGGCGGCTTCCGGGTGCCGGAGCAGATCGCCGCCGGGATGGCCCGGTATGCCGCCGACGCGGGGATCGACATGACGATCAGCCGCGGCGCCGAACTGGACCACGGCGCGGTGCAGATCCCCGAGCTCGTGCTCGACGGCATCGACCGCTACCCGACCGTGCCGGTCTTCGTGAACGGCGTGGCCGACCCGTTCGTGCCGATGAGCCGGATCCGGCTGATGGGCGAGGCCCTCGGCCGCTACCTGTCCGGCCTCGACGAGCGGGTGCTGCTGATCGGCTCCGGCGGCCTGTCCCACGATCCGCCGGTGCCGCGCTGGGCCGAGGCGACCGACGACCAGCGGTCGTTCCTGCTCAACGGCCGCCACCCCACCCCGGAGGCCCGGTCGGCGCGCCAGGCCCGCACGATCAGCACCGGAATGGCGTTCGCCGCCGGCCGGGCGACGATCCAGGACCTCAACCCGGCCTGGGACAACGCCTTCCTCGACGTCGCCGCCTCCGGCCGGGTGGAGGACTTCGACGCCTACACCGCGGCCCGGATGACCGTCGATGCCGGTCACTCCAGCCACGAGGTCCGCTGCTGGGTGGCCGCCTGCGCAGCCATGCGGACCGCCGGACCGTACGCGGTCCGCGAGCGCTACTACCGCGCGATCCCCGAGTGGATCGCCGGCTTCGGGGCGATCTTCGCCACCACCGCCTGAGGCCCGGAGTCCCACCCCGAGCCCCTGTTCGAGGGGCGTACGCCACCCGTACGCCCCTCTCCTCCCCGACCCCCCAGATCCGACAATGCTGTCCCCCCTGCCCCGGTCCGCCGCGGCACGGTACCCCTGAGGAGCCAGATGTCCACCACCACCGCCGGCACCGCCGGTCAGTCCCTGAAGGCCCGCGCCTCGAGCTTCATCGGCTCGGCCGTCGAGTACTACGACTTCCTGCTGTACGGCGCGGCCGCCGGCCTCGTCTTCCCGAAGCTGTTCTTCGCCAACCTGCCCGTTGCCCTGGCGACCACGCTCTCGTACGTCATCCTCTTCACCGGCTACGCGGCCCGTCCGCTGGGCGGTCTGCTCTTCGGCCACTTCGGCGACAGGTTCGGCCGCAAGCGGATGCTGTTCATCACCCTGCTGGTGATGGGCCTGGTGTCGGTGTCCATCGGCCTGATGCCGGGCTCGGCTCAGATCGGTGTCGCCGCCCCGGTGATCCTGGTCGTACTGCGCGTCATCCAGGGCATCGCCGTCGGCGGCGAGTGGGCCGGAGCCACGCTGATGTCGATGGAGCACTCCGACACCGGCAAGAAGGGGTTCGGCGCCTCCGTCGCCGTCGCCGGCGCGCCGATGGGCGCGGTGCTGGCCACCCTGGTCCTCGGCCTGTTCTCCGGTCGCAAGGACTTCATGCTGGCGCCCGACGTCTGGTGGGCCACCTGGCGCATCCCGTTCCTGCTCTCCTTCGTCGTGGTGCTCGTCGGCCTCTACCTGCGCTCCCAGATCCACGAGTCGCCGGAGTTCGAGGCCGCCCGCAAGCGCGGTGAGGTGCACACCAACGTCCCGATCGTGGAAATGTGGACCAAGTACCGCAAGGAGGTCGTGCTCGGCATCCTCGCCGTCGGCGCCCCGCTGTTCCTGCAGGGCCTGCTGGCCGTCTGGGCCGTCCCGCACGTCGTGGCCGGTGGCTCGGTCAGCCGCCAGTCCGCGCTGATGATGCTCACCGTCTCGAACGCGCTGCACGTCTTCGCCATCCCAGCCTCCGCCTGGCTGTCGGACCGCGTCGGCCGCAGGCCGGTGATGATCGGCGGCGCCGTCCTGTCCGCGGTGGGCCTGTGGGGCATGTTCGCCCTGTTCAACACCAACGACCCGACCCTGATCGCGCTCGCCTTCATCGTCGGCAACCCGATCCTGCAGGCGTCCATGTACGGACCGATCGGCGCGTTCCTGGGCGAGAAGTTCGACGCCAACGCCCGCTACACCGGCGTGTCGCTGACCTACCAGTTCGGCTCGCTGATCGGCGGCGGCGTGGCCCCGCTGGTCGCCGACGCCCTCGTCCACGCCCCCGGCCAGACGAACAACCTGGCGCTCTACATGTCGGTCTTCTACGTGATCAGCGGCATCGCGGTGCTGCTGTCCCGCGAGACCCGCCACCAGCAGACGCACTCGGAGCGGTTCATCGAGGCCAACATCGTCGACTGATCCTCCCCGTGGTCCCCGAGGGACCGGTGGCGCTGTCCGTGCCGCCGGTCCCTCCTCCGTCCCCCTCGGCCGGCGACGGCTAGGCTGACAGCCCTCGTCCAGCACCGGGAGGACCCATGGCCCACCGTCCCCACAGCATCGTCGTCGACACCCGGAAGGTCGGACGCCACGCAGACCCCTTCACCGCGGCCTCCATCCCGAACCTCACCGGGAAGGTCGCGGTCGTCACCGGCGCCAACGGCGGCCTCGGCCTGGAGACCGCCACGGCCCTGGCCGCGAAGGGCGCCCACGTCGTGATGGCCGTCCGCGACCAGGAGAAGGCACGCTCGGCGGCCACGGCCATCCGGGCCGCGGTACCCGGGGCCGCGCTGGAGATCGTGCCGCTCGACCTCGGCTCGCAGGAGTCGGTGCGCCGGGCGGCCGAGACGATCCTGGCCGCGCATCCGGTGATCGACCTGCTGCTGAACAACGCCGGGGTGATGGCCACCCCCGAGGGGCGTACGGAGGACGGCTTCGAGACGCAGTTCGGCGTCGACCACCTGGGGCACTGGACGCTGACCGCGCTGCTGCTGCCCGGGCTGCTCGCCGCCCCCGCAGCCAGGGTGGTGACGACGACCAGCGTGGCCCGGCTGCAGCCCGGCGGCCGGCTCGACCCGGCCGACCCCCACCTGGCCGGCCACTACGACCCGTGGCGGGCGTATGCGCGAGCGAAGCTGGCCAACCTGCACTTCGCGCTGGGCCTGGACGGGGAGTTCCGCCGGGCCGGGGTCGCGGCGCGGGGCCTGGACCGGGCGATCGCGGTGCTGTGGGAGGTGTCGGAACGCGACACCGGGGTGCCGCTGCGGGTCAGCCCGCCTGGGGCTGCGTGACAGCGGGCCGCAGGGTGGTCAGCAACCGGACCAGCAGGGCCGTCACCGCCAGGGTGAGCGGCCCGATGACCGCCACCACCCGCCAGGCCGGCGGCTGACCGATGACCAGCTGAACGAACGGCGTGACGATGATCGGTACCCCGGTCAGCGCGAGGAACACCAGCGGCGCCGCGGCGACGGCCACCGCGAAGGGATGCCTGCGCAGCGTCAGCACGCCGACGCCGAGCACGGCCGGCAGGAAGAACGCCAGGTCGAGGATGTGCACCGGGTTGGTCGGGACGGCCAGGTCGACCACACTGGCCGGGGTAGTGCCGGCGAGCAGGGCGGGCACGTCCTCCTGCAGCCACAGCAGGCCGAACAGGACCGCGAGCACGATCAGGGTCCAGCCGACGACGCGTAGGGTCCGCCGACTGCTGAACCGGCCGGCGATCGTGCGGTCCAGGCTGACCAGACCGCCGATCAGGGCGTACGTGGACAGGCCGAGGATCGCCACCCACAGAAGGAACAGCGGCCCGAACGGGATCGCGAACGTGTAGATCGCGTAGTTGTAGACGGTGAAGCCGAGGGTGCCGAGCCACACCGGGCGGGCGGCGTCCGAGCCGCGCAGCGCCAGGACAGCGGAGACCAGTGTCAGTGGCGCGACGAGGACGAGATTGGTGACGTCCTGAGCGATCGCCTGCGGCAGGAAGGCGACGGTGAGGTCGTCGTAGAAGCCTGGAACGGCCAGCGCGACGACGTTGCCGACGACGGACAGGACCGCGGCAGCGACGGAGAGCCACAGCCAGGGGGCGGGTCCCCTGGAACCTGGGTCGGTCATGGGTGAATCCTCTCGCCGAGGTCCCGCCGGTGTCCGGCGACACTGCATCCTTTTCGTCGAACGGCCTGGGCTAGGCTCGACCCACGATCGCGACGCGAGGAAGGACGACCGACATGACCGACTCCGGGCCGAACCCGTACGTGGTGAACATCGAGGAAGTGACCCTGCAGAACACCTACTTCCGCGACACCCTGTGGACCGGGAAGTACCTGCAGATGACCGTGATGGCCATCGAGCCGGGCGGCGAGGTCGGTGGCGAGATCCACGCCGACCACGACCAGTTCATCCGCGTCGAGGAGGGCAGGGCCCACGTCGTGATGGGCCCCGCGAAGGACGACTACACCCTCGACCAGGTGGTCGGGGACGACTGGGCGATCCTCATCCCGGCGGGCAGCTACCACAACGTGATCAACGTCGGCGACGGGCCGCTGAAGCTCTACTCCCTGTACGCCCCGCCGGAGCACGCCCCGGGCACCCGGCACGTCACCGCGCAGGACGCCCGCGAGGATCCGCAGGAGACCGATCTGGTCGACTGACCGGCACCGGGCCGGAATCCGGCGCCCTCCGCCCACCCATCCGCCAGAATCGAGGCATGACCGCTGCCACTCCCCGTGACTGGGACGCCGACACGTACGGCGCCCTCCCGCTGCCCCACGTCGAGTGGGGGCGGCGGGTGCTGGACCGGCTGGCGCCGACCGACGGGGAGACGATCCTGGAGCTCGGCTGCGGCACCGGGCGGGATGCCGCAGTGCTGCTGGCCGAGCACCCGGGCTGCCGGCTGGTGGCCCTGGACGGTTCACCGCAGATGCTCACCGCCGCTGCCGCGACCCTGGCGTCGTATGCGGACCGGGTCCGGCTGCGGCAGGCGGACCTGCGCGAGGGGTTCGAGCTTGACGAGCCGGTCGACGCGGTGATGAGCGTCGCGACGCTGCACTGGATCCCGGACCACCCGAGGGTGTTCGGGGCGGTCGCACGGGCCCTGCGGCCCGGCGGCCGGTTCGTCGCCGACGCCGGCGGCGAGGGGCAGCTGCAGCGGGTGCACCGCGCCCGCCAGCAGGTGGAGGGCAGGACCGACCCCCAGGACGCCACGCACTTCGCCGGGATCGGTGCGACCCGGACCGCGCTGGAGGCCGCCGGGTTCGTCGAGGTCGAGGTCGCGCTGCGGCCCGACCCGCTGGTGCTGGACGAGATGACGCTGCGGCCGTACCTGGCCACGGTGATCCTCGGCGAGGTGCTGCGCGGCCTGCCGGAGGAGGCCCGCGACCCGTACGTGGACGCGGTGGCGCGGGCGATGCGCGAGCCGGTGATCGACTACGTACGCCTCGAGATCGAGGCCCGGCGTCCCTGAGCGGACCCGGCCCTCAGTCCGCCGGCGGCTCGAGCAACTGTTCGGGCGCCTCCAGCATCCGCTGCAACAGCTGGGCCGACCGGACCGCGTAGAAGCCCTCGGTGGTGCGTTCGTCGAGGGTGTACACGACGGTGACGCGGTCGCGGGCGACGATCGCACCGGTGTCGTCGACCACGGCGTCCTTGCGGATCGCGCCGATCGCCACGAAGGCGCTCGCGGTGCCCTGCTGGTAGAGGTGGTGGTACGGCGCCTCGGCGCCGAGTGAGCCGAGGTTCACCAGGTAGGCGCTCGCGTACACCGGGATCTCCCGGCGCAGGAACCCGGGCATCACGTTGAGGTGGTCGAGCCCGAAGACGATCCGGGCCAGCAGGTCCAGCGCCGGCCGCGGCCAGTCGGACAGGGTGGTGATCAGCCGGTCGCCGACGCCGGGCGCCTGGCCACGGGCCCGGGCCAGTTCCGCGTCGACCCGGTCGCGCACCTGCGCGACCGTCTCCCGCCCGGTGAACACCAGCCGCACCTGGGTCTCCGGCGCCGCGTCGGTGAGCTCCCGCTTGACGGTGAACGAGAAACTGATCTCCCGGTGGGCGTACGTCCGGCCGCCGGCGATGAACCGGTTGAGCTCCGGACGCAGCCGGAAGGTCCGGGCCAGCGCGGTGAGGACCAGATGGAAGAACGTGATCCGCTCGTGGTCGGGACGCCCCTGGTTGTGGCCGGCGAGGAGACGCAGCAACGGCCCCACGTCGATCTGCTGGGGGTAGTAGACCATCGACTCGATCCGGGTCGGCATCAGCAGCGGGACCATCCGCCGCATCCCGGGCAGGTCGGGCACCCGCACCGCGTCCGCGCGACGTCTGAACACCATGGATCCTCCAGCGCCTGCCGCCGGCGGGCCGGACGGCCCGTCGTTGCCGAGGCCGCACGGAATGCTGCGGCGATCTGCGCCGAGCGTACGACCGGTGGGCTCCCCCCGACAGGGATTCGCCTTCAGGCCTCGTCGACCGCCGTTCAGGCCTCGTCATCCACGTACGCCGGGCGGGCGACCCGCAGCCCGGCGCCGGTCACAGGCCGACGTAGCCGCCGATCGTGAGCACGCCGAACCCGATGATCACCCCGGTCAGGTCGGGCGAGCGAGCCACCAGGGCAGGCATCAGGAAGCCGCCGACGATGCCGAGCAGCGAGATGTAGCCGAGCAGTCCGCCGGCCGTGGCCGCGGACAGTCCCGCGTCACGGTAGATCTGCGGCAGCCAGCCGAACTGGACGTACGCGTTCAGCGCCTGCATCCCGAAGAACAGCGTCAGCGCCACGGCGGTCGGCGAGCGGAGCAGCGAACCGCGCGGCGCGAGGATCGGCGAACCGGTCCGGTCGGCGCGGTCCCGCCACTCCCGGAGGGTGAGGACGGCCCAGGGCACCAGGCCGACGGCCGCGGCCAGGCCCCAGATGCCGAGCGCCGCCCGCCAGCCCCCGGGTGCGAGGGCCGCGACCGGAGAGGCGATCATCGAGGCGACGGCCGCCCCGACCAGCAGCATCACGCTGTAGGCGGTCATCAGCCGGGTGACGGCGGTGCCGCCGTGGCGCTTGATCCAGGCCGGCACCAGCACGTTGCCGAGCGCCATGCCGGACAGCCCGACCATCGTGCACACCAGGAAGCCGACGACCGAACCGGTGAACGTCCGCAACAGGAACCCGCCGGTGATCAGCACCAGCCCGGTGAGGACCCCCGCGGTGAGCCCGATCCGCCGGGACAGCGCGACCGCCACGGCGCCGATCGCGGCGAAAGTCAGGCCCGGCAGGGCGGTGAGCAGGCCGGCGAGGGTGCCGC
>CAYOBI010000032.1:0-9652 GCA_964402325.1 uncultured Propionibacteriaceae bacterium | reverse complement strand
GGCGAAAGTCAGGCCCGGCAGGGCGGTGAGCAGGCCGGCGAGGGTGCCGCTGAGGCCGAATTCCTGCCGCAGCTCGGCCATCACCGGTCCGACGGATGTCGCGCCGGGCCTCAGCGAGCCGGCCACCAGGATGACGGCGACCAGGGCGAGGGCCGGTCCGACGATCGTCGCGCGGCCGCTCCGCGTGTTGTCGTTCACACCGGGATGCTAGTCGTCGAGCTCGTCCTCGACCTGCGGGCCGAGCTCGGGGCGTTCCTCCTCGTCGTCCCCGTCGCCCTGCACCAGGGAGGGGAACCAGGTGTCCTGGACCGTGATCCGCTGGTCGGAGAGCCTGCCGAGCGCCTCCGCCTGGCGCAGTCGGACGGCCTCGGCGTGCGCCAGGTCCGCGACGTACGCCTCGAGGGTGCGGCCTGCGGCGCCGGCGGCCAGGGTGAGGGTCGAGTGATCGGGCTCGTCGATCTCGACGCTGAGGTCCGCTGTCATGCGGGCATCGTAGGCCCCGGCCGGGGCAGCGGGGCGCCGCCGCGGCGACCTGCAGCCGGGGCCCGGACGACGAGGGTCCGGACGACCGGGGGTGACTCCGGGGAGGGGCCGTTCACCGCGACGGCGGGTCCTCCCCGGAGACGCTGGAGTCCCGGGTGTCTAGGCGTCCCGGACGATCGCGAGCTCGGTGAGGTCGCGGCGGGTGCGCGGGGCGGCGTCGCGCTCGCGGATGGCCTCCGGCAGGTCCTCGGCGTCGGCGAGCCTGCCCACCGCGACGACGCTGACCGGCTCCAGCTCAGGTGCCAGGTCGAAGGAGGCGCGCAGGTCGTCCACCCGGAACCCGCCCATCTGGCGTACGTGCAGGCCACGGGAGGCCGCCTCGATGCTGAGGTGCGCGACGGCCTGGCCAAGGTCGTACTCGGCCCAGCGCAGCCGCTGGCCGTCCCGCTCCAGCTCGGCGATCCCGACGATCAGCAGGGAGGCCCGCGGGGTCCAGGCGAGGTTGAAGTCCATCAGGGCACCGAGGACCTTGTCGAAGGTCTCGGTGCCGCGGGCCGCCACGATGAACCGGGTCGGCTGCAGGTTGCTGGCGGACGGGGCCCAGCGGGCGGCCTCGCCGAGGGCGATCAGGTCCTCCTCGGACACCACGTACTCGGCATCGAAGCCGCGCGGGCTCCACCGCTGCGCCAGCGGGTCGTGGATCGGGACGGACGTGGCGTTGCGCGGCTGCTGGTTGAGCGTCGTGGTCATCTGGGTACCTCGGGAGTCGTCGACCGCAGTGGTCGTTGAAAGTCGGATCATCTGACGTGGTGAGGGTAGCAACGCCGACCTAGAACCTCAGGGCAGGCGTTCCACCACCAGTGCCCGGGCGCCGTCCGGGGTGGGCGTCAGCACGAGGGTGGCGGCGTTCGGCCCGGACGGCCGCAGCCGGCGGCGCAGCGCGGCCGGGTCGGTGTCGACGCCGCGCTTCTTGATCTCGAGCCGGCCGACCTGACGGTCGCGGACCCAGGCCCGCAGCACCTTCTCCTTCGCCGGCAGCACCTCCAGCACCCGGAAGCCGGTGGCGTACACGGCCGGATCCGGCTGTCCGGCGGCCGGCACCGGCACGTCCGCGCTGACCAGGTAGGCGATCGGGTCCGTCACCCGCCCCGCGTCGAGCAGCCTGGCCAACCGGTCGACCGCCCCGGCCCGGATCACCGCGGGGTCGGGCTCCCACAGCACGGTCCCGACGACCGGCGCCCGCAACGGGGCCGCCGCCTCCTCGGCGACCAGCCGGTGCACCTGCCCGCCGTCCCCCAGCAGGGTGGCAATCCGCGTCCCGGCCACCGGCAGGTCGGGCGGCGCCGGGGCCGGGAGGCCGGGCAGGACCCACAGGGCCACCTCGACCAGGTCGCCGCGGTGGCTCACCCATTCGGCGGCGACGTCCTCCGGGATCATCCGGTACGGCAGACCGGGCCCCAGCTTGAGGCAGCCGACGCCCCCGCCCGCGACAGCGCGTCCGAACAGCCCGACGGCCCAGTCCCAGGGTGGGGTGAAGTCGGCGGGGTTCCACGTACGTCCCGCCCCGGTCCGCCGGGCCGGGTCGGCGAACACCGACACGCCCGGCGACCACAGGCCGTCCAGCACGACCGTGGCGTCACCCTGCACCACCCGGGCCCGGCCGGCCGCGACGGCGGGGGCGAGGTTGGCCGCGGCCACCGCGGCGGTGAGCGGGTCGAACTCCACCGCCACCACCTCGAGCCCGGCGTCGAGGAAGGCCGCGGCATCGGTCCCGATCCCACACCCCAGGTCGAGCACCCGGGTGGCCCCGGCCGCCACGTACGTCGCGGCGCGGTGCGCGGCGACCGCCGGTCGGGTCGCCTGCTCGAGGCCCGCCCGGGTGTAGTACCAGCGGTCGGCGTCCGCGCCGAACTTCACCCGCGCGGCCCGCCGCAACGCGGCCTGGGTCAGGACGGCCGCCGCGCGGTCGCCGTGTCGGGCCCGCATCCGGGCCACCGCGCCGGGCGCCTCGGTGTCGGGCAGTCCGCTCGCCTCCGCCAGCGCCTGCTGTCCCTCCGGCGTCCCGAGCCACGCGATGTCGTCCACCGGCCCATTGTGCGCCGACGAGGCCCGCATGATGCTGACGCGCTTCGGCCGGTGGGGCCGGCTCCTAGACTGGGCAGGTGGCCACGGACGCCCGCTCCGTCACCGCCCGGCCGGTGCGCGACAGCGCGCCTCGCCTGGGCGATCCGACCGTGCGGCCCGCGGGCGACATCGCGGCCGACCTGGGGGTCGATCCGGGCCGGGGGCTGTCGGCGACGGAGGCGGCCACCCGCCTCGACCTGTACGGGCACAACGAGCTGCTCGGCACCCCGCCCGAGTCCGCCTGGCACCGGTTCCTGCGCCAGTTCAACGACCCGTTGGTCTACCTGCTGCTGGTGGCCGTGGGGATCTCCCTGCTCGCCTGGGGCGTCGACGGCGCCACGGGGCTGCCGGTCGACGCCCTGGTCGTCGTGACGATCCTGCTGCTCAACGCGGTCATCGGCTACGGCCAGGAGCGCAAGGCCGTGGACGCCGTGGCGGCGCTCCGGACGATGACCGCGGCCCGGTCCACCGTGCTGCGGGACGGGCGCCAGGAGACCGTCGCGTCCGCCGACCTGGTCCCCGGCGACATCCTGCTGCTGGCCGAGGGCGACGCGGTGGGTGCCGACGCCCGGCTGCTGACCACCTCGGCGCTGCAGGTCCAGGAGTCGGCGCTGACCGGTGAGTCACACGGCGTGGAGAAGCGCGCCGGGGTGATCCCCGCCGGGGCCCCGCTCGGTGACCGGGCGAACATGGCCTACAAGGGCACCGCCGTGGCTCGGGGCGTCGGGCGCGGTGTCGTCACGGCCACCGGCATGGACACCGAGATGGGTGCCATCGCGGGGATGCTCGACCGTGCCGAGGACACCACCACCCCGCTGGACCGCGAGATCGCCGCTGTCACGAGGACGCTGGGCTGGGTCGTCGTCGTCATCGCCCTGGTGGTGATGGCGACCGTCGTGCTGGTCAACGACGTCCGCAGCCCGGCGGCACTGGTCGACGTGCTCCTGCTCGGCGTCTCCCTGGCGGTGGCGGCGGTGCCGGAGGGGCTGCCGGCGATCCTGTCGGTGGTGCTGGCCATCGGCGTCCAGCAACTCGCCCGGCACCGCGCCGTGGTCAAGCAGCTCACCTCGGTGGAGACGCTCGGCTCGGCGTCGGTGATCTGCTCGGACAAGACCGGCACGCTGACACAGAACGAGATGACGATCCAGAAGCTGGTCACCGCGTCGGGCACGGTCGACCTGTCCGGCATCGGCTACCGGCCCGAGGGGGAGGCGACGTCCGCCGGCCGGCCGCTGGACCCCTCGGCGGGCACCCGGCTGTTGACCGAGACACGTACGTTGCTGCGCCAGGGATCGTTGGCGAACAACGCTCAGCTCACCGAACAGGACGGCGTCTGGACCATCCAGGGCGACCCGACCGAGGCCGCGTTCCTCGTGGCGGCGCGCAAGCTGGAGGGCCCCGACCACGACCTCAGCGGGTACGAACGGCTGGCGGAGGTCCCGTTCACCTCCGAGCGCCGGATGATGTCCACCCTGCACGCCCACGGCACCCGGACGGCGCTGCTCAGCAAGGGCGCGCCCGACGTGTTGCTGGACCGCTGCGACACCCAACTGGTCGGCGACGAGGTGCACCGCCTCGACGAGGCGACCCGGCGGCGGATCCTCGGCGACGTCGAGGCGCTGTCGGCGCAGGCGTACCGTACGCTCGGCGTGGCCTTCCGTGAGGCACCCGGCGAGCCCTTGCCCGACGGACCGGACTGGGCCGATGCCGAGCACGTCGACGCGGCCGCCGAGGCCCACCTGACGTACGTCGGCACGGTCGCCATCATCGACCCGCCGCGTCCCGAGGTCGCGGCGGCGATCCGCGAGGCGCACCGGGCCGGGATCCGGACCATCATGATCACCGGCGACCATCCGAGCACGGCCGCCCGGATCGGCACCGACCTCGGCATCATCGCGCCCGGCGGGAGGGCGTTGAGCGGTGCGGAGCTCGAGGCGCTGACCGACGAGGAGTTCCGGGCGGCGACCCGGGAGGTGTCGGTGTACGCGCGGGTCGCGCCCGAGCACAAGCTGCGGATCGTGGACGCGCTCCAGGACGACGGGCGGATCGTCGCGATGACCGGCGACGGGGTCAACGACGCGCCGGCGCTCAAGGCAGCCGACATCGGCATCGCGATGGGGCGGGCCGGCACCGAGGTGACCAAGGACGCCGCCCGGATGATCCTGGCCGACGACAACTTCGCGACCATCGTGGAGGCGGTGGAGCAGGGCCGGGTGATCTTCGCCGACATCAAGAAGTTCCTCCGCTACCTGCTCAGCTCCAACATGGGCGAGGTGTTCACTGTCTTCCTCGGCGTCGCGTTGGCCGGCCCGATCGGCCTGCACCCGGAGGCACCGGGCGGGATGGCCCTCCCGCTGCTGGCCACCCAGATCCTCTGGATCAACCTGGTGACGGACTCCGCCCCGGCCCTGGCGATGGGCGTGGACCCGCAGATCGACGACGTGATGGCGGTGCCGCCGCGCGACCCGGCCGAGCGGGTGATCGACCGGCGGATGTGGCTCGGCATCGGCACCGTCGGCCTGGTGATGGGCCTGGTCACCCTGGCGACGCTCGACCTGTGGCTGCCCGGCGGGCTGGTCGAGGGCGGCCACACGTACCCCGAGGCGCAGACGGCGGCGTTCACCACCCTCGTCCTGGCCCAGCTGTTCAACGCGCTCAGCTCCCGCTCCGAGACCGCCTCCGCCTTCCACCGGCTGTTCGCGAACCGCTGGCTGTGGGGCTCGATCGGCGTGGTCGTGCTGCTGCAGGTGCTCGTGGTCCAGGTCCCGTTCCTCCAGGCGGCGTTCAGTACGGCGCCGATGACACCGGTGCAGTGGCTGGTCTGCGTGGCGATGGCCTCGGTGGTGCTGTGGTTCAACGAGCTGCGCAAGCTGGTGCTGCGCGCCCGCGACCGGCGGCGCTGACCGGCCTCAGCGCACCTCGGAGACCACCGTCCCGATCGTCAGGGCGCCGGCCTCCCGCGCGGCGGCCGCCACCGCGGCGACGTCGGCCAGGGTGCCCTCGACCAGCACCGGCTGACCGGCCGCCGAGTCGCCCGACCAGACCACGTCCAGCTCCTCCGCGGGCCGGAAGGCCACCCCGGGCGGCATCCGGACCACGCCGGCGGCCCGGGCCCCCGGGTCCTCGAACGGCCGCAACGTCAGGGCCCGCACCACGTAGAGTCGCTCGGCCGCCCGGCGGAGCAGCCGGCACTGGCGTTCGGTCGCGTCGAAGGTCAGCGCGATCGCCCCGGGCCGGCCGTCGAGCGCCCCGGTCGCCAACGAGGTGAAGTTGATCCCCCGCTCGGCGAACACCGACGCGAGCGCCATCAGGGCACCCGGCTGGTCGAGGCACTGGACCAGCGCCACCCAGGACCGCGGCACCGACGGATCCCTCTCCCCGCTCATCGGTCCACTCCCTCCCCCGGTGCCACTCCCGCCGGCTCGGTGCCGGTCAGCTCGGCCCGGGTCACGTACGGCTCGACGGTCGCCGCGATCCGCCGGGCCGAGCGGGCCAGCAGGGCGTCCTCGTCGGGGGGCAGCTCGCCGAGCAGCACCTCGCTCCAACCCTCCGGGCGGAGCACGACCGGGACCCCGAGGACGCCGTGTACCGGCGCCCCGGCGAGCCGGGCCTCGCCGGCGAGCGCGACCTGGCCGGCCATCACGATCTCGCGTCCCTCGGCGAGGGCGGTGATCAGGTCGACGGTGGCGTTCGCCGTCCCGACGGCCGTCCGGGCGCCCGACTGGTGCGTCAGCCACGGCCGGGTGACCGTCCGCAGGTCCGGCGGCCAGGTCTCCACCATCGCGAACGCCCGACCGCTGTCCTGCTCCGCCAGCAGCTTCGCCTGGGCGGCCGCGATCTCGGCGGGGAAGCCGGCGAGGGTACGGCCGCCCCGCAGCCGCTCGACCGTACGGTCGCGCTCACCCTCGACCAGCCCCCGGATCCGCACCGACGACCACAGCGGCACCGCGTCGTCGCCGTGCTGGCCGGCGATGAAGCCGCCGATCCGCTGCCGGCGCACCCCGAGGGTGTGGGCGATCTCGCGGCGGAACCGCAGACTGTCGAGCCAGGCGCCCATCCCGATCACCCGGTGCCGGCCGAGCCGGGCGGCCATCGTCGCGACGCCCAGCTCCACCGGGTTGGTGACGACGATGACGACCTCGTCGCCGGATCCGTGCTCGGCCAGCGCGTCGGCGTACGAAGCGAACATCGCGTGGTTGGCCCGGGCCAGCGCGGCCCGGTCGACCGGCTGGCCCGGCTTCGTCCCCAGCGTCGCGCCCGAGGCGACCACGATGACGTCGGCCACCACCTCGTCGGGAGCCAGGGCCACGTCGAACAGGGGCGCGATCTCGTCGTACGCGTCGATCAGGTCGGCCCGGTAACCGTGCGTCGCCGCCGCGGACGAGCCGCCCCGGCGCCCGACGAGCTGCAGCCGCGCCGTCGTCGGCAGGGCGCGCCGTTCGATCAGCTGGGTGCACACCTGCCGGCCGACCGCACCGGTGGCACCGATCACCGCGACATCCATGTGCCGAGCGTACGGAGCACGGGTGTCGAACGTGTTGCAGCCGCCCCGGCGGGTCGCCGCCGGGGCGCCCCGGGCTACGTGTCGCTGCGCAGCTTCGAGCCGACCGAGAAGCGCGTCGGCGGCACCTCGTTCACCATCACCCGGATGGAGTCCATCGGCGCGCTCAACGTCTCGTGGGCGACCTCGGCCACCTTCCGGATGAACGTCTGCACCACTTCGTCGTCGCGACCCTCGACGAGGGTCACCTGGATGATCGGCATGATCACTCCTTCGTGTCGTCGGTGCGGCCGAGCCTATCCAGTCGGGTGACGACGGCCGCGGCCGACCCCGGGCGGGGCCGACAATGGAGGCGTCACACGTACGTGAGCACGTACGGCAGCCACGGACAGGGGGTGGGGGCGGTGGCCCGGAACCCGACCGGCCAGATCCGCGGGATCACCCGGCTCAGCGCCGACGACCTGGTCGCGCTGGCCGAGGACTCCGGTGCGGTGCCGATGCAGGTCGGCGTGGTGGTGATGCTGCGGACCGACCCCCACTTCCGCCCCGACGACGTGGTCAGTGCCCTCGCGGCCCGGATGCCCGGCGTCCCGCGGATGCGCGAGCGACTGGTCCGGCCCCCCGTCGGCCGCGGACGGAGCTACTGGGCCGACGACCCGGACTTCAGCATCGACCGACACGTCCGGATCGTCACGGCCGCCGGCGGGCCCGAGGTCGCGCTGGCGATCGCCGACGAGTTCGTCACCACCCCGCTCCCCCGCGACCGGCCGCTGTGGGCGGCACGTCTGGTGGTCGGCCTCGACGAGGGACGTACGGCCGCGCTGGTCGCCGGGGCGACCGTCAACGACCTGCTGCTCACCGCGATCGCCCGGGCACTGGGCGGCCTGCTCGCGTCCCGCGGCGAGTCGGCCGACGCGTTCGTGGTGTCGGTGCTGTTCGCCGGCCCCCGCTCCGGGGCTGTCGGGCAGCCGGGCAACCGGTCGGGGGCCGTGCCGATCGTCGTCCCGGCGACCGGCGGCGCGTCCGAACGGCTGCGGATCGTGGCCGGGCGGACCGCGGCGGTGAAACGTGCCCACCGGGCGGCGCTCAACAGCCTGCTCGGGCCGCTGACCCGCCTGCTGGCCGGGCTCGGGGTGTTCGGCTGGATCGCCCGCCGGCAACGGTTCATCCACACCATCGCGAGCAGCCTGCGGGTGCCTGGCCGGCTGACGATCGCGGGCCGGGAGGTCACCGAGATCATCCCGTTGTCGGTCGCGACCGGCAACGTCACCGTGGTGTTCGCCAGCCTCGCGTACCGGGACCGGGCGACGGTCGCGATCATGGCCGACCGCGACGCCGTCCCCGACCTGGACACGCTCCGGGACGGCCTGGCGGCGGCGCTGGCGGAACTGGTCGCCCCGCCGGGCACCCGGGCAGGCCCGCCTGGTCCCACCGTCGTCTAGGGTGGGCGGGGACTGACACCCCACGGGTGACCCACGTCCGGCGTGGGCC
Organism: uncultured Propionibacteriaceae bacterium; assembly: GCA_964402325.1. Lineage (GTDB taxonomy): Bacteria > Actinomycetota > Actinomycetes > Propionibacteriales > Propionibacteriaceae > Raineyella. The sequence goes on along the minus strand of CAYOBI010000032.1, from coordinate 1,053 downwards.
CCGCGACCGGAAAGGACCTCATGCCCGGCTTCGAGATCATCCTGCTCGTCATCGTGATCCTCGTGGTGGGCGGCCTGCTGTTCGGCGGCCTGCGCACCAGCATCTTCTTCACGGTCCACACCCAGGAGAACGTGCTCGTCGAGCGGTTCGGCAAGTTCCAGAAGGTCGCCGGACCCGGCCTCAACACGAAACTCCCCTTCGTCGAGACCACCACCAAGCCGATCTCGCTGCGGGTCAAGCAGCTCGAGGTCAACATCGAGACCAAGACCAAGGACAACGTCTTCGTGACGATCCCGGTCGCGGTGCAGTACGTCATCGACCAGCACGCCGTCGTCGACGCGTACTACAAGCTCTCCGACCCGGAAGACCAGATCCGGTCGTACGTCTTCGACACCGTCCGCTCCGCCCTGTCCGGCCTGACCCTGGACACCGCCTTCGAGTCGAAGGACGACATCGCCACCACCGTCGAGCAGCGGCTGTCCCAGTCGATGGCCGAGTACGGCTTCCGGATCGTCAACACCCTGGTCACCGACATCTCCCCGGACCCGCGGGTACGCGACTCGATGAACTCGATCAACGCCGCCCAGCGCGAGCGCGACGCCGCCCAGTCGCTGGCCGAGGCGGACAAGATCAAGCGGGTCACCCAGGCCCAGGCCGAGGCCGAGTCGAAGCGGCTGCAGGGCGAGGGCGTCGCGGCCCAACGCAAGGCGATCGCGATGGGCATCGCCGAGCAGTACGAGATGCTGCGCGCCGCCGGGATCGAGGACACCGCCGAGCAGCTGCTGCTGATGACGCAGTACTTCGACACCCTGCAGGACGTCGCCCGCAACGGCCGCTCCAACGTGCTGCTGCTGCCGTCGAACCCGGGCGCTCTCGGTGATCTGTCCCAGGAGATCCGTACGTCGCTGCTGACCAGCTACGAGTCCGAGCACGCCCGCCGCGACGGTGACGCCCGCGCCGATCGTGAGGCGGCCGAACGCCGCGCCGAGGCCGCCCGCAAGGCCGCACACCTGGCCCAGCAGGAGGCCGCCTACCAGGCCGGCGCCGCCGCCG
>CAYOBI010000031.1:28159-29405 GCA_964402325.1 uncultured Propionibacteriaceae bacterium | reverse complement strand
CGTGGGCGGTCGGGAGACCAGCGCCCCGGCGGGCAGAGCGACGAGCGTTCGTCGGGTGGTCGATCCGGCGGGTACCGGGGGGAGCGCTCGAGCGGCGGTCGTCCCAGCGGTGAAGGCCGTGGCGAACGTCAGGGCTGGCAGAGTGACTCCGGCCGATCCGAACGTGGCGAGTCGGCGCAGGGGCGTGGCGGCCGCGCATACGGGTCCCGTTCAGGTGACCGACCGCAGGGCGGTCGCGGTTACCGACGACCTGAGGACATGCGACGCAGCGAGGGTGACCACGGCGACCAGATGCGCCAGGGGTCGCGACCCGAACGCGGGCGCGAGGGCGCGCAGGGCAACCGCTCCTGGCAGGACTCCCGTGACCGTCGCAGTGGCGACCGTGACCGTGGCCCGGAGCGGTCCGACTACGGCAAGCGTGGTCCCGCCAACCGGGGCCGTGGCCCTGAGCGTGACCGTGGTCAGGGCGGTCGTCCTGACCGTGAGCGCGAGCCGCTGCCGCCGGGTCTGGAACGGGCGGCCGACGAGCCGCCGGTGCCGACCGACGCTGATCTGTCGCGCCTGCCGCGTCAGGTGCGCGCCGAGCTGCGCAGCCTGTCGGCCGATGCCGCCGAATTCGTGAGCGCCCACCTGGTCGCCGCCGGCGACCTGATCGACGACGACCCTGTGCTCGCCCTGAAGCACGCCCAGGCGGCCAAGCGTCGGGGCGCCCGGCTGCCCCTGGTCCGCGAGGCCGTCGCCGAGACGGCGTACGCGGCCGAGGACTTCGCCGTGGCCCTGACCGAGTACCGGGCGCTGCGGCGCCTCACCGGCGACTCCGCGTACCTGCCGGTGATGGCCGATTGCGAGCGTGCCCTGGGCCGTCCGGAGGAGGCGCTCCGTCTGGTCCGCGAGGCCAAGCTGGTGGAGATGACCCAGCGGAGCCGGGTCGAGCTGGTGATCATCGAGGCCGGGGCACGTGAGGACCTCGGGCAGGCCAAGGAGGGACTTCGAGTCCTACGGTCGTTCCTCGGCAACGTGCCGAAGGACGTCCCGCACGAGGCACACGCACGGTTGGCGTACGCCTACGCGGCGATGTTGCTGCGACACGACCAGCCTGAGGAGGCCCGTGAGTGGTTCGCCACGGCCGACGCGCTCGACACCGCGCGGGAACTGGACGCGGCCGACCAGATCGAGCTGCTCGACGGCGTCGACCTCGAGTTCGACTTTGACGAGGACGAGGACGAGGACGAGGACGAGGACGAGG
>CAYOBI010000031.1:18673-28059 GCA_964402325.1 uncultured Propionibacteriaceae bacterium | reverse complement strand
GACGAGGACGAGGACGAGGACGAGGACGAGGACGAGGGTGACGAGGAACCCGCAGAGGAGAGCGTGAACGTCCACGACGCGGTCCGAGCCGAGGCCGACGTCGAGCCAGAGCCGGAGATCGAGCCGGCCGAGGTGACGGACGATGCCGAAGGGGGCCCGGAAGCCGAGGCCCCTGAGGATGAGACGGCACTGAAGCCGCAGGACACGACGCAGGACGACAGGGCTGCCGATGAGTGATCTGGTGCTGATCGACCGGTACGACGCCGCACTGTTCGACCTGGACGGCGTGGTCTACCTCGGCCCCCAGGCGGTCCCGGGGGCCGCCGAAGGCATCGCGGCGCTGCGTGAGCGGGCCGTGCCGGTCTGCTTCGTGACCAACAACGCGGCCCGGGCCCCTGAGGTGGTCGTCGACCAGCTCGTCGGGCTCGGCATTCCCTGCACCGTGGCCGAGGTCATCACCGCCGGCCAGGCCGGCGTCCGGATGATCAGCCAGGAACTGCCCACCGGGGCGACCGTGCTGGTCTGCGGGTCCCCGGCCCTCGCCGAGCAGGTCGCGGCCGCCGGGTTCACCGTCACCACCTCGGCCGACGACGCCCCCGACGCCGTGATCCAGGGCTACGAGCCGGACCTGCCGTGGTCCACGCTCACCGAGGCCGCCCTCGCGGTGCAGCGGGGGGCGCGCTGGTTCGCCACCAACGCCGACCCGACCCGACCGACCGACCGCGGCCTGGAACCCGGCGCCGGGGCCCAGATCGGCGTGGTGCGGATGGTCGTCGGCGGGAACCCGCAGGCCGCCGGTAAGCCGGAGAAGCCCCTGATGGAAGCGGCCGTCGCGCGGCTGGCCGCCGACCGGCCGATCTTCGTCGGGGACCGGCTCGACACCGACATCGCCGGTGGGCGCAACGCCGACATGGACACCATGCTGGTCTTCTCGGGCACCCACCGGGCCGCAGAACTCTTCGCCGCCGACCCCGCGCACCGGCCGACCCACATCGGGCGCGACCTGCGCGACCTGCTCGCACCCGCCGCCACCGTCACCCTGGACGGCGACGCGGCCGGCTGCGGCGAGGCACGCGTACGCCTCGTCGACGGGGCCGTGACGATCGAGGCCACCGGCGACCCGCTCGACCTCGTCCGGGCCACCGCGGACCTCGTCTGGTCCGCCCGGGACGCCGGCCGGACCGCCGACCCGTCCGCCGTCGAGGAGGCGGTGGCCGCGGAGCTGGGTCGGTGACCCCCGCCACCCGGAGACTGGATCGCGTCCTGGCGGAGCTGGGCCTCGCCCGCTCCCGCAGTCATGCCCAGGAACTGATCCGCTCCGGGCGGGTCCGGATCGCCGGCCGGACCGCCACCCGTCCGGCCACCCCCGTCGTCGACGACGCCGACCTCGACGTCGACGGTGAGGACTGGGTCGGGCGCGCCGCGCACAAGCTGCTCGGTGCCCTCGAGGACCTGCCGGTCCCGATCCCCGCCCGCGTGCTCGACGTCGGGGCGTCCACCGGCGGCTTCACCCAGGTGCTGCTCGCCCGCGGGTGCGCCGAGGTGTACGCGGTGGACGTCGGCCACGACCAACTCGTCCCCCAGCTGCGCGACGACCCGCGGGTGCACGTCCGGGAAGGTCTCAACGCCAAGGACCTCAGCCTGGCCGACCTCGACGGTCGGCCGGCCGACCTGGTCGTCGCCGACGTCTCGTTCATCTCCCTGACCCACCTGCTCCCGGCCGTCACCGGGGTCGCCGGGCCCCGGGCGTACGCTCTGCTCATGGTCAAGCCCCAGTTCGAGGTCGGACGCGAGGGGCTGGACGGCAAGGGCGTCGTACGCGACGAGGGTGCACGCCGCGCGGCGGTCGACGGCGTGGCGACCGCGGCCGAGGAGCTCGGCTGGACGGTCACCGGGCGCGCCCCGAGTCGCCTGCCCGGGCCGGCGGGCAACATCGAGTACTTCCTGCGCCTGGCGCGGAACGGAAGGTGAGCAGGACGAGCGAGCACCGCGGCGACGGGCCGGTCGACGACCCGAACGGGCCCCACGACCCCGATCGGACGGCCTGGGCGGGACACCGGCGCGGCACCCGCGACTTCACCCGGCTGCTCGCCGCGATGTTCTTCGCCGGGGTGGCGACCTTCGCCCAGCTCTACGCCCCCCAGGCGGTGCTGCCGGCGATCAGCACCGGGCTGCGGGTCGCCCCGGCCGAGGCGGCACTGCTCGTCTCCGCGGCCACCGGTGGCCTGGCCGTCTCCGTGCTGTTGTGGTCGTGGCTGGCAGACCGGCGCGGCCGGGTCCGGACGATGATGATCGCGATCGTGCTGGCCACCGTGATCGGGGCAGCCTTCGCGTTCACCTCCTACCTGCCGCTGATGGTCCTCCTGCGGTTTCTCGAGGGGGCCTGCCTGGGTGGGGTCGCCGGCGTCGCGGTCGCGTACATCACCGAGGAGACCCACGCCGCCTCGATGGCGGCCGCCACCGGGCTCTACATCTCCGGTACCTCCCTCGGCGGGCTCTCCGGTCGACTCGTCTCCGGCCCGGTCACCGACCTGACCGGCTCCTGGCGGGCCGGGGTCGGCGCCGTGATCGCCGTGAGTGCGGTGGCCGCCGTGCTGTTCGCCGTCCTGGTGCCCCCGGCCCGGCGCTTCACCCCGCGGCGTACGTCCCTGCTCGACGTGTCCCGACGGGCTGTAAGGCACCTGCGCCGGCCACGGATGCTGGCGGTCTTCGTCCAGGCGTTCTGCCTGATGGGCGCCTTCGTCACCGTGTACAACTACCTCGGGTTCCGGCTGGAACGGCCGCCGTTCGCGCTGTCGCCGACCGTCACCTCGCTGCTCTTCCTGTCCTACCTGGCCGGCACCTGGTCGTCGCAACAGGCGACCCGCGCCGGCGTACGGTTCGGTCGACGTACGGTCCTGCTCGGCTCCGGCGGGCTGATGCTCGGCGGGCTGGCCCTCACCTGGATCCCGTCCATCGCCGTCATCATCATCGGCCTGGTCGTGCTGACCGCCGGGTTCTTCGCCGGCCACGCCATCGCCTCGGCCCTGGCCGGCATCATGGCCACCGAGGGCCGGGCCCAGGCGACCGCCCTGTACAACTTCTTCTACTACGCCGGCTCGTCCCTGATGGGGTGGGGCGGCGGCTACCTGTTCGCCGTCGGCGGGTGGGTCGCCGTCTCGGTCTTCTGCGGCCTGGCGGTGGCCGTGGCGATGGTCGCCGCGTGGGCCGGCCTGCGCCCCGAGGCTTCCCGCAGCGTTTAGGCTGGCCCGGTGAGCACCCCGCACCCCGGCCCCGACGTCAGCGCCACCGACCCGGTGAGTGGTCCCGGCGGGCGCCGCGTCGCGGTGATCACCCACACCCACCGGCCCGAGGCGGTCCGGGCCGCGGTGCAGTTCATGCACGGAGTAGCCGGCCAGGGCATCACCTGCGTGCTGCCCCGGTCCGACGCCCGGGAGATGGCCACGTTCCTCGAGGGTGCCGGCCTGCGGACCGACCTGATCGACGAGGCGGGGACCAACGACTGCGAGCTGGCGGTCGTCTTCGGTGGCGACGGCACCATCCTGCGCGGCGTCGAGTGGGCCCTCTCGGTCGACCTGCCGATCCTCGGGGTCAACCTCGGCCACGTCGGGTTCCTCGCCGAGGCGGAGTCGTCCCAGATCGACCAAGTGGTGGCGGCGGTCTGCCACCGGACGTACCACACCGAGTCCCGATTCACCGCCCGGGTCCGGGTCCTCTCCGGGCCTTCGGGGACGGTGCTCTGGGAGTCCTTCGCGGTCAACGAGGCCTCGCTGGAGAAGGCGTCGCGGCAGCGGATGCTGGAGGCCGTGGTGGCCGTCAACGACCAGCCGCTGTCGCGGTGGAGCTGCGACGGCATCCTGGTCTCCACCCCGACCGGCTCCACGGCGTACGCGTTCTCGGCCGGTGGTCCGGTCACCTGGCCCGGCGTCGACGCGATGCTGATCGTCCCGCTGAGCGCCCATGCCCTGTTCAACCGACCGGTGGTGGTACCCGCCGACGCGCACGTCCACGTCCAGGTGGTGCGGGCCGAGCAGAACAACGCCGTCGTCTGGCTCGACGGGCGCCGCTCCTTCGACCTCGCCCCCGGCAACGTGCTCGACGTGACCCGCGGCTCGCACCGGCTGCAGCTGGCCCGCATCGCCCCCGACGACTTCACCGGCCGACTGGTCCGGAAGTTCGGGCTGAACATCGAGGGCTGGCGCGGTGCCGCCGAGCGTCGCGGCGCCGACGAACGGCACGGCGCATGATCAGCGAACTGCGGATCACCGACCTCGGCGTCATCGCCGACGCGACGCTCGACCTGGCGCCGGGGTTCACCGCCGTCACCGGTGAGACCGGCGCGGGCAAGACGATGATCGTCAGCGGCCTGGGACTGCTGCTCGGCCAGCGCGCCGCCCGCGGCATCGTCCGCCGCGACGGTGCCGGGACGGAACGTACGGCCCGGGTCGAGGGCCGCTTCGACCGGCTGCCCGCCGCGGTGCGCGAGCGCGTCGATGACCTCGGTGGGACCCTGGACGAGCCCGCGGACGACCCGGAGCTGGTGCTCGCCCGTACCGTCGGCGCTGCCGGCCGGTCCCGGGCCTACGTCGGCGGCGCCCAGGTGCCGGTCGCCTCGCTCATCACGGTCAGCGAGGAACTGATCACCATCCACGGCCAGTCCGGCCAGATCCGGCTGGCGCTGCCCGACACCCAGCGGGACATGGTCGACCGCTTCGGCGGGGAGGCCCTGCAGGTGGTCCTGGCCGACTACCGGGCCACCTGGCAGGCCTGGCGGACCGCGTCCGCCGAGCTCGACACGCTCCGGGCCCGGGCACGGCAACGCGCCCGGGAGGTCGACATGCTGCGCCACGCCCTGGACGAGATCGCGGCGGTCGACCCGACCCCCGGCGAGGACGAGGAGCTCGTGGCCGAGACCAAGCGGCTGCAGGCCGTCGACGACCTGCGGGTCGCGGCGGCGAAGGCGGCGCTCGCCCTCAACGGCGACGAGGTCGACTTCGACACCTCGCCGGGCGCGGCCGCGCTGGTCGGGGTCGCCCGGCACGCCTTGGAGTCGATCGCCGAGGCCGACGCGCAGGCCGGGTCGTTGGCCGCCCGGACGCGCGACCTCGTCTATCAGCTCAACGACCTCGGCGCCGACCTGGCCGGCTACCTCGACGGGCTGGAGGCCGACCCCGCCCGACTGGAGGAGATCACCGCCCGGCGGGCCGCGCTGGCCACCCTGCACCGCAAGTACGGCGACACCACCGACGCCGTCCTCGGTTGGGCCGACGCCTCCCGAAGGCGTCTCGACGAGCTGGTCGGCACCGACGACCGGATCGGCGAGTTGGATGCCGAGGTCGGCCGGTTGACCGCCCGACTCTCCGGACTGGCCGCCGACCTGACCGCCGCCCGTACCGCCGCCGCCGGCCGGCTCGAGGAGTCGGTCCGGGGGGAGCTGGCCGCCCTGGCCATGCCCAACGCCCGGCTCAGCGTCGTGCTGGAGCCCGGCGAGCCCGGCCCCTGGGGGGCCGAGTCGATCGAGTTCCTGTTCGCCGCGAACCTCGGTGCGCCGCCCGGGCCCCTCGGCAAGGTCGCCTCCGGCGGCGAGCTGTCCCGGGTCCGGCTCGCCCTCGAGGTGACGGTGGCGGACAGCCCCGACCAGACGCTGGTCTTCGACGAGGTCGACGCCGGCGTCGGTGGCGCGGTCGCCGTCGAGATCGGCCGCCGCCTGAAGCGGCTCGCCGAGCGCTCCCAGGTCGTCGTGGTCACCCACCTGGCCCAGGTCGCCGCGTTCGCCGACCGGCACTTCGTCGTGGTGAAGTCCGACGACGGCCGGATCACCACCAGTGGCGTCCGCGAGGTCGCCCGGGCCGACCGGGCCGGCGAACTGGCCCGGATGATGGCCGGCATCGACGCCACCGACACCGCCCTGGCCCATGCCGAGGAGCTGCTCGCCGTGGCCGCCGAGCCGGCGTCGCACGGAACTTTGGTCGGCAGGCGCTCCAGCAGATAGGGTGGAGGTCCGTGGGCCACGCGAATCTGAACCAGCATCATGTCGAGACCAAGCACATCTTCGTCACCGGGGGTGTCGCCTCGTCACTCGGCAAGGGACTGACCGCCTCGAGTCTCGGCAGCCTTCTGGTCGCCCGCGGACTCCGGGTCACGATGCAGAAGCTGGACCCGTACATCAACGTCGATCCCGGCACGATGAACCCCTTCCAGCACGGTGAGGTGTTCGTGACCGAGGACGGCGCCGAGACCGACCTGGACATCGGCCACTACGAGCGCTTCCTCGACCGGCACCTCAACGCCGACGCCAACGTCACCACCGGCAAGGTCTACGCGTCGGTGATCGCCAAGGAACGGCGCGGCGAGTACCTCGGCGACACCGTCCAGGTGATCCCGCACATCACCAACGAGATCAAGGACGAGATGCTGCGGATGGGCGGCGACGAGGTCGACGTCGTCATCCACGAGATCGGCGGCACCGTCGGCGACATCGAGTCGCTGCCCTTCCTCGAGGCCGCCCGCCAGGTCCGCCGCGAGGTCGGCCGGGACAACTCGTTCTTCCTGCACGTCTCCCTGGTGCCCTACCTCGGCCCGTCGGGTGAGCTGAAGACCAAGCCGACCCAGCACTCCGTCGCCGCGCTGCGCCAGGGCGGCATCCAGCCCGACGCGATCGTCTGCCGCTCCGACCGCGAGATCCCCGGCGGCATCAAGCACAAGATCGCCCTGTTCTGCGACGTCGAGGAGGAGGCGGTCGTCTCCTGCCCCGACGCCCCGTCGATCTACGACATCCCGAAGGTGCTCTACAACGAGGGCCTCGACGTGTTCGTCGTCCGCCGCCTCAACCTGCCCTTCCGGGACGTCGACTGGACCAAGTGGAACGACCTGCTGGAGCGGGTCCACAAGCCCCGCGAGGCGGTCACCATCGCCCTGGTCGGCAAGTACATCGACCTGCCCGACGCCTACCTGTCGGTGACCGAGGCACTGCGCGCCGGCGGCTTCGCCAACTGGGCCAAGGTCTCGGTCAAGTGGGTCCCCTCCGACAGCTGCGAGACGCCGGAAGGTGCGGCGGAGCATCTCGGCGACGTCGACGGCATCTGCGTGCCCGGCGGGTTCGGCATCCGCGGGGTCGAGGGCAAGATCGGCGCCGTACGGTACGCCCGGGAGAACCGCATCCCGATCCTCGGCCTGTGCCTGGGCCTGCAGGTGATGGTGATCGAGGTCGCCCGGCACCTGGCCGGCATCGAGGGCGCCGACTCGTCGGAGTTCAACCCCGACACCGCCGACCCGGTGATCGCCACCATGGCCGAGCAGCAGTCCATCGTCTCCGGCCAGGGTGACCTCGGCGGCTCGATGCGGCTGGGGGCGTACGATGCCACCCTGGACCGGGACTCCCAGATCTCCCGGCTGTACGGGTCGGTGCACGTCTCGGAGCGCCACCGCCACCGCTACGAGGTGAACAACGCCTACCGGCCGCGGCTCGAACAGGCCGGACTGGTGATCAGCGGCACCTCGCCGGACCACAGCCTGGTGGAGTTCATCGAGCTGCCGGAGGAAATCCACCCGTACTTCGTCGCCACCCAGGCCCATCCCGAGTTCAAGTCCCGCCCGACCCGTCCGCACCCGCTGTTCGCCGGCCTGGTCCGGGCCGCGCTGCAGCGTCGCGACAGCGACCGGCTGCCGGTCGAGGACGAGGCCTGAGGTGACCGACGGCCCCACCGAGGTGCTCGACGCCGCCGAACTGTGCGACGTCCCGATGGCCTGGCCGGTCAGCTCGCGCCACCTGGTGGGGGAGGGGGCCGTGTTCGACCTCGTCCGTGACCAGGTGGTCGACCCGACCGGCGCCGAACTGCGCCGGGAGTGGATCCGCCACCCCGGCGCGGTCGGCATCATCGCGCTCGACGACGCGGACCGGGTGGTCCTGGTCCGCCAGTACCGACACCCGGCCGGGCTGCGCCTGGTCGAGCCGCCCGCCGGGCTGCTCGACGTCGACGGGGAGGACCACGTCGCCGCGGCCCGCCGTGAACTCGCCGAGGAGGTCGGCCTGCGGGCCGACGACTGGCGGGTGCTGGTGGACATGTTCACCTCCCCGGGCGCCAGCCAGGAGAGCATCCGGATCTACCTCGCCCGCGACCTGCATCCCGAGCCCCGCCCCGACGGCTTCGTCGCCGACGGCGAGGAGGCCCAGATGGACATCGTCCGCGCGGGCTTCGGGGACGTCGTCGAGGCGATCCTCGACGGCCGGCTGCAGAACCCGGTGCTGGTCGCCGGGGTGATGGCCGCCGCCGCGGCCCGGCCCGGTGGCTGGGACCGACTCCGGCCGGCCGACGCGCCGTGGCCCGCCCGCGGGCTGCGCGGTGAGTTCCTCGCCCGCGCCCCGTTCGCCTGAGCGGCTCCGGGGAGCCGGCGACGATGAGCCGCGCACCGCGCGAGGGCCTCGACGACCTGGTGACCGCCTTCCTGGCCCACCTCGGCGTCGAGCGCGGTCTGTCCGCCAACACCCTGAGCAACTACCGCCGCGACCTGGACCGCTATCGGGCCTACCTGCGCGGCCGCGGCATCAACAGCCCCGACGAGGTCACCGAGGGCATCGTCGGGGGCTTCCCCGCGCACCTGTCCACCGGCGATGCCGACCATCCGCCGCTGGCTGCCGCCTCGGTGGCCCGTGCCGTCGTGGCCGTACGCTCCTTCCACCGGTTCGCCGCCCGGGAAGGACTGGTCGCCGCCGACCCGGCCGCCGACATCCGGCCGCCGTCGACCGGGCGGCACCTGCCCAAGGCGCTGACCGTGGCCCAGGTGGAGGCGCTGCTCGCCGCCCCCGACCGGTCGACCCCGGTGGGACTGCGCGACGCCGCCCTGCTGGAGCTGCTCTACGGCACCGGCGCGCGGGTCTCCGAGGTGGTCCGGCTCGACGTCGACGACCTCACCCGGGCCCTGCGGGCCTTGGCCGACGGGCCCACCGCCCTGCGCCTGCTCGGCAAGGGCTCCAAGGAACGTCTCGTGCCGCTCGGGTCGTACGCCGCACGGGCGGTCGAGGCCTGGCTGGTGCGCGGCCGGCCGGCCCTGGCGGGCAGGGGCAGTGGTGACCCGGCCCTGCTGCTCAACACCCGCGGCGCCCGGCTGTCCCGGCAGAGCGCCTGGGAGGTGATCCGACGCGCCGCCGACGCCGCCGGCCTGGACGTCGAGATCTCCCCGCACACGCTGCGGCACTCGTACGCCACCCACCTGCTGGACGGTGGCGCGGACGTCCGGGTGGTGCAGGAACTGCTGGGTCACGCGTCGGTGACGACGACCCAGATCTACACCCTGGTCACCGTTGATCATCTGCGCGAGGTGTACGCGGAGGCCCACCCCCGGGCGCGGTGACGACCGGCTGGGCGGCTGCGTAGGCCGAGCGTCGC
>CAYOBI010000031.1:0-18573 GCA_964402325.1 uncultured Propionibacteriaceae bacterium | reverse complement strand
CCGACGACGCCGTCCTCGTCGGTGCGTCATCAGCCTCGGCCCGAGAGCCACGTCGGACTGTCGCGACGCCCGACTCACCGGTCGCGGTGACGCTACACTTGACCACCATTGCCAGCCTGACATGGGTAGTGTTGGCTCCGACAGCTCGAAGGGGGTTCCGTGGACCGGTTCGGTGAGGCGCGTGAGGGCGACGCGGCACTGTTCGACGTCGACGCCCCCGACACCGACGAGGCCGGCCTCGGCCCGACCGGCCGACCCTGGCCCGACATCCCCGAGCCCACCCCGCCGGGCCCCGGCCCGAAGCACGCCACGATCATCGCGATGTGCAACCAGAAGGGTGGCGTCGGCAAGACCACCACGACGATCAACCTCGGTGCCGCGCTGGTCGAGACCGGCCGCAAGGTACTGCTGGTCGACCTCGACCCCCAGGGCTCGCTGTCGGTCGGCCTGGGGATCAACCCGCACACCCTCGAGCTGAGCATCTACAACCTCCTCCTCGGCTCCCGGACCGACGTCGACGACGTCATCGCGGAGTCCCCGGTCGAGGGCATGGACATCCTGCCCAGCAACATCGACCTGTCGGCCGCCGAGATCCAACTGGTCTCCGAGGTGGCCCGGGAGCTGACCCTGTCCCGGGTCCTCGAGCCGCTGCGCGACCGCTACGACGTGATCCTGGTCGACTGCGCGCCCTCCCTCGGCCTGCTCACCGTCAACGCGCTGACCGCCGCCGACACCGTGGTGATCCCGCTGGAGTGCGAGTTCTTCGCCCTGCGCGGCGTCGCCCTGCTGACCGACACCATCGCGAAGGTCCAGGACCGGCTCAACCCGCGGCTGACCGTGCTCGGCCTGCTCGGCACCATGTACGACGGGCGCACCCTGCATGCCCGTGAGGTGCTGCAGACCGTCGTCGACGCCTTCGGTGACCAGGTCTTCCACACCGTCATCCGGCGCACCGTCAAGTTCCCCGAGACGACCGTCGCCGGCGAACCCATCACCACGTACGCGTCCAGCTCACCCGGCGCCGAGGCCTACCGGTCGCTGGCCCGCGAGGTGCTCGCGCGCCTCGAAGCCTGACCCCACGCCCGGCCCCCAGCACGGCGGCTCCGCCGCCCGGTCGCCACGCGCGGCCGCGATCGAGAACGAACCCACCCGAGGAGACCCGATGACCGAGAACGATGACGAGCACGAGGGCATCCGCCTCCAGAAGGTCCTCGCGCAGGCCGGTATCGCCTCCCGCCGGGCCAGCGAACAACTGATCCAGGACGGCCGGGTCGAGGTGAACGGCGAACTGGTGACCGAGCAGGGCCGGCGGGTCGACCCCGAGAAGGATGAGATCCGCGTCGACGGTTCCCGTATCCCGACCGCACGGCACCACGTCTACACCGTGCTGAACAAGCCGCGCGGCGTCGTCTCCACGATGGACGACCCCGAGGGCCGCGAGACCCTCAGCGACTACATCGACCGGCGCAACGTACGCCTCTTCCATGTCGGGCGGCTCGACACCGAGACCGAGGGTCTGATCATCCTCACCAACGACGGGGAGTTCGCCCACCGGCTGGCACACCCCTCCTACGAGGTGCCCAAGACGTACGTGGCGCAGGTGCTCGGCCAGGTGTCCCCGCACACCCTCAAGCGGATCCAGCGCGGCATCACCCTCGAGGACGGCCCGGTGCGCCCGGACAAGGTGAAGGTGATGCAGACCCTGCCGGACGCGACGCTGCTGCAGATCACCCTGCACGAGGGCCGCAACCGGGTGGTCCGACGGATGATGGAAGCCTTCGGCCACCCGGTGCAGAAGCTCACCCGGATCGCGATCGGGCCGGTGCGGCTCGGCCGCCTCCAGCCCGGCGAGATGCGTGACCTCACCCGCGAGGAGCTGGGCAAGCTGCTCGACCTGGTCGGGATGTGAGCCCCGTGACGGGGCTCCTGGCGTGACCGGGTTACGGGCATGACACGGACCGAGCAGGGTGAGGCCCGGATCCGGCGGATCTACGGACTGGAGACCGAGTACGGGCTGACCAGCCGCCCCCGGGGCGAGCGACGGGTCGGGCCGGAGGAGATCGCCCGGCAGATGTTCCGCGGGATGATCGCCTGGGGCCGCTCCAGCAACGTCTTCCTCGGCAACGGGTCGCGGATCTATCTCGACGTCGGCTCCCACCCCGAGTACGCCACCGCCGAGTGCGACGACCTGCTCGACCTGGTCGCCCACGACGCGGTCGGCAACCGGCTGGTCGAGGACCTGCGTCGGCTCGCCACCGACCAGCTCGCCGTCGACGGCACCCCGGTCGACATCTTCCTGTTCAAGAACAACGTCGACTCCGCCGGCAACTCCTACGGCTGCCACGAGAACTACCTGGTGGACCGAGCCGTCGACATCAACCGCTACTACCGGGTCATCCTCCCGTTCCTGGTCAGTCGTCAGTTGATCGCCGGGGCCGGTCACCTGTCCCGCACCCGACTGTACGAGCGGCCCGAGCATGCGCCCGGCGCCGACCAGCCGACCGTGTTCCAGCTCAGCCAGCGGGCCGACCAGATGTGGGACACCGTCTCCTCGGCGACCACCCGGTCCCGGCCGATGATCAACACCCGCGACGAGCCGCACGGCGACCCCGAGCTCTACCGGCGGCTGCACGTCATCGTCGGTGACTCCTCGATGTCCCAGACCACGACCCTGCTCAAGGTCGGTGCCACCGAACTGGTGCTGCGGCTGGTCGAGGCCCGGGTGGCGCTTCCCGACCTCACCCTCGACAACCCCAACCTGGCGATCCGCCAGATCTCCCGCGACATCACCGGCCGCACCCCGGTCGAGCTGGCCAACGGGCGGACCGCCACGGCCCTGGATCTCCAGCACGCCTACCTGCAGGCGGTGCTCGACCACCGCGACCGGCTGGGGCCGTTCGCCCCGTCGCTGGAACAGGCGCTGGCGCTGTGGGAACGTACGCTCACCGCTCTCGAGGCCGGTGACCTGGCGACGCTGTCGCGCGACATCGACTGGGCGATCAAGCACCGGCTGATGACCCGCTACGCCGACCGGCACGGCCTGCCACCGGACAGCCCGCGGTTGGCGCAGCTCGACGTGGCGTACCACGACATCGCCGAGGGGCGCGGGCTGTTCCGGCTGCTCGACGCGCACGGCGAGGTCAGCCGGGTGGTCGACGACGCCGCCGTCGACGCGGCCCTGACCACGCCGCCGCCGACCCGGGCCCGGCTGCGCGGGGCGTTCATCGACGCCGCCCGGGAGGCCGGGGTTGACTACCTGGCCGACTGGATGCACCTGCGGGTCAACCGGGGCAACCAGACCCGGGCGCTGACCCTGCGCGACCCGTTCCGGGACACCGACGACCGGGTCGACGCCCTGATCGCCTCGCTCACCGAACCCCTGTGGTGACCCGTCCGTGGTGACCCGTCGGGGTAGGCTGCCCGACGTGATGGACTACCTGCGCCCCCGTCCCGACCGTCCCGACCGTCCCGCCCGTACGGCCCGGCGGCGACGTGTCGCGCTCCCGGGCCTGGTCGCCTCGGTCCTGGCCCTGGGCCTCGGGCTGGCCGGCTGCGCTGCCGGCGGCTCGGCCTCGCCGTCCGCCTCGGCGAGTGCCTCCGCGAGCGCCTCCGCGTCGGCGGCCGCCGAACCCGCCCAGGTCACCAACCTGGACGGCGTCAGCGTGCAGGGGAAGTTCGGCGAGTCCCCGACGGTGAAGTTCACCCCGTTCACCGTCGCCGAGACCCAGTCCAAGGTGCTGCTCGAGGGCAGCGGCCCCGAGGTGACCGCCGACATGTCCGTCACCGTCCACTACCAGGGCCTGAACGGTCGCACCGGCGAGGTCTTCGACGCCTCGTACGCCAACGGGAAGCCCACCTCGTTCAAGTTGAACGGCGTGATCGCCGGCTTCTCCAAGGGCCTGGTCGGCAAGAAGCAGGGCTCCCGGGTGCTGATCGCGATCCCCGGCAAGGACGGCTACGACTCCAGCGGCGGCATCGCGCAGGCCGGCATCCAGGTCGGCGACACCCTGGTCTTCGTCGTCGACATCGTCAGCGTCCCGCTCAGCGGACCGTCCGGCGACAAGGTCACCCAGCCGTCCGGGCAGCCGACCGTCAGCGGTGCCGTGAACGACCCCAAGATCTCCATCCCGTCGGGCTCCGCCCCGACCCAGCTGGTCGTCCAGCCGCTGATCAAGGGCAAGGGTGACAAGGTCACGGCCTCCTCGACCGTCGTGGTCAACTACCGGGCCTGGCTGTGGGACGGCGCCAAGCAGGTCGACGACACGTTCGCCCCGAAGACGGTGAACGGCCAGCAGGTCGCGGCGGCGCCGGAGTCGGGCCTGTTGTCCGAGCTGATCAAGGGCTGGCAGACCGCCCTGAAGGACCAGACCGTGGGCAGCCGGATCCTGATCGTCGTCCCGCCGTCGGAGGGCTACCCCGACGGCGTGGCCGACCAGGGAATCCCGGCCGGGGCGACCCTGGTCTACGTGGTGGACATCCTCCAGGTCTCCTGAGCCTCCGGATCCCACACCCACGGGGTGCGGGGGAGTGCGGCCGGGTCGAAGCGATCCAGCAGCCCGGCCGTCGTGACCGGCTCCCCGGCCTCGGCCAGGCCGAGCGAGACGGCCAGCCGTGACCGCACGGCGGCCGCCGGCATCCCCCGGGCCGCCAGGTCGGCCAGCGTCACGGCGCCGTCGCGCTTGGCCAGCCGGCGGCCCTCCTGGCTGACCACCAGCGGGACGTGCGCGTACGCCGGGGCCCGGCCGCCGAGGCGTTGCGTCAGCCAGGCCTGGCGGGGGGAGGACGCCAGCAGGTCGTCGCCGCGGACCACCTGGTCCACCCCCTGGGCGAGGTCGTCGACGACCACGGCCAGGTTGTAGGCGTACGCCCCGTCGTTGCGGCGCAGCACGAAGTCGTCCACCGGCCCGGCGAACCGGCCGGCCAGCGCGTCGACCACCTCGACGGTGACGTCGCCACCGCGCACCCGCAGCGCCGGCCGACGGTCGACCGCCCGACGGGTCCGTTCCTCCGCGGTCAGCCGTCGGCAGGTGCCGGGGTAGGCGCCGGGTGGGGCGTGCGGGGCGCTGACCGCCTCGGCGATCTCGCGCCGGGTGCAGAAGCACGGGTAGGTGCCGGGATCGTCCGCCAGCCGGTCGACCGCCGCCGCGTACGCCGCCAGCCGGTCCGACTGGCGGACGACCTCGCCGTCCCAGTCCAGGCCGAAGGCCTGCAGGTCCGCGAGCTGGCGGGCGGCGACCGCAGGGTCATGGGCCACCCGGGCAGTGTCCAGGTCCTCGATCCGGACCAGGAAGCGACGTCCCGAGTGCCGCGCGAACAACCAGGCCAGCAGCGCGGTGCGCAGGTTGCCGACGTGCAGGTCCGAGGTCGGGCTCGGGGCGAACCGCCCCGCCCCCGCGCCGGCCGGTCCCGGCTGCTGCACGGTCGTCACAGGCTGCTCCTCCCCGGTGGTCGGCATGCTGGCTGTTAGTCTCGCAGGCACGAGGGTAGACCGGGAGGACGGAGGGGTGGCCATGGCGCCGAGCAACGCCGAACGGCGGGTCGTGCTCACCGTGCTCCTGCTGGGCGCCCCGCAACCGCTGACCAAGGCGCGGATCCGGGAGCTGGTCGAGGGTTACGCCGGGCTGTCGGACGCCGCCTTCAACCAGAGCTTCGAACGCGACAAGAAGGCCCTGCGGGTCGAGATGGCCCTGCCGATCGAGACCAGCGGCGTCGGCGAGGAGGAGGGCTACCGGATCAGGGTGGGCGAGTTCGCCCTGGCGCCGGTGGACCTGGACCCCGAGGAGGCGGCCGCCGTGGCGCTGGCCGCCCGCAGCTGGCGGGAGGCCGGGATGGCCGCCTCCTCGCAGCGGGCGCTGATGAAACTGCGCTCCATCGGGGTCGAGCCGGACACCGACGCGCTGTCGACGCTGTTCGCCCCCAGCGACGTCGCCGACACCCGCCCGGAGGCCAGTCGCGGCCTGGCCGTGCTGCGCGACGCCGTCACCAACAGGCGCCGGGTCACCTTCGACTACGCCGACCGCGGCACCCGCCACGTCGAGCCGTGGGGCCTCACGATGACCCACGGTCAGTGGTACCTCTTCGGGGCCGACGTCGACCGGCACGACACCCGGAAGTTCAAGCTGTCCCGGATCCGCGGCGCCGTGAAGGCAGGGGTGGCGTACTTCGCCTTCCCCGTGCCCGATCCGGACGCCGTCCGCCGGCTGTCCGACGAGGTGTCCACGGTGCAGGACCTCGAGGAGGCGGTGATCGCCGTACGCCCCGGCCGCGAGGGCGCCCTGCACCGGGAGCTGACCCCGGCCGACGATGCCGCGCCGGCCGGCTACCGGGCCTGGCGGGTGGAGTACCGCTACCGGAACGGCTTCGTCGGGGAGCTGGCGATGCTCGGCACCGACGTCGTCGTGCTGTCCCCGCCCGCGCTGCGGTCCGAGCTGGTCGACCATCTCGACACGATGCTGGCCGCGGCGATGCCAGGCGACCACGGTGGAGGGGAGAGGCGATCGTGAGCACCGCCGCTGAACAGGTCCCTCGGCTGCTCGCCCTCAGCACCTGGCTGCGCGGCCAGGACGAGACGACGGTCGAGGACGTGGCCCGCGAGTTCGGCGTCAGCGCCGACCAGGCCCGCGAGGACGTCCGGCTGCTGACGATGTGCGAACTGCCCGGCCAGCTCGGCTTCTACCTGCTCGACGTCGACTTCGATGCCCTCGAGCAGGGCATCATCCGGCCCTCGCGCGACAACGCGCCGACCCTCCCGGCCCGGTTCAGCCCGGACGAGGCGGTCGCCCTGCTGGTCGGGTTGCGCGGCCTCGCCGACACCTCCACCGGCCGCACCGCCGAGGTGATCGCCTCCGCCGCCGCGAAGATCGCGGCCGCGGCCGGGGAACACGCGGCCGCCGCGGACCTCTTCCGGCTGTCCGTCGCCTCCGGCACCCCCGTGGTGCGGGCCGCGGTGGCCCGGGCGCTGGAGGAGCGGCGCAGCCTGGCGCTCGACTACGTCGACGCCCAGGGCCGGGCCACCCGGCGTACCGTCGACGCCCTCACCACCAGGGTCGTCGACGGCTACCACTACCTGGAGGCCTGGGACCTCGACCGGGCCGACCGGCGGTCCTTCCGGATGGACCGGATCGGTGCCGCCACGGTGCTCGCCCGCGCCGCCCTCGACCACGGCGACGTCGACAGTGGACCCGGCTGGATCCGCCGGCTCGAGCTGGCCGACCAGATCACCCTGTGGGTGCGCCGCGAGGCCGGTTGGCTGGTCGAGTACTACCCGACCACCGGGGTCCGGCCGGCCACCGCCGCGGACGCCGCCAGGGCCGGTCGTCACCCCGCCGACGGCGACCTGGTCGTCACGCTCGGGGTGCTCGACCCGACCTGGCTGACCGGGCTGCTGCTGCGCTGCGGCGCCGACGTCGTGCTGCTCGACCCGGCCGAGGCCCGCGAAGGTGCGCTGGAGCGGGCCCGGGCCACGCTCGCCCTCTACCGGGGGCCCGCGGCCGCCGGGGGCCATGGACGTACGACCGGGCCCGCCGCCTGGGTCGGGTAGGCTCCCCCTCATGATCTGGGTCCTCGTGTTCGTCGGCATCGCGGTGCTCGGGCTCGTCGGCCTGGTCGCGTACGCGGTCTGGATGTGGCACAAGGTCCAGGACCTGCTCAGCGAGGTCGAGATGGTCGGGCGTCAGGCTGAGGAGATTCTCAGCCTCGTCGACGATCTCGCGCCGTTCCCCACCGACGGTCCCGCGACGGGGCCGGAGGCGGAGACGGACCCCGACGCGGCGCGCGTACCATCGGGTCAGGTGGACCTCGAGTTCGAACCCGACTTCGGTGGGATCGGGCCCCGGCACACCACGCACCGTCACTGAACGAGACAGAGGTTCCTATGTCCCCCCTCTCCCTGGCAGGACTCGGCGGCCCCGAGCTGCTCATCATCCTCGCCATCGTGCTGCTGCTGTTCGGCGGCTCCCGACTCGCCGGCCTGGGCAAGAGCACCGGCCGCGCCATCCGCGAGTTCAAGGAGGAGACCCATGATCTCCGCCGTGACCCCAAGGCTGTCGACAACGCCGAGCAGAAGCCTGCCGCCGACGAGGTGAAGGGGACTGGCGAGGTCCACGACGCCGAGATCGTCGACCCGGAGACCAAGAAGGACCACTGAACCCGTGGCGGATTCGCTCGACCCCGCACGGTCCGCAGCGGCGGACCCCACCGGGCCGGTCGGGGCCGCTCAGGAGGGAGCGCCGCTGAAGAGGCGGCGCCTCGCCTGGCTCCGACCTCCGGCGATGGCCTCGGACGGCCGGATGACCCTGGTCGACCACTTCCGGGAACTGCGGTACCGGGTCATCGTGATCGTCATCCTGGTGCTCGTCGGGATGGCCGTCACGGCCTTCTTCTACAACGATCTCTACGCGTTCCTGCTGCGCCCGTACCTCGAGGCGCTGCACGAGATCAACCGGTCCCGGCCGGGCCAGGAGGTGATGGTCGTCAACGCCGGCGTGGCCGCCCCGATGACGCTGGCGATCAAGATCGTCGCGATCGCCGGGACCGTGGTGAGCAGCCCGTTCTGGCTCTACCAGATCTGGGCGTTCATCGCGCCCGGACTGTTGGTCAAGGAGAAGAAGTGGGCGATCGGCTTCATCGGCGCCGGTGTGCCGCTCTTCCTCTGCGGTGTCGCCCTGGGCTACTGGGTGCTGCCGAAGGGCATCGTCGTCCTGCTCGGCTTCACGCCGCAGAACTCGCCGGTGGCGAACATGGTCGAGATGGTTCCGTTCCTCACCTTCATGATCCAGATCATGCTGGTCTTCGGGGTGGCGTTCCTACTGCCGGTCGTGATCGTGGCGCTGGACTTCGCCGGGGTGGTGACGGGTGCCCAGCTGGGCGCGGTCCGTTCCTACTCCATCGTCGGCATCTTCGTCTTCGCGGCCGTCGCCTCGCCGTCGACCGACCCGATCTCGATGCTGGCCCTGGCGGTGCCGATGACCGTGCTGTACGTGGCGGCCGAGATCATCTGTCGGATCAACGACCGGCGCAGGGGGACCAGGCTCGCCGCCGAAGAGGTGGCCGAGGACGCCCCGGCCGGGAGCGTCGGTGACTGACGAAGCGCCCGTCCTGAGCCTCGTGGTCAACCCCAGCGCCGGGCTGGGGCGGGCCCGCAAGCTGCTCCCGAAGGTGGTCACCGAACTGGTCACCTCCCTGCCGGGGGTCGACGTACGGGTCCACCTCGCCGCCGGGTTCGCCGAGGCCGCTGCGCACTGCCGGCGGGCCGTCGCGGCCGCCCGGCCCGAAGAGGGGGACCGTCGCGCCGACGCCCTGCTGGTGATGGGCGGCGACGGCATGATGCACCTGGGGGCGAACGCCTGTGCCGGCACCGACGTCCCGCTGGGCCTGATCCCCGCCGGCACCGGCAACGACTCCTGCCGCGGCCTGGGCCTGCCGCCGGCCAACCCGGTGGCGGCCGCCCGCTTGGTCGTCCGCGGCGCCACCCGCCGGATCGACCTGGCCCGGGTCACCGGCACCCTGGTCGACCGCGGACCCGGCGACGGGTCGCAGGAGCACGTCGTCTCGGTCGTCTCCACCGGCTTCGACGCCCTGGTGAACCTCCGCGCGAACCGTACGACCTTCCCGCGCGGCCGGCTGCGCTACGCGTGGTCGGCGACCGTCCAGCTCGCCCAGTTCGAGCCGCTGCCCTACCGGCTGGTGATCGACGGCGAACGCCGTGAGATCCCCGCGATCCTGGTCGCCGTCGGCAACGCCGGCTACCTGGGGGGCGGCATGGCGATCTGCCCCGACGCGGACGTCACCGACGGGCTGCTCGACCTGACCATCGTCCACCCGGTCAGTCGGGGTACCTTCATCCGGCTGCTGCCCGCCCTCTTCACCGGCAGCTTCGTCCGGGACCCCGCGGTGGAACAGCTCCGGGCCCAGGAGGTCGTCATCGACGGCGACGGCCTGTACGGCATGGCCGACGGTGACGAACTGGGGCCGGTGCCGCTCACCGTCACCGCCGCCCCCGACGCCCTCACCGTCTTCACCCCGGGCTCCCGTACGCCGATGCTGCGCCGGAGCCGCTGAGCCGCGCTATCTTCGGGGCATGGCAGAAGCTGAGGACCTCTCCCCGGCCGAGGCGTACGCCCGCTTCCGGCGCCACCAGGCGTTCCCGGAGGTGCAGCGCTTCGCCGACAACTACAGCTTCGACTTCGACGACTACCAGGAAGAGGCCTGCCGGGCCGTCGAAGGGGGCTCCGGGGTGCTGGTCGCCGCGCCGACCGGCGCCGGCAAGACCATCGTCGGGGAGTTCGCCGTGCACCTGGCCCTCGCCCAGGGGCGCAAGGCCTTCTACACCACCCCGCTGAAGGCGCTGTCGAACCAGAAGTACAACGACCTGGTCGACCGCTACGGCGCCGAGAAGGTGGGACTGCTCACCGGCGACTCGTCGGTCAACGGCGACGCCCAGGTGGTGGTGATGACCACCGAGGTGCTGCGCAACATGATGTACGCCGGCTCGCCGACGCTGCGCGGCCTCGGCTTCGTGGTGATGGACGAGGTGCACTACCTCGCCGACCGGTTC
Organism: uncultured Propionibacteriaceae bacterium; assembly: GCA_964402325.1. Taxonomy (GTDB): domain Bacteria; phylum Actinomycetota; class Actinomycetes; order Propionibacteriales; family Propionibacteriaceae; genus Raineyella. The sequence continues at coordinate 8,018 of CAYOBI010000031.1, read as the reverse complement.
CGCGGCCCGGTGTGGGAGGAGATCATCATCGGGCTGCCCGACTCGGTGCAGCTGGTCTGCCTGTCCGCGACGGTGTCCAACGCGGAGGAGTTCGGCAGCTGGCTCGCCGAGGTGCGCGGGGAGATGGAGGTCGTGGTCTCCGAACGGCGCCCGGTGCCCCTCTACCAGCACGTGCTGGTCGGCAACCGGCTGACCGACCTGTTCGCCGACGTCGCGCCCACCGCCGACCTGGAGGACCGCGCTGCCAGCTACGACGTGAACCCCGCCCTGGTACGGATCGCGAAGGAGGAGTCGCGGGTCGTCCGGGACGACTCCCGGCGCCCCCGGGGACGCTCCGGCAAGGGCAAGCGAAACGCGGCCGCGACCCGCTACGGCGGCGGCGCGGCCCGCGAGCACCAGGAACGCTCCCGCTACCGGCCGGCCCACCGGGCCGAGGTGGTCCGGGTGCTGGAGCGGGCCGACCTGCTGCCGGCGATCGTCTTCATCTTCTCCCGGCAGGGCTGCGACGCCGCCGTCCGCCAGCTCCAGTCCGCCCACGTCCACCTGACCCAGCCCGACGAGGAGGCGGCGATCCTGGCGATCGCCCGGCGCCACGTCGAGGGCTTCAGCGACGAGGACCTGGCCGCGCTGGGCTACGAGTCGTTCCTCGACGGTCTGCTCCGCGGCGTCGCCGCGCACCACGCCGGCGTCCTGCCGGCGCTCAAGGAATGCGTCGAGGAGTGCTTCGAGGCCGGCCTGATCAAGGTCGTCTTCGCCACCGAGACGCTCGCCCTCGGGATCAACATGCCGGCCCGTTCGGTGCTGATCGAGAAACTGGTCAAGTACAACGGTGAGGCCCACGTCGAGATCACCCCGGGGGAGTACACCCAGCTGACCGGCCGGGCCGGGCGGCGCGGCATCGACGTCGAGGGACACGCCGTCGTCGTCTGGCAGCCGGGGATGGACCCCCGGGCGGTGGCCGGGCTGGCCAGCAAGCGCACCTACCCGCTGCGCTCCGCGTTCCGCCCGACGTACAACATGGCCGTCAACATGCTCAACCGGATGCCGCGCAACCAGGTGCGTACGGTCCTCGAGCTGTCCTTCGCGCAGTTCCAGACCGACCGGTCCGTCGTCGGGCTGGCCCGCCGGCTGGCCCGCAGCTCGGGGGACTACGAGGACCTCGCCGGCCAGGCCGCGTGCGACCTCGGCGACTTCATGGCGTACGCCCGGTTGCGTGACGAGATCCACCGGATCGAGACCGCCGCGGTCAAGCAGGACAAGGCACAGCGTCGCGAGGAGACCGAGCGGCTGATCGCCGCCCTGCGCCCCGGCGACATCGTCCGGGTGCCGAGCGGCCGCACCCAGGGCTGGGTGGTGGTCCTCGACAACGCCCACGTGGACCCCCAGCAGGGCCCCCGCCCGACCGTGATGACCCCGGACCGCCAGGTCCGGCGGCTGTCGCTGACCGACTTCCCGTCGCTGCCCCAGGTCGCCGGCAAGGTCCGCATCCCCAAGCACTTCCAGTCCCGCGACCCCTCGCACCGGCACAGCCTCGGCGCGGCCCTGCGCCAGCGCCTCGACGAGCTCGACACCGCACCGAGGACGGCGCCGGCCACGGGCTCGCTCAACGAGAAGGAACGTGCCCGGATCGCCGAGCTGCGCGACGAGCTGGCCGGCCACCCCTGCCACACCTGCCCCGACCGGGAGACGCACGCCCGGTGGGCGGAGAAGGCGCTGCAGGCCGAGCGGGACGCCCGCCAGGTCGAGCACCAGGTCGCCCGCCGGACCCGGTCGATCGCCGATCGGTTCGACAAGATCTGCACCGTACTCGGCTCCCTCGGCTACGTCCGCGCGAGCGGCACCGACGACCTGGACGTGACCAGGGAGGGCCGTACGCTCGCCCAGATCTACTCCGAGGAGGACCTGGTCGTCGCCGAGTGCATCCGCGACGGCGTCCTGGACGGCCTCTCGGCCCCCCAGCTGGCCGCCGTGCTGTCGGTGTTCACCTACCAGCCGCGCAAGGGGGACGAGCACCGGTCGCAGCGGATGCCTGACCTGCCCAGCCACGAGGCGTACGAGCAGGTCGGCCGGATCGCCCGGCGGATCTCCCTGGTGGAGCGCGACGCCCGGTTGGAGTCGACCATCGAGCTGCCGCCGGGGTTCGCCCGGCCGGCGTTCGACTGGTGCGCCGGGCGACCGCTCGCCGAGGTGCTGGACCGGGGCGGGATGAGCGCCGGCGACTTCGTCCGCTGGGCCCGGATGGTCGTCGACCTGGCCGACCAGGTCGCCACCGGTGCCGGCCCCGGCGACCTGCGGGAGACCTGCCACGAGGTGCGGCACCGGATGCAGCGCGGCGTCGTGGCCGCGGCCATCTCGGCCCCCGAGGAGGAGGGCGAGGACGACTAGGCTGGCGCCCATGAGTGTTGCCATCCGCGTCATCCCGTGCCTGGACGTGCACGACGGACGCGTCGTCAAGGGCGTCAACTTCCGCAACCTGCGCGACGCGGGCGACCCGGTCGAGCTGGCCGCCCTGTACGGACGCGAGGGTGCCGACGAGGTGACCTTCCTCGACATCTCGGCGTCGCGGGAGGGCCGGGAGACCACCCGCGACGTGGTCCGGCGGACGGCGGAGACGGTCTTCATCCCGCTCACCGTCGGCGGTGGCGTCTCCTCGGTCGAGGACGTCGACGCCCTGCTGCGCGGTGGCGCCGACAAGGTGTCCATCAACACCGCGGCGATCCGGCGACCCGAGGTGATCCGGGAGATCACCGAGCGCTTCGGCAACCAGGTGCTGGTGCTGTCCGTGGACGCCCGCCGGGAGGCCGGGATGCCGTCCGGGTACGGCGTCACCACCCACGGCGGCACCACCTCGGCCGGGATGGACGCGCTGGAGTGGGCCCGGCAGGGCGTGGACCTCGGCGCCGGGGAGATCCTGTTGAACTCCATGGACGCCGACGGCACCACGACCGGCTTCGACCTGCAGATGCTGGCGGACGTCCGCCGCGCCGTCGACGTCCCGCTGATCGCCTCGGGCGGGGCAGGCACGGTGGCACACTTCGTCAAGGCCGCCGACGCCGGGGCGGACGCCGTCCTGGCGGCGAGTGTCTTCCACTTCGGGACCCTCACCGTCGGTGAGGTCAAGGAAGCGCTCGCCGCGGCGGGCCACACGGTGAGGAGGGCATGATGGGGCGCCTGGCATGGCTGCCGTACGCGGACCGGGACGACGCCGAGGCCCACATCGGCCCGATCCCGGAGGGCGTCGACGTCGACTTCTTCACCGAGGACGACTGCCGCGATGACGCCATCCACTGGCCGGACACGATCTCGGAGGTGGAGTTCATGGTGCTGCCGTACATGTCCGGCGCCGCCGGCCTGGGCCGGACCGCCGACATGCCGCGGCTGCGGATCGTCCAGTCCCTGATGGCGGGCTACGAGCACCTGATGCCGCTGGTCCCGCCGGGCGTCACACTGTGCACCGGCGCCGGCATCCACGACACTGCGACCGCCGAGCTCGCCGTCGCGCTGGCGCTGGCCAACCTTCGCTCGATCGACATCCACGCCCGCAACGCCGCCGACCCCGCGCGGCGCTGGCAGCGCTGGTTCAGCCGCTCGCTCGCCGACCGGCGCGCGATGATCCTCGGCTACGGCCGGATCGGCCACGCCATCCGGCGCCGCCTGGAGGGCTTCGAGACCGCGGGCATCACCCTGGTCGCCCGCCACGAGCGCACCGGCGACCTGAACACCGGGGAACCGTACGTGCACCCCTTCGAGCACCTGCCCGAACTGCTGCCGCAGACCGACGTGGTGTTCGTGATCTGCCCGCTCACCGAGCAGACCGAGGGCCTGCTGGGCGCCCGGACGCTCGCCCTGCTTCCCGACGGCGCCCTGGTCGTCAACGTCGCCCGCGGCCGGGTCGTCGACACCGACGCCCTGCTCGCCGAGTGCGCCGGCGGGCGGCTGCGCGCCGCCCTGGACGTCACCGAGCCTGAGCCACTGCCGCCCGAGCACCCGCTGTGGACCACCCCCGGGGTGACCATCACCCCGCACGTCGGCGGCTGGTCCGACGCCTTCCAGCCCCGGGCGGACGGGCTCATCGGCGCCCAGCTGCGCCGCTGGGCCGCCGGCGAACCGTTGAGGAACGCCCTGTGACCGTCGTCGACGAGGAGACCTCCGTGACCACTTCCGTCCGCCCGCAGGGCCGGGTCGCCCGCTTCGCCGTCGAGTACGGCCTGCCCTTCGTCGTGGCCCTGCTGCTGGTGCCCTTCGTCATCACCGGCGGCCGGCTGTGGCCCTGGGACCCGGCGATGATCGACCTCGGCGTCTACCGCTTCGGGGTGCAGACCCTGCTCAGCGGGCAGGGCATCTACGACGTGGTGACCCCGAACTGGGGCCTCGCCTACATCTACCCGCCGTTCGCCGCCATCGTGATGCTCCCGCTGGCCCTGGGGCCGGAATGGGTCTGGCGGCTGCTGTGGATCGCCCTGCTGGTCTGGGCGCAGCAGTCGGTGCTGCGGCGCTGCGGCGTGCCGAGGGGCTGGACCCTCGGGCTGGTCGGGGCCACCGCCCTGGTGGCCGTCGAACCGCTGCGGACCACCCTCGGCTACGGGCAGGTCAACACGCTGCTGATGGCCCTGGTGGTGCTCGACCTGCTGCCGGACCGTCCGGGCCGGCGCTGGCCACGCGGCGTCGGCATCGGCGTCGCCGCGGCGGTCAAGCTCTTCCCGGCCCTGTTCGGGGTGTTCGCGCTGTTCGCCCGCCGGGCCCGGATGGCGTGGACCAGCGCGGCGGCCTTCGCGGTGGCGACCCTGCTCGGCGTCGTCGTCCTGCCGCACGAGAGCCTGCGGTTCTGGACCTTCCAGATCCCCGCCGGGACCTCCGGGCCGCAGTACGTGGGCAACCAATCCCTGCAGGGACTCACGACCAGGTTCTTCGGGGAGGGACCGATCGGGCGGGGACTCTTCGCCGTCCTCGCCCTGACCGTCGTGGTGCTCGCGATCCTGGTGGCCCGTTACTGGTGGCTGACCGGGCACAAGGTCTTCGCCCTGTCGCTGGTCGGGCTGGCCACCAGCCTGGCGTCACCACTGGCCTGGACCCACCACTTCGTCTGGGTGCTGCCGCTGCTGGTCGCCGTCATCACCGACGACGGCCTGCCCCGCTGGGCCCGCCGGGTCGGGATGGCCTGGGGGGTCTGGATCAGCGTCCAGCTGCCCCTGACCGTCCTGCCCTACTCCTACGAGGCCGCGAAGACCTACTCCTTCGGGCAGAACCTGCTGGCCAACGTGACACCGCTGGTCGGGCTGCTCTTCTTCGTGGCCCTGTTCGTCCAGCTGCTCCGCCGCCCCCGTGGTGAGGCCGCGGCGCGGGACCGGCAGCTCGCCGAGCAGGATGCGGCCCGGCCGCAGACGGTGACCTCGACCGACTGACCAGGGGCCATCGGTCCGGGAGGAGCTCAGCTCGCGTCGCGCGGCTGCAGCACCCGGGCCGGCAGCCGCTCCCAGGTCTCCCCGGAGGCAGCCATCTGCCAGAACGCGACCTCGTGGTACATCGAGTCGGCGAAGGCGCGCTGCATCCGGGCGCGCTCGTCGGGGCCGGCGGCCCCGGCGAGCGCGTCGATCCGGTCGCGGTAGTCGACGACCAGGGCCTGACACTCCTCGGAGGCGTAGAACCTGAACCAGGCCCGGAACGGGTGATCCTCCCCCGGGGGCTGCTCGCGGTAGGCCCGCAGCGCCGCCCAGGTGTAGGCCCACTGGCAGGGCAGCAGCGCCGCCATCAGCACGCCCAGGGTGTCGTGCCCGGACAGCTCCATGTGATCGGCGTACGCCTGGGCCGTCGGCGCCAGCCGGGCCGCCTGGCAGCCGTCGTAGTCGACGCCGAAGTGCTCGACCAGGGCCCGGTGCGCGTCCGGCTCCTCCTCCAGCATCAGCCGCGCCCCGTCGAGGAAGAACGTCGTCCACCCGGTGTCCGGGGCCATCGCCATCCCCAGCCCGTAGCAGCGCAGGAACGCCCGCAGGTACTGCACGTCCTGGGCCACGTAGTGGACGACCGCCTCCTTCGACGCGGTCGCGTCGAGCAGACCACGGAAGAACGGGTGGGCCCAGAACGCCTCGAACAGGTCGGCGTACGTATCGCGCAATTCGGCGGTGAACGACATGTCGCCCACCCTAGGGGTGTCCTCACGCTGGGGCCCGCCGGGCCGGCGAACAGCCGCCCCGACATCCACATGCTGGGAATCCTGGCCTATCGGTTGACACGATCGTCACATTGCGGGAGTGTTCTTCCGTGCTCGGCATGATTCTCGTAGTTTCCTAGCGTGTCCTTCGGGTCTGACCCGACCGGACACGCTTCCCTCGCACGCCTCGCGGCGGCGGGGGTTTTTTGTTGCAGGATCACCGACGAACCGACGTCCAGAGGAAGTAGAGAGGCCATGGAGGACAAGACCGCCACGTCCACCACACCGATGCTGACCGGCGCGCAGTCGCTCGTCCGCGCGTTGGAGCAGGTCGGGGTAGACGTCATTTTCGGCCTCCCGGGTGGCGCCATCCTGCCGGCGTACGATCCGTTGCTCGACTCGCAGCAGATCCGCCACATCCTCTGCCGCCACGAGCAGGGTGCGGGTCACGCGGCCGAGGGGTACGCGATGACGACCGGGCGGGTCGGCGTCTGCATGGTGACCTCGGGCCCCGGGGCGACCAACCTGGTCACCCCGATCGCCGACGCGATGATGGACTCGGTCCCGATGGTGGCGATCACCGGCCAGGTCGGGTCGGCGATGATCGGCACCGACGCGTTCCAGGAGGCCGACATCCGCGGCATCACGATGCCGGTGACCAAGCACAGCTTCCTGGTGACCAGGGCGGAGGACATCCCGCTGGCGATCAAGGAGGCCTTCTACATCGCCGAGTCCGGTCGTCCGGGCCCGGTGCTGGTCGACATCACCAAGGACGCCCTGCAGGGCTCGGCCGTGTTCGCCTGGCCCGAGGAGATGGACCTGCCCGGCTACCACCCGACCACCCGGCCGCACCATCGCCAGGTGAAGGAGGCCGCTCGGCTGATCACCGAGGCCCGTCGCCCGGTGCTGTACGTCGGGGGCGGCGTGATCAAGGCGCACGCCTCCGCCGAGCTGGCCGAGCTGGTCGAGCTGACCGGCGTGCCGGTGGTCACCACCCTGATGGCCCGCGGCGCGTTCCCCGACTCCCACCCGCTCAACTTCGGCATGCCCGGCATGCACGGCACGGTGCCCGCGGTCGGGGCCCTGCAGCAGGCTGACCTGCTGATCGCGCTCGGCACCCGCTTCGACGACCGGGTCACCGGCCGGCTGGACTCGTTCGCCCCCGGGGCGAAGGTCATCCACGCCGACATCGACCCGGCCGAGATCTCCAAGAACCGGGTGGCCGACGTGCCGATCGTCGGCGACGTCCGCGAGGTCCTGATCGACCTCAACCAGACCCTGCGGGCGGACGGTCAGATCCCCGACTACAGCGCCTGGACCGGCTACCTCACCGAGATGGCGCGTAAGTACCCGCTCGGCTGGGAGGAGGGCCTCGACCGGCTCTCCCCGCAGGCGGTGATCAAGCGGATCGGCGAGATCGCGGGACCGGACGCCTACTACGTCACCGGCGTCGGCCAGCACCAGATGTGGTCGGCGCACTTCCTGCCGTTCGAGAAGCCGGGACACTGGCTCAACTCGGGTGGTCTGGGGACGATGGGTTACTGCGTGCCGGCGGCGATGGGTGCCAAGGTCGGCCGGCCCGACGCCGTGGTGTGGGGGATCGACGGCGACGGCTGCTTCCAGATGACCAACCAGGAGCTCGTCACCTGTGCCCTCGAGGGCATCCCGGTCAAGATCGCCGTGATCAACAACGAGTCGCTCGGCATGGTGCGCCAGTGGCAGACGCTGTTCTACGACGCCCGCTACTCCAACACCGACCTGCACTCCTACCGGATCCCGGACTTCCCGAAGCTCGCCGAAGCGATGGGCTGTGTGGGCCTGCGGGCGGAGACGCTCGAGGAGGTCGACGCGGTGGTCGAGCAGGCGATGG
>CAYOBI010000030.1:26334-29782 GCA_964402325.1 uncultured Propionibacteriaceae bacterium | reverse complement strand
CTCCGGCCCCTGTGGTCGCCGCTCCGGCCCCGGTCGTGGCGGCCCCGGTCGTGGCGGCCCCGGCTGTGGCGGCCGCAGTCGCCCCGACCACCTCCGTCGCGCCGCGCGCCGCGGCCGGTGCTGACATCGCCGAGGCCGCGTACGTCACGCCGTTGGTGCGCAAGCTGGCGGCCGAGCACAACGTCGACCTCGCCACCCTGACCGGCACCGGCGTGGGCGGTCGCATCCGCAAGCAGGACGTGCTCGAGGCCGCAAAGGCCGCGGCGGCTCCGGCTCCCGCCGCCCCGGCCGCAGCGCCGGTCGCCGAGGTGTCCCGCGAGGTCTCGCCGCTGCGCGGCACGACCGAGAAGATGTCGCGGATCCGCCAGACGATCGCCCGCCGGATGCGCGACTCGAAGGACGTCGCCGCCCAGCTCACGGCGACCGTCGAGGTCGACCTGACCCTGATCTCGCGGCTGCGCAACCAGGTCAAGGGCGACTTCAAGGCCCAGCACGGCGTGGGCCTCACCTACCTCGCGTTCATCGCGAAGGCGACCGTTGAGGCGCTCCAGCAGTACCCGGTCGTCAACTCGACCGTGAACATGGACGAGAAGACGATCACCTACCCGGCGAACGAGAACCTGGGCCTGGCCGTCGACACGCCCAAGGGCCTGATGGTGCCGGTGCTGAAGAACGCCGGCGCCCTCACCGTCACCGACTTCGCCAAGGCGATCGCCGACATCGGCAGCCGGACCCGCGCCGGGAAGGTCTCCCCGGACGAGCTGTCCGGTGGCACCTTCACCATCACCAACTACGGTTCGGTCGGCAGCCTCTGGGACACCCCGATCATCAACCAGCCGGAGTCGGCGATCATGGGCACCGGTGCGATCGTCAAGCGCCCCGTGGTCCTCGTCGACAAGCACCTCGGTGAGACCATCGCGATCCGCGACATCATGTACCTCAACCTGTCGTACGACCACCGGATCATCGACGGTGCCGACGCCGGGCGCTTCCTTGTGGCCATCAAGGACCGGCTCGAGGACGGCGACTTCGGCGCCGAGTTCGGCGTGGAGGACTGACCCTCGCCACGACGACGCCGCAGGGCCCCGGGACGTCCCGGGGCCCTGTTTCGTTCCCGCTGCTGGAGGCGGGCCGGGGCACCATCCGGTTGGTCTTCCTCCACGAGATCATTGACAAGTTCTATGGATCCGGGCCGGCGCGGATCCTGGAGGGATCCATAGAACAGTCCTATGACCTCGTGGAGCACAACCGACTTCCCGGCGTCCGCCCGCTGACCCGTCGGCCCCGACAGTCCTCACGGCAACGGGATCCGCCACGAGGTCGCCGCGGCCCAGGCCTCGGCCCGTGTCGCGTTTGCCCGCCACCACTCTTCCACGGCCCGGTCGTACGCCTCCATGGCGGCCTCGCGGGCCGCGACGGCACGCTGCCACTGCGCGTACTCCGTGCGGACGCCGGGCTCGGCACACAGCCAGTCGCGCAGCAGCAGCGCCGCTCGCCAACCGGGAGAATCGACCGGGCGCAGCCACAACCGCACGCTCCGCCCTGGGTCGCATGAGAGGCACGGCCGCTCGGCTCCGGCGAGGGCGGGAGCCCGGCCGTCGAGGCAGGGAAAGCCGAGCCGACCGAGGGCCTGGCGGACGTCGGCCCGATCGGCGTCGGCCGGCGTCGGGACGCCGACCTGCAGGTCGACGATGTCCGGCGCGGCCAGGCCAGGGACGGCCGTGGGCCCGACGTGGTGCAGCGCCAGCCCCTCACCCAGTAGGGGGCCCAGTCGGTAGCCGAGCCGTCCCAGCAGCCGGCGGGCCTGGTCGGGCCAGGTCGGGTCGGCGGCGACGAGCACCGGTCGGTCGGACCGGCGGACCGGCTCGCCCCGGCGCAGGTGGTCCTCGAACGCCACCGCCCGCCGCCACAGCGCCTCGATCTGCGGGACGAGCGCCTCCGGGGAGCCGTTGTTGTCGATCACCACGTCGGCGGCGGCCAGCCGCCGGGCACGGGACGCCTGGCTGGCGATCCGGCCACGCGCATCGGCCTCGGCCATGCCGCGGGAGGAGACCAGGCGGCGGACCCGTTCCTCGGTGTCCACGTCGATGGCGACGACGAGGTGGTAGTGCGCCTCGACGCCGGTCTCCACCAGTAGCGGGATGTCGTGCACCACGACCGTCCCGGGCGGGGCCGCAGCGATGATCTGCCGGGTGCGGGCGCGGATCAGCGGATGGGTGATCGCCTCGAGGTCGCGCCGGGCGGCCGGGTCGGCGAACACCACCGCTCCCAGCGCGGCCCGGTCCAGGGTCCCGTCGGGACGTACGACACCGGTGCCGAAGCGCTCGCGGACCGCGGCCAGGCCGGGAGTTCCGGGCTCCACGACCTCCCGGGCGAGCACATCGGCGTCGACCACCAAGGCCCCCCGTTCAGTGAGCAGGCGGGCCACGGTCGACTTGCCCGACCCGATCCCGCCGGTCAGCCCGATCATCAGCACACCCGCAGGGTACGGCACACCGGCGGACAGCGGCCCGCGGACGGCGACGCACTGTCGGAAGGGCCGTGCCGGTGGCGGGGCGAGCGCCGGGGCGGAGCCACCCCGACGCGTACACTCGGCCGCATGCCCGTCTCCCCCATCGACCTCCCCGGAGCCGACGTCTCGGTCGTGTCCCCGCTCGGCATCACCTACCGCACCCTGGGGCTGTGGCCCGATCGTACGGAGACGACGGACTACGAACGGGCCTGGGAGCTGCAGCGGGAGATCCACCAGCGGGTCGTCGACGGCACCGACCCCGGCACCGTCCTGCTGCTCGAGCACGACCCGGTCTACACCGCCGGCAAGCGCACCGACCCGGCCGACCGGCCCACCGACGGCAGCCGGGTGATCGACGTCGACCGCGGCGGCGACATCACCTACCACGGCCCCGGCCAGCTGGTCGGCTACCCGATCGTCAAGCTCCCGGCCAACGGGATCGGGGTGGTCGACTTCGTCCGGCGGATCGAGGAGGCCCTGATCCGCACCCTCGCCGAGCTGGGCATCACCGCCGGCCGAGTCCCGCACCGCACCGGCGTCTGGCTGGGCGCCACCGCGGGCGACCCGGCCCGCGGCATCGCCCCCAAGCCTGAGCGCAAGATCGCCGCGATCGGGATCCGGGTCTCCCGCAAGACGACGATGCACGGGTTCGCCCTCAACGGCGACATGGACATGAGCTGGTACGACCGGATCGTCCCGTGCGGCATCCGCGACGCCGGCGTCACCAGCATCGTGCAGGAGATCGGTTCCTGCCCCGGCCTGGCCGAGCTCGCGGCGATGGTCCGCCCGCACCTGGACGAGATGCTGGCCTACCGGCCGTACGAGGCCTCCCCCGACGTCGGCGAGGAGCACGCGTACAACCCGCAGACCGCGCATGGGCGGCGGTCCCCGGCCCCGGGCGTCACGTACGGCCTCACCGTCTGAGCGGCCTCACCG
>CAYOBI010000030.1:0-26234 GCA_964402325.1 uncultured Propionibacteriaceae bacterium | reverse complement strand
GCGGTCCCCGGCCCCGGGCGTCACGTACGGCCTCACCGTCTGAGCGGCCTCACCGTCTGAGCGGCCTCACCGGCTGACGTCCCGCGCCCCGCAGCGAACGGCCCACCTCCCGGCCAACAGGTAGACTCCCGTGGGTGACCATCGCACCAGAGGGACGCAAGCTGCTCCGACTCGAGGCCCGCAACGCGCAGACCCCGATCGAGGAGAAGCCGTCGTGGATCAGGACCCGCGCCAAGTTCGGCCCGAACTACCGTGAGCTGAAGGATCTCGTCGCGACCGAGCAACTCCACACGGTGTGCCAGTCGGCGGGCTGTCCGAACCAGTTCGAGTGCTGGGAGGACCGCGAGGCCACGTTCCTGATCGGCGGCGACCAGTGCACCCGGCGCTGCGACTTCTGCCAGATCGACACCGGCCGACCCGCCGCGTACGACCGGGACGAGCCGCGCCGGGTGGCCGAGTCCGTCGTCAAGATGGGCCTGCACTACGCGACGGTGACCGGCGTCGCCCGCGACGACCTGCCCCGGGGCGCGTCGTGGCTGTACGCCGAGACCTGCCGGCAGATCCACGAGCTGGTCCCCGGCTGCGGTGTCGAACTGCTGGTCGACGACTTCCAGGGGGACCCGGAGGCGCTGCAGGCTGTGTTCGACGCGCGGCCCGAGGTGTTCGCCCACAACGTCGAGACGGTCCCGCGGATCTTCAAGCGGATCCGCCCGGCCTTCCGCTACGAGCGGTCGCTGGACGTGCTGTCCCGGGCCCGGGCGGCGGGCCTGGTGACCAAGTCCAACCTGATCCTCGGCATGGGCGAGACCGACGAGGAGGTCTCGCAGGCCCTGCGCGACCTGCACGAGGCCGGTGCCGAGATCATCACCATCACCCAGTACCTGCGCCCCTCGGAGCGCCATCACCCGATCGAGCGCTGGGTCACTCCGGAGCGGTTCGACGCGTTCGCCGAGGAGGCCCGCGCGATCGGCTTCACCGGCGTGATGAGCGGCCCGCTGGTGCGGTCGTCCTACCGTGCCGGCCGGCTCTTCCGCCAGGCCACCGAGGCCCGGGGCAACGGCGGCGCGGTGATGAAGATCCACGGCGTCAACCCCACCAGCGGCAACCAGGGCTGACCGGGCCCCGACCGGCGGACCGGCCACCGGCGACGCGCGCCGGTCTGCTACACATGCGGTGCGGCTTCCGCGCCGCAGCACGCGACGTACGGCCCCGGCCCGGTCAGGGGCCGACCGTCCGCCCACCGACCCGACAGCACGACGACAGCACGACAGCAAGGGTGATGACTGATGGCCAAGAGTGAGGCCGCGAAGGAGCTGGCCGCGAAGCAGAAGGCTGCGCGCCGCACCGAGAAGGAGCGCCGGCGCAACAGCGACGACCCGCGCGACTGGGGCTGGTGGAAGCAGATCACGTACGCCTACAAGGCGACGGCCAAGATCGACAAGCAGCTCACTCCGTGGATGATCGGGGCCTTCGTCGCGCCGATCCTCGTCGCGGTGCTGGTCGCCGCCCTGCTCGGCGGCGGGTACGTGCTGTGGATCATCACCGGAGCGATGGCCGGCCTGGCACTGGCCGTCTTCGTGCTGACCCGGCGGATGAAGCGGGCCACCCTCGAGCAGGCCCGCGGCCAGGTCGGCTCGGCCGCCGCCGCCCTCGGGATGCTCAACGACAAGGTGTGGACGCACGAGCTGGGCATCACCGGCACCCGCCAGCAGGACCTCGTGCACCGGGTGATCGGCCCGTCCGGCGTCGTGCTGATCGGCGAGGGCGAGCCCGGCCGGCTCCGGACGCTGCTCGCCTCCGAGGAGCGCAAGCATGCCCAGCTCGTCACCGACCTGCCGGTGTGGGTCGTCCAGATGGGCGACAAGGACGGCCAGGTCTCCCTCGACGACCTCGCCAAGCACATCCGCAAGCTGCCGAAGTCGCTGGACAAGTACCAGATCGCGGAGGTGAAGTCCCGGGTGAAGGCCCTCGACGCCGTCCGTCCCCGGGTGCCGATGCCGAAGGGCCCGATGCCCACCAACGCCCGCCAGGTGAAGGGCAGCAAGCGCGCCCTCCGCGGCCGCTGAGCCGAGCGACGCCGGCGGCTCGCCGGACATGACCACAGGGGTGCCCGATCCGCACCGCCGGGGCGACCCGGTGTGCGGATCCGGCACCCCTGCGCCGTCCCGGCGGGACACCTGGAACCAGGGGGTAGAGTAACCCGGGTCACAGCGACAACCACCGCAGCACCGGCCGAACAATCCCGATCCCCCAGTCCCGATCCCCTCAGTGACGAGGCCCCCGGTGGGCTCCCGGCTCCGTGTCGCCACATCGTCCCTGCAGGAGGAAGCATGTCCCGGTCCGAACTCCGTCCCGGTCCGACGACCGCCGTCGAGGTCCCGACCACCTCCCGGCGCGACGACCTGGTGATCAACCTGCTGCTCGTCTCGGCCTTCGTCGTCATCCTCAACGAGACGGTGATGGGCGTGGCGATCCCCCGGCTGATGGTCGACCTGCATGTCACGGCCGTGCAGGCGCAGTGGCTGACCACCGCTTTCATGCTGACGATGGCCACGGTGATCCCGATCACCGGCATGCTGATCCAGCGCGTCCCCACCCGGCGGTTGTTCGTCACGGCGATGACGCTGTTCTCGGTCGGCACGACGGTGGCAGCCTTGGCCCCCGGGCACGCGGTACTGCTGGTCGGCCGGATCATCCAGGCCAGCGGCACCGCGATCGTGATGCCGCTGCTGATGACGACCGTGATGACCCTGGTGCCGGCGCAGGTCCGCGGCCGGCGGATGGGCAACATCTCCACGGTCATCTCGGTGGCGCCGGCGATCGGCCCGACGATCTCCGGCCTGGTCCTCAGTGTGCTGAGCTGGCGGTTCATGTTCGTCCTGGTGCTGCCGATCGCCCTGGCCTCGCTGCTGATCGGCGCCTGGAAGATGCCGACCGTCAACCAGCCCCGGTCCGCCCCGATCGACGTCGCGTCGGTCGTGCTGTCCGCACTGGGCTTCGGCGGGCTGGTGTTCGGCCTGAGCAGTCTGGGGTCAGCCGGAGGACGGGTGCCGACGTCCTTGGTCGCCACCCTGGCCGTCGGCGTCACGGCGCTCGGCCTGTTCATCTGGCGCCAGCTGGTGCTGCAGCGCACCGACCGGGCCCTGCTCGACCTGCGCACCTTCCGCAACCCCACCTTCGCCGTGTCGGTGGCCATGTTCGTGGTCTGCATGATGGCCCTGTTCGGCACGCTGATCCTGCTGCCGCTGTTCCTGCAGAACGTCCTGGGGTTCAGCGTCCTGCAGAGCGGCCTGCTGCTGCTGCCCGGCGGGCTGGCGATGGGCCTGCTCGCCCCACCGGTGGGCCGGCTCTTCGACCGGTACGGGCCGCTGCCGCTGCTGGTGCCCGGCACCGTCCTGGTCGCCGCGGTGCTGTGGGTGCTGGCCCGGCTCGCCACCCCGGCCACCCCGTGGCCGGTCTTCCTGGCCTGCCACGTGGTGCTCAGCATCGGCCTGGCGCTGATCTTCACCCCGCTCTTCACGTCCAGCCTGGGGTCGCTGCCGCAGCACCTGTACGCCCACGGGTCGGCCACCGTCGCGACTGTCCAGCAGGTCTCCGGCGCGGCCGGCACCGCGCTGTTCGTCTCCACGATGGCCGCCACCGCCGGTGCCCTGGTGGGCGGCGGAACGGACAGTGTCGCCGCCGAGGCGGCCGGGATCCGGGCGGCATTCCTGGTCGGGGCCGTGCTCAGCTCGCTGGCCATCGTGACCGCCTTCTTCATCCGGCGCCCGGTCACGACAACGGCGCCGGACGAGGGGCACTGACCGGCACGGACCGGATCGGCGCCGGCGACGTCCGCTGACTACTCTTGAGTGGCTATGGCGCATCTGCTCGGGGCCGAGGGCCTCCACCTGGAATTTCCGACCAAACTGGTCTTCGACGCCGTCACCCTCGGGGTGAACGAGGGCGATCGGATCGGCATCGTCGGCCGCAACGGCGACGGCAAATCCAGCCTGCTCGCCATGCTCGCCGGGCGGCGGACGCCGGACGGTGGCCGGGTGACCGTCCGCAACGGCGTCCGGATCGGCGTGCTGGACCAGGCCGACACCCTCCCCGACGAGGAGAGGGTCGGACACGCCGTGGTCGGTGACGCGCCGGAGTACACCTGGGCCGGCGACCCGCGGATCCGCGACATCATCACCGGCCTGGTGTCCGACCTGGACTGGGAGGCACGTCTCGACACCCTGTCCGGCGGCCAGCGCCGGAGAGTCGCCCTGGCCCGGCTGCTGACCGGCAGCTGGGACGTACTGGCCCTCGACGAGCCGACCAACCACCTCGACCTCGAGGCGATCACCTGGCTGGCCGAGCACCTCAAGGGCCGCTGGGCACCGAACGCCGGTGGCCTGCTGGTGGTCACCCACGACCGGTGGTTCCTCGACGAGGTGTGTACGGCGACCTGGGAGGTGCACGACCGGATCGTCGAGCCCTTCGAGGGCGGGTACGCCGCCTACATCCTGCAGCGGGTGGAGCGCGACCGGCAGGCGGCGGCCACCGAGGCCCGCCGGCAGAACCTGGCCCGCAAGGAACTGGCCTGGCTGCGCCGCGGCGCCCCGGCCCGGTCCTCCAAGCCGAAGTTCCGGATCGAGGCCGCCAACACCCTGATCGCCGACGTCCCGCCGATCCGGGACACCGTCGCGCTGCAATCGCTGGCCGTGTCCCGGCTCGGCAAGGACGTCGTCGACCTGCTGGACACCTCGGTGGCGTACGGCGACCGCCAGGTGCTGCGCGACGTCGAGTGGCGGCTGGCGCCCGGGGAGCGGACCGGCATCCTCGGCGTCAACGGCGCCGGCAAGTCCACCCTGCTCGGCCTGATCGACGGCTCGGTGCAGCCCACCGGCGGCCGGGTCAAGCGCGGCACCACGGTGAAGATCGCCACCCTCACCCAGCGCCTCGACGAACTCGACGAGTTCCTCGACGAGCCGGTCCGGGTGGTGATCGGCCGGCTGCGGGCGACGTACACCCTCGGCGCGGGATCCAAGGCCCAGGAGCTCACCCCCGCCCAGCTGCTGGAACGGCTCGGCTTCACCAGCGCCCAGCTCTCCACCCCGGTGAAGGACCTGTCCGGCGGCCAGCAGCGCCGGCTGCAGCTGCTGCTGATCCTGCTCGACCAGCCCAACGTGCTGATCCTCGACGAGCCGACCAACGACCTCGACACCGACATGCTCGCCGCCCTGGAGGACCTGCTGGACTCGTGGCCGGGCACCCTGATCGTCGTCAGCCACGACCGCTACTTCCTCGAGCGGGTGACCGACCAGCAGTACGCCATCCTCGACGGGCGGCTACGGCACCTGCCCGGTGGCGTCGACGAGTACCTGCGGCTGCGCACCGAGCAGGACCGTACGGCTGCCGTGGCCCCCGCCCCGGGCGGTGCGGCAGCCGACCCGGCACCCCGCACCGGGCTGTCCGGCCGGGAACTGCGCGAGGCCGAGAAGGAGCTCGCCTCGCTGGAGCGCCGGATCGAGCGGCTGCAGCAGCAGGCGGCCCGGGCCCGGGTGAAGCTCGCCGACCTCGACCAGACCGACTACCAGGTGCTCGGCGCCGAGATGGCGACCATCACCGCGATGGAGCACGAGGCGGCCGGCCTGGAGGACCGCTGGCTGGAGCTGTCGGCCCTCCTGGACGGGTAGCGCAGGCTGGACGGGTAGCGAAGCGGCCCGGCGCCCGCCCCGGACCGGCCGTCGGAAGAGACCACCCGAACATCTGGCGTGTGACGTGCGTCACGCGCTACCGTTGCGCATGCGAATCTCCGACATCCTCCAGCGCAAGGGCTCCGCGGTCGTGACCCTCCCCCTGGATGCCACCATCGCCGACGCTATCGCGCTGATGCGTGATCGCGGGATCGGCTGCGTCGTCGTCTCCGGACCGGACGCGCCCGTCGCCGGAATCGTCGCCGAACGCGACATCGTCCGCAGCGTCGGGCTGCTGCCCCCCGAGTCCCCTGTGGCCCGGATCATGCAGTCCGACGTCCTCACCTGCACCCCGCGCACCGACGTCGAGAAGCTCGCCGCCCAAATGACCGAACAGCGGGTCCGCCACGTCCCGGTCCTCGACGGTGACACCCTCGGCGGCCTGGTCAGCATCGGCGACGTGGTGAAGGCCCACCTCGACGAGCTCCGCACCGAGCGCGACCACCTGGTCGCGTACGTGCAGTCCTGATCAGGCCGGCCCGCAGGGGCCCACCCGTCTCCGGTGCTCCCCACTCGACGGTGTCCGCGACGTCACGCGACGCCTCACGGACACCGTCGACGTACGTCAACGACGCTTGACGACCACCGTACGCAGGAGCATGTCGTTGAGGCTGCGCCGGTCCGTCCCGATGACGACCGCCGGGATCACGACGCAGATCATCAGGGTGCGGAGGATCGCCACCCCGAAGGCGATCGGGCGGCCGTCGGTGCGCGCGACGCCGATCCCGACCAGCCGCTGCCCCAGGCTCGACCCGGTCAGGCCGGTGAGCAGGGACTTCTCGAGGAAGAAGATGATGATGGTGGCGAACTTCGCCGGTCCGGTGCTGGACAGCACGCCACCCCAGGTGACCAGGACGGCGAGCAGCATCGCGACCACCCAGTCGACGACCAGGGCGGTCACCCGCTGACCCCAGGTGGCCAGGGATCCGGCCCCGTCAGCGGGCAGCCCCAGGGAGCTGCCGGGGTACTCCTCGTCACGGGTCTCCCCCGCCGCGCCGTTCGTCACGCAGACAGGCTACCCGGGTGAGCACCGTCACCCACCCCGGACGGTCCGGCCGGACGCGACAGCCGTAACATGTCCGCAATAGTTGTGCAACGGCCAAGAAATCCGTCATTCCTAGGCTGAGCACGCAGTTCACTTCTACCTACCATTTCGGAGGCGCTATGTTCCAGGGAGCTGACGACCTGTTGGCCTATATCAAGGAACAGGACGTCGAGGTCATCGATGTCCGGTTCTGCGATGTCCCCGGTGTGATGCAGCACTTCACGGTCCCCGCCAAGTCCTTCGACAAGGACATGTACGAGGAAGGCCTGGCGTTCGACGGCTCCTCGATCACGGGCTTCCAGAAGATCCACGAGTCGGACATGGCCCTGCTCCCGGACCCCACCACGGCCTACCTCGACCCGTTCCGCAAGGCCAAGACGCTGGTGCTCGATTTCTACGTGCACGACCCGATCACCAAGGAGCCCTACAGCCGCGACCCGCGCAACATCGCGCGCAAGGCTGAGGCGTACCTGAAGTCGACCGGCGTCGCCGACACCGCGTTCTTCGCTCCCGAGGCGGAGTTCTACATCTTCGACGACGTGCGCTTCGACACCAACGCGCACGAGAGCTACTACCACATCGACTCCGAGGAGGCTGCCTGGAACACCGGCACCGCCAACGAGGGTGGCAACCGTGGCTACCACGTGAAGACCAAGGGTGGCTACTTCCCGGTCGCGCCGGTCGACCACTTCGCCGACATGCGCCAGGACATGGTGCAGAACCTCGAGACCGCCGGTCTGGTGCTCGAGCGTGCCCACCACGAGGTCGGCAACGCCGGCCAGCAGGAGATCAACTACCGCTTCAACACGCTGCAGGCCGCCGGCGACGACGTGATGAAGTTCAAGTACATCATCAAGAACACCGCGTGGGAGGCCGGCAAGACCGCCACCTTCATGCCGAAGCCGGTCTTCAACGACAACGGCTCGGGCATGCACGTGCACTCCTCGCTGTGGAAGGACGGCACGCCGCTGTTCTTCGACGAGAACGGCTACGGCGGGCTGTCCGACATCGCCCGCTGGTACATCGGTGGCCTGCTGGCGCACGCCCCGTCGCTGCTCGCCTTCACCAACCCGAGCGCGAACTCCTACCACCGCCTGGTGCCGGGCTTCGAGGCTCCGGTCAACCTGGTGTACTCGCAGCGCAACCGCTCGGCCTGTATCCGCATCCCGATCACCGGCCCGAACCCGAAGGCCAAGCGCGTCGAGTTCCGCTGCCCCGACCCGTCCTCCAACCCGTACCTGGCCTTCTCGGCCATGCTGCTGGCCGGCCTCGACGGCATCCAGAACCGGATCGAGCCGCCGGAGCCGATCGACAAGGACCTGTACGAGTTGCCCCCCGAGGAGCACGCCGACATCGCCACCGTCCCGGCCTCGCTGGAGGGCGCCCTCGACGCCCTGCGCGCGGACCACGAGTACCTGCTCGCCGGCGACGTCTTCACCTCCGACCTGATCGAGACCTGGATCGAACTGAAGGAGGGCGAGATCGCGGCCCTGCGCCAGCGCCCGCACCCGTACGAGTTCGACCTGTACTTCGACATCTGATCCGAGGGGTCTTCACCACCTTCTGCCAGTAGTCGCCGGAACGGCGGCTGACCTGCGAAACGTCTTCGGCGTCTTCCAGCGTCAGCCGCCGTTCGTCGTTGCTCTGCGCCCCGTGCACGCCGACAATTCGCCCGGCCCCGAGTGGCTCCTGTCGGTCTTCGGCGAACTGAGCCGTCCGCCCGGTCGGGCCCGTCATCTCCGAGCAGGTCCGACCGGGTGATCCGGATGCCGGGTCACCGCGGGAAGTCCTCCGGATCCTCGTACGGCGAGGGGACGTTCTCGTCCGTCAGGCTGGCGGCATAGTCGGGCACCTCGTGCTGGAGCTCGCGATCGGTCCGCCGGTAGCCGGTCGAGGCGGGCCGGTCGGGCAGCGTCATCTCGGGGTGCTTGACGTGCTCGTACGGCACGGAGGCGAGCAGGTGGGCGATCATGTTGATCCGGGCGGCCCGCTTGTCCTCCGACTCGACGACGTTCCAGCGGGCCTCGGGAAGGTCGGTGTGGACGAACATCTCGTCCTTGGCCCGCGAGTAGTCCTCCCACTTCGTCAGCGACTCGATGTCGGTCGGCGACAGCTTCCAGCGGCGCATCGGGTCGGTGAGCCGGGACTCGAACCGTCGGTACTGCTCGTCGGCAGAGACCGAGAACCAGTACTTCCGCAGGATGATCCCGTCCTCGACCAGCATCCGCTCGAAGATCGGGCACTGCCGCAGGAACCGGATGTACTCGTCGGGGGTGCAGTAACCCATCACCCGCTCGACACCACCGCGGTTGTACCAGGAGCGGTCGAACAGCTTGATCTCCCCGGCCGCGGGCAGGTGCTGGATGTAGCGCTGGAAGTACCACTGGGTGCGCTGCCGCTCGGTGGGCGCCGGCAGGGCGACGATCTCGGTCAGCCGGGGGTTGAGGTACTCACTCACCCGCTTGATCGCCCCGCCCTTGCCGGCGGCGTCGCGGCCCTCGAAGATCACCACCATCCGCTGCCCGGTGGTCTTGACCCACTCCTGCATCTCGACGAGCTCGGCCTGCAGCCGCAGCAGCTCGGACTCGTAGACCTTGCGGTCCATCCCCTTGGGCTTGCCGTTCGACTTGCCGTTCCCGGACTTGCCGTTGCCCGATTTCCCGCTCGTCTTGCCGGCCATCACTCCCCTGCTTCCGTTCGTGGCGTCGTCGTCGCCGTACGTGCCGCTCCGGATCGCCTTCACGAAGGCGCTGGTGGGGGCACCCCGCAGGGCGCGCGCCCCGCCGAAGCCCGGCCGTCCGGTCAGTGCCCGCGGGGCCGGGACGTTCCGGAGCGGAACGGCTGCCCCGTTGAGGTGGTGGGCTCCGTCGAGCTGGCCGGCCCCGTCGAGGGCGGCGGGTCGTTCCGACCCGGGAGTCTCCCCCTCGGGTCCCCCGGTCGACGGTTCCGTCACCACCGGCCCGTCCGTCACCTCACCGTCCGCCATGGGCCCATCCTTCCACCGCCGGTGTCCGCCGTCACCCGGTCCGCCCGGCCGTACGTGACCCCCGGCGTACGGGCGCGTCAGCCGTGTGCGCCCGCCGTCGGCCGCAGGGTGGCGAACGGGTCGGTCACCGCCAGCCCGCGGCTGGTGAAGCGGTACATCTTCCCCGGTCGTCCGCCGGTGCTGCCCGGCACCGACAGTGACCCGGTCGCGACCAGTTGCCCGCGCCGGACCAGGATCCGTTGCAGGTTGGTGGCACTCACCTCGTGGCCGAGGGCGGCGGCGTACGCGTCGCGCAGCTGCGCCATGGTGAACTCGCCCGGGGCCAGCGCGAAGCCGACGTTGGTGTAGGACAGCTTCGCCCGGGTGCGGGCCACCGCGTGCGAGACCACCGCGGCGTGGTCGAAGGCCATCGCCGGCAGGTCGTCGACGGGCAACCAGCCGGCGTTCGCGGGCAGCGCCGGGTCACTGGTCCAGGGCACCAGGCCGAGGTAGGCGGTCGCGATCGTCCGGTCGTACGGGTCGCGGGCCGGATCGCTCAGCGTCTCCAGCTGCTCGAGGTGAGCCACCTCGGCCAGGTCGACCTTGGCGGCCAGGTGGCGCCGGGCGCTCTGCCCGATCGACTCGTCGACCTCCACCGGCCCACTCGGCAGTGCCCAGTGCCGCTCGTAGGGCGCCCGTCGTCGCCGGGTGGCGAGGACCGAGAGCACCATCGTCTCCGCCCCCGGGACCGGCCGGACCTGGAGCACGGCGGCGATCGCCTCGTGCCGGTACTTCGCCACCCCCGCGTCGTCGCGCAGCGGACCGTTCCCGCCCCCCTTGTCAGCACCCACGTGTCGCATGCTACATTTCCCCCAGTTTTCGCCTTACAGTCGGAAACCTTGATCGAAGGAGCAAGCCCCGTGACCATCACCGATCTCGGCACCGACCGGCCCGCCTGGACACCCCAGCAGTGGGAGGCCTGGCGCCAGGAGGTGCGGCGCCTCGCCGACGAGCAGGACGCGGTGATCCTGGCGCACAACTACCAGGTCGCCCCGATCCAGGACATCGCCGACCACGTCGGCGACTCGCTGGCATTGTCTCGGATCGCCGCGGCGTCGAGCGCGAGCACCATCGTGTTCTGCGGGGTGCACTTCATGGCCGAGACGGCCAAGATCCTCGCCCCCGCCAAGCGGGTGCTGATCCCCGACGCCGCCGCCGGCTGTTCCCTGGCCGACACCATCACCGCCGACCAGCTGCGCGCCTGGAAGGCCGAGCACCCCGGCGCGGTCGTGGTCTCGTACGTCAACACCACCGCAGCCGTGAAGGCCGAGACCGACATCTGCTGCACCTCGTCCAACGCGGTCGAGGTCGTCTCGTCGATCCCGGCCGACACCCCGGTGCTGTTCGGCCCCGACCAGTTCCTCGGCGCTCACGTCCGGCGGATGACCGGCCGGGACAACATCCACGTCTGGCTCGGCGAGTGCCATGTCCACGCCGACATCTCCCCGACAGCGCTGGTCGACAAGGTGTACGCCAACCCGGACGCCGAGCTCTACGTCCACCCCGAGTGCGGCTGCACCACCAGCGCGCTGTGGCTGGCCGAGAGCGGCGAGCTGCCGGCCGGGCGCACCCACGTCCTGTCCACCGGCGGGATGCTCGACCTGGCCCGGACGTCGACCGCGGACAAGGTGCTGGTCGCCACCGAGATCGGCATGCTGCACCAGCTGCGCGCCGCCAACCCGCACACCGTCTTCGAGCCAGTGAACCCGAAGGCCGCCTGCCCGTTCATGCAGATGATCACCCCCGAGAAGCTGCTCGCCTGCCTGCGCGACGGCACCGACGAGGTCGAGGTGGACCCCGGCGTCGCGGCGAAGGCCCGGGCCGCGGTCGAGCGGATGATCGCCATCGGCCGCTCCGGACGGGGTGAGTGAGATGACCGTACGCCTCCCCACCGATCGGGCCGCCTGGCAGCGCTCGACCGGGGTCGTCATCGTCGGGTCGGGCGCGGCCGGACTGTCCGCCGCCGTGCACCTCGCCGCGGCCGGCGTCCCCGCCGTGCTGATCACCCGCGCCGGCCTCACCGACGGCTCGACCGACTGGGCCCAGGGCGGCTTGGCCGCGGTCTGGGACACCACCGACACCGCCGAATCCCACGTCCACGACACCCTGGTCGCCGGCGCCGGCCTGTGCGAGACGCACGCGGTCCGCGAACTCGTCGAGGGCGCCCCCGGCGCGATCCGCCGCCTGGTCCGGCTGGGTGCGGAGTTCGACCGGGACGACTCCGGGGCGTACGACCTGCACCTCGAGGGCGGCCACCACGCCCGCCGGATCCTGCACGCCGGCGGTGACGCCAGCGGCCACGAGGTGGAGCGGGCGCTGACCGTCGCGCTCGGCCGGGTGGCCGGGTCACCCGGCTCGTCGGTCGAGGTGATGGAGCACCTGCGGGCGCTCGACGTCCTCACCGACCCCGCCGGCCGGGCCCGCGGCGTCCGGGTCCGGCAGGACGACGGCACCATCGGCGACTGGCTGGCCGCCGCCGTCGTCCTCGCCAGTGGCGGCATCGGGCAGGTCTGGCCGTTGACGACCAACCCGACGGTGGCGACCGGCGACGGCATCGCGATGGCCTACCGGGGCGGGGCGGTGCTGCGCGACATGGAGTTCGCCCAGTTCCACCCGACCGTGCTGTGGATCGACCCCGCGCGCCGGGTCCCCGGCGACCGCGGTGTGCTGGTCTCCGAGGCGGTCCGCGGCGAGGGTGCGGTGATCATCGACCATGAGGGTCGCCGGGTGATGGCCGGCCTGCACCCGCTCGCTGACCTGGCCCCGCGCGACGTCGTGTCGGCCGCCATGCAGGCCCAGATGACCCGCACCGGCGAGGAGCACCTCTTCCTCGACGCCCGCGACTTCGGGGAGCAGACCTGGGCCGAACGGTTCCCGTCGATCCTGCGGCTGTGCCGGGAACGAGGCATCGACCCGGTCACCGAGCCGATCCCGGTCCGCCCCGGCGCCCACTATCTGTGCGGCGGAGTGGCCGCCGACCTGGACGGCCGGACCAGCGTGCCCGGCCTGTACGCGGTCGGCGAGGTCGCCGCGACCGGCGTCCAGGGCGCCAACCGGCTGGCGTCGAACTCCCTGACCGAGGGGCTCGTCGCGGGGGACCGGGTCGGCGCGCTGCTGGCCGCCGCCTGGCGCACCGGGACCCTGACCGCGCCTGCCCCGCGGACCACCACGGAGCGACGCCCGGGGCATCCCGCCGTCGCCGCGCTGCTCGACCCCGCCCACCGCGACCGGCTGCGGGCGATCATGGACCGCGGCGTCGAGGTCTCCCGGACCGAGGACGCCCTCGCCGGCGCCCTGGCCGCCCTCGCCGACCTGCCCGCACTCGCCGGGGTGGCGCTCGACGACGACATCGTCGACATGACGAACCTGCACACCGTCGCCACCCTGGTCGCCACCGCCGCGATGCTGCGCACCGAGTCGCGCGGCTGCCACCGGCGCGCCGACCACCCGCAGCCCGCCGAGGACTGGCAGCACCACCTGTGCCTGACCCTCGGCCCCGACGGCAGCCCGGCGGCCACCGTCCAGCCGCTCGGCGCCAGCACCGCTCCCGGCCACCCGACCACCAACCTGCAGGAGGCCCTGGCATGACCGAACCGTTCCCCTGGCCCGCGGACATCACCCAGGCCCTGACCGGGGCCGGCCTCGATCCGGCGCTGGTCGCCGAGGTTGCGGACCGTACGCTCGCCGAGGACCTCTCCTGGGGACCGGACGTCACGTCCGCGGCGACCCTGCCGGCCGACGCGACCGGCACCGCGGACGTGGTGGCGCGTCGCCCCGGCTGTCTGGCCGGCGTCCCGGTGGCCGCGGCGGTGATGTACGCCGAAGCCTCCCGGGAGGGCACCGCCGTCGAGGTCCGTACGGTGCGCGCCGACGGCGACCGGGTCGCCCCGGGCGACCCGGTGCTCAGCGCCACCGGGCCGCTGCGGACCCTGCTGACCGGGGAGCGGAGCATGCTGAACCTGCTCTGCCAGCTGTCCGGGGTCGCCACCGCGACCGCTGCCTGGGCCGACGCCCTGGCCGGCACCCCGACGAAGGTCCGGGACACCCGCAAGACGGTCCCCGGGCTGCGCGTCCTGCAGAAGTACGCCGTCCGATGCGGAGGTGGGGTGAACCACCGGATGGGCCTGGGCGACGCCGCCCTGATCAAGGACAACCACATCGCCGCGGCCGGCTCGGTGGCCGCCGCTTACGCCGCGGTCCGCCGCCACGCCCCGGACCTCGCGGTCGAGGTGGAGTGCGACACCCTGGCCCAGGTCGCCGAGGCGATCGCGGCCGGGGCCGGCCTGCTGCTGCTGGACAACATGGACCCGGCCACGGTGCGGGCCGCCGTCGCGCTGGCCCGACCGGCAAGCGTCCGGACCGAGGCCAGCGGCGGGCTGACCCTGGCCGACGCCGCCGGGTACGGCGCCACCGGCGTCGACTACATCTCGGTCGGGGCGCTGACCCATTCCGCCGCGGTGCTCGACCTCGGCTTCGACCTGAGGGTGCACGACTGAGCCACGCCGGCCACCCCCGATCGGGCCGGCCGATCGGGCCGTGACGAAGGACACGATGTGGTCACGACGCACGAGGCGTTTCGGCAGACAGTCGTCCCCCGCCCGAGGCACACTTGAGCAACGCAGATTTCCGGCGAAGGGAGACCATATGGCTGACAGTACGAAGAACGCCGAGCCGCTGTGTGAATGCGGATGCGGCGCGACGGTAGTCGCCTGCACCTGCCCGAACTGCGACCACAAGGCGAAGTCCTGATCCCGACGTCAGTCATCGGGGGCCGTTCCGACCACGTGTCGGGTACGGCCCCCGATGCAATTCCGCGGCGTCAGCGGCGCCGGTCTCACTCGCCCCAGAACAGCCGTTCGACGACGCCGCGCGCCCGGTGGGTGACCTCGCCGTAGTGCGCCCGCAGCGGGCCCGACCCGTCGAACCCCATCGCCGCCGCCACCGCCGCGGCGTCCGCCCCGTCGGTGGGCAGCGTGTCGGAGGCCCGGCCCCTGACCAGCATGATGACATTGCGGATCCGGCTGGCGAGCAGCCAGGCCTCCTCGAGGACCGCGGCATCGACGTGCGACACCAGGCCCAGGTCCCGCTCGGCCCGCAGGGCGGGCAGGGTCCGGGTGGTCCGCAGCTGCGGATACGCGTACGCGTGCTGCAGCTGGATGAGCTGGACCACCCACTCCACGTCGCTGAGGCCGCCGGGCCCGAGTTTGGTGTGCCGGGAGCGCTCGACGCCGCGCGGCAGCCGCTCGGCCTCCATCCGCGCCTTGAGCCGGCGGATCTCCCGCACCTGCTTGTCGGTGAGCCCACCCTCGGGCCAGCGCAGCGGCTCGACCACCGCCATCAGCCGTTCGCCGAGGGCCCGGTCCCCCGCCCCGAACGCGCACCGGACGAGGGCCTGGGCCTCCCAGGTCGAGGACCAGCGCCCGTAGTAGGCGCGGTACGACTCCAGCGAGCGGACCATCGGCCCGCCCTTGCCCTCCGGCCGCAGGTCCGCGTCGATCTCGAGCGCCGGGTCGGCACCGGGCTGGCGGAGCACCTGGCGCAGCCGGGTGACCGCGGCGATCGCCCGCCGCTGACTCTCCGGGTCGTCGGTGTCCGCCATCACGAACATGCAGTCGGCGTCGGAGGCGTACGACATCTCGCCGCCTCCCCAGCGGCCCATCGCCATCACCGCGATGGCCGGCAGTGGCTCGTCGCGTTGCTCGGCCTCGCGGGCGATCACCTGCAGGGTCGCCTCCAGGGTCGCGGTGGCGAGGTTGGTCAGGGCGTCCCCGACGCCCTCGACGTCGACCCGGTGCAGGATGTCGGCCATCGAGACCCGGAGCAGCTCGGAACGCCGCAGCGCGCGGATCGCGGCGGCGGCGGACCGGGCGTCGTCGTGCCGGAGCGCGGCGGCGGTGAAGTCGGACACCAGCTTGTCCAGCGGGCGGGGCAGCTCCTCCCCCTCGTCGGCGAGGATCTGCACCGACTGCGGAGAGCGCATCAACATGTCGGTGGCGTAGCGGCTTGTGGACAGCACCAGCGCCAGCCGTTCGGCCATCGCGCCGCCGTCGCGCAGCGCCCGCAGGTACCACGAGGTGCGGCCCAGCCCCTCGGACACCTTGCGGAAGGCCAGCAGGCCGGCGTCCGGGTTGGGGCCGTCGGCGATCCAGCCGAGCATCGCCGGCAGGATCTGGCGCTGGATCTCGGCCTGCCGGGTCATCCCCTGGGTGAGGGCCGCGAGGTGCGTCATCGCCGCCTTCGGGTCGGCATAGCCCAGGCCGCGCAGCCGGGCCTCGGCACCCTCGGCGGTGAGCCGCAGCCCCTCGGTGGTGATCTGCGAGACGGCCTCCAGCAGCGGGGAGTAGAAGACCCGCTGGTGCAGCCCGACCACCTGCCGGGTGCTGTCCCGCCAGGCCTTGACGACGTCCGCGGCGGGGTTGCGCCGGAAGCCCAGGGAACGACCGAGCCGGCGCAGGTCCGCCTCGTCGTCGGGCACCAGGTGCGTACGACGCAGCTTGTAGAGCTGGACCCGGTGCTCCATCGTCCGCTGGAATCGGTAGGCGGCGGCCATCTCGGCGCCGTCCTCGCGGCCGACGTAGCCGTACTCGACCAGGGCCCGCAGCCCGGGCAGGGTGCCGGGCTCGCGGAGCCGGTCGTCGGCGCGACCGTGCACCAGTTCGAGCAGCTGCACGGTGAACTCGGTGTCGCGCAGGCCGCCCTCCCCGAGCTTGATCTCGCGGCCCTGTTCCTTGGCCGGGATGAGGCGGACGACCCGCTTGCGCATCGCCTGCACCTCGTGGACGAACCCCTCCCGCCCGCCGACCTTCCACACCATCGGCGAGACGAGGTCGACGAACGCCTGACCGAGGTCCCGGTCGCCGGCGGCGGGCCGGGCCTTGAGCATCGCCTGGAACTCCCAGGCCTTGGCCCATTTCTGGTAGTAGGTGCGGTGGCTGGAGAGCGTACGGACCAGCGGGCCGGCCTTGCCCTCCGGGCGCAGAGCCGCGTCGACCGGCCAGATGGTGCCGACCCCGGAGTGGGCCGAGCAGACCCGTTGCAGCGCCGACGCCAGCTTGGTGCCCAGTGTCGCCAGGGCGTCCCCGCCGACCTGTGGTGTCCCGTCGGCCCCGGGGGCGGGCTCCACGACGTAGAGCACGTCGACGTCGGAGACATAGTTGAGTTCGCGAGCACCGGTCTTGCCGAGGGCCACCACGGCCAGCCTCAGCCGGGCGGCCTCCTCGGTGCCGATCTGGCCACGGGCGACGGCCAGGGCAGACTCCAGGACGGCGTCGGCGAGGTCGGAGAGTTCGGCGGAGATGGTCGGCTGGATGGCCGCCGGGTCGGGGGCGGACAGGTCGCGGGCAGCGATCCGCAGCAGGGCCGCGTGGTAGGCGATCCGCAGCTCGTCGCCGCTGAGCAGCGTCGCGACCGGTGTCGGGTCGGCCTCGTCGGCCCCGACGGCCGACAGCAGTCGGGTCCGCAGCGTGGCGCCCGGGGTCCGCTCCAGGGGACCGGACAGCAGGTCGACGTGGCCGGGGAAGCGGAACAGGTGCTGCTGCAGGCCGAGGCTGGCGCCCAGGACGTGGACCAGGCGCCGGGCCAGGTCCGGATCCTCGACCATCCGGCCGGGCAGATCGGGCTGCTCCTCGACGAGTCGGTGCAGGCCGGTGAGCGCGAGGTCGGGGTCGGCGGCGTCGGTGAGCAGGTCGAGGCAGGCCTCCGCACCGGAGGGCCAGCCGCTCAACAGCCGCTCGGCCCGTCCCGTGTCGGAGAACCCCAGGCGCGCCAGTCGCCCACCGGTGGTCTCCAACCGATCCATGCCTCGCATCGTACGTCCTGCCGTTTCGTGTTCCCGGTGGTCCGGCCCAGGAGGCAGATTACGGCACCGCGTTCGGGCGCCGTTTCCCGCCTCGCAACACCCCGGTCATCCGCGCGGGGTAGCGTCGAGCGGGTGACGTCGACGATCCGGACCCAACGCCAGACCCAGCGGCTGCGGCAGACCTTCGCCGAGGCACTGCGGACGGTGGAGAACGTCGTCGAGGGGCTCACCCCCGCCGACTTCGCCCTGCCGCCCATCCACCCCGGTTGGGACGTCCGCCTGCTCTGCGCCGGGGCGCTGTGGCGGCTGACCGAGGTGGGGGCGCAGCTGCACCGCCCGTCGGCGACCCGCCCGGTGACCCTGGAGCGGTACGCCGCACACCAGCGTTCGAGGGGCGGCCGTCGCCACGACCGGGCCCTGGACACCGCGGGCCATGACCCGGCCGCGTTGTTGGCCGGTCAGTTGGTGGCGGTGATCGAGGACGTCGTCGCGGGGTTGCTCGACGGGGACCTGCCGCCGCTGGTGGACACCGGCGCCGGACAGCTCAGCCTGCTCGACTTCCTCCGGGCCCACGTGGTAGAGATCGCGCTCTTCCACGACGACCTGGCCCGTACGCTCCAGCAGGACGGACGCGACGTCCCGGCCCAGCCCACCGACGCGATGGCGACCACGGTCCGGACGCTGGCCGACATCCTCGCCGCCCGGGCACCGGGCAAGGCGATCGAGGTGCGCATCCCGCCGTACGCGGCGGTGCAGATCGGCGATCCGGCCCGGGCCACCGCGGGCGTCGCGCCGGCCCCCGAGCCCGCCCACACCCGCGGCACGCCGCCGGCGATCATCGAGACGGACGCGACCACCTTCCTGCGGGTGATGAGCGGTCGGCTCGACTGGGCCGGCGCCGTCGCCGGGCACGCCATCAGCGCGTCGGGCCTGCGCACCGACCTGTCGCCGCTGCTGCCGCTGGTCGTCTGAGCCGACCCCGGTCACCCGACCGGCGCGAAGGGTGACGGGGCCCCGGGCGGCGGCAAGGTGCCGTACGCCCGGGGCCGTCACCCCCGAGGGGTCGGTCGTCCCGAGGGGGGAAGGTCAGAGGTTCGGCAGCATCGTGTCGAGCTCGTAGGCCGTCACGCGGTGGCGGTAGGCCTCGAACTCGGCGCGCTTGTTGCGCAGGAAGAACTCGAACACATGGGTGCCGAGGGTCTCGGCGACCAGTTCGGAGCCCTCCATCACCTCGATCGCCTCCTCCAGGCTGCGCGGCAGGGTCCGGATCCCGAGCATCTTGCGCTCCCGCTCGGTCAGCGACGACACGTCGTCCTCGGCCTCCGGCGGCAGCTCGAGCTCGCGTTCGATGCCGTCCAGACCGGCGGCGAGGGCCAGCGCGTAGGCCAGGTACGGGTTGGACGCCGAATCGATGGACCGCAGCTCGACCCGGGCCGAGCTGCCCTTGGTCGGCTTGTACATCGGCACCCGGACCAGGGCGGACCGGTTGTTGCGGCCCCAGCTGATGAACGACGGCGCCTCGTCGCCGTGCACCAGGCGTTTGTAGGAGTTGACCCACTGGTTGGCGACCGCGGTGATCTCGGCGGCGTGGGCCAGCAGCCCGGCGATGAAGTGGCGCCCGGTCTTGGACAGGTTGTACTCGGCCGAGGCGTCATGGAAGACGTTGTTGTCGCCCTCGAACAGCGACATGTGGGTGTGCATGCCGGAGCCCGGCTCGTCGGTGAACGGCTTCGGCATGAACGTCGCCCGGACGCCCTTGCTCATCGCGACCTCCTTCACCACGACCCGGAAGGTCATGATGTTGTCGGCCATCGACAACGCGTCGGCGTAGCGCAGGTCGATCTCCTGCTGGCCCGCACCCGCCTCGTGATGGGAGAACTCGACCGAGATGCCCATCTGCTCGAGCATGGTGATCGCGGCCCGACGGAAGTCGGTGCCCTGCGGCTGCGCGGTGTGGTCGAAGTAGCCGGAGTAGTCGATCGGCGTCGGCTCCATCCCGGCCCGGCGCTCGGCCTCGATCAGGAAGAACTCGATCTCCGGGTGGCAGTAGAACGTGTAGCCCATGTCCGAGGCGCGCGACAGCGCCCGCTTGAGCACGTAACGCGGGTCGGCCCAGGAGGGCGAGCCGTCGGGGTGCCGGATGTCACAGAACATCCGCGCGGTGCCACCGACCTCCTCCCGCCAGGGCAGCAGCTGGAAGGTGGACGGGTCGGGGTGGGCGACCATGTCCGACTCGTAGACCCGGGCGAAGCCCTCGACCGCCGACCCGTCGAAGCCGATCCCCTCGTCGAACGCACCCTCCAGCTCGGCGGGGGCGATCGCGACGGACTTCAGGAACCCCAGCACGTCGGTGAACCAGAGGCGTACGAATCGGACATCGCGCTCCTCGAGGGATCGGAGCACGTACTCGGTCTGCTTGTCCATGCGGACAGTCTGCCGCTAATCGTGTTTCAGTGGTGTGACGACCGACGGAATGGCGCACCTGCTGCGAGCCTCTGCCGCCCGACCCCCGTGGGCGCCCCCGCCCCCATTGCCGCCCCGTCGCGGGGATGACCCGAGCTACATATTTGGATAGACTGACCTACCTAATCCACGCGACCCGGAGGGGGATCGGATGCGAACCGGACGAGGCGAGGCCCGATCGGCCCGGCAACGGCTGCTGGATGCGGCGTCGCGGCTCTTCTACAGCCGCGGGATGGTGTCGACGGGCATCGACGCGATCACCGCGGAAGCCGGCGTGGCACGCATGAGCCTGTACAACAACTTCTCCTCCAAAGAGGAGCTGATGCTGGCCTACATCGAGGCCCGGCACGAGGAGTGGCTGGCCCTGTACCGGGCCCGCGCCGCGGCCGCGACCTCACCGGAAGCAGGGGTGCTGGCCGTGTTCGACGCCTACCTGGACCATGCGACGGCCCCGCACGAACACGGCTTCCGCGGCTGCGGCCTGCTCAACGCGGCCGCGGAGCTGCCGGCCGGTGCCGCCGGCAGGGAGTCAGTGCGGCGCCACAAGGAGGAGGTCGAGGGCCTGCTCGTCGACCACCTGGCCGGCGTCGTGCCGGGCCCCGCGGCCGCCGCCGCTGCCGAGCACCTGTCCTTCCTGCTCGAGGGGGCGATGAGTCGAGCCGGGCTGGAGGGCGGTCCGGAGCGGTTGCGCCATGCCCGGGCGATCGCGGCCGACCTGGTCGCGGCACTGTGACCCGGGCCATGACCCGCGACCGGCTGACCGGGCTGACCGGGCTGACCGCGATCGGCATCACGTCGGTCCTGTGGGGGACGACGGGGACGGCGGCGACGTTCGCCCCGGAGGTCGGGCCGCTCGCGATCGGTGCCGCGGCCCTCGGGGTGGGTGGACTCCTCCAGGCGGCCGTCGCCCTACCCGCCCTGCGGGCGGCGGCTCCGTCGTTGCGGGCGCAGGCACGTACGGTCGCCCTGGGGGCGCTGGCCGTGGCGCTCTATCCACTCGCCTTCTACAGCTCGATGCACCTCGCCGGGGTGGCGGTGGGCACCGTCGTCTCCCTTGCCTCGGCACCGCTGGCGTCAGGCCTGCTGGAACGTCTCACCGACCGCCGCCCGCTCGGGCCGTGGTGGGCGCTGGCCGCTCTGCTCGGCGTGGCCGGCGGCGTGATGTTGTGCATCGCCCGGCTCCAGGACTCCCCGACCGGCGGCGCCGGTGCCGTGCCGGGCATCGGCCTGGGTCTGGTGGCGGGCATGACGTACGCGACCTACTCATGGGTGGTCCGCCGCCTGATGGGGCGCGGGATCGGGCGCGCGGTGTCACCGCCTACATGGCGCTGGTGCCGATGTTCCTGGGCTACCTGCTCTTCGGTCTGGGGCTGGCGCGGGTCCCGGCGAGCACGGCCACGACGATCACCCTGGCGGAACCGGCGGTGGCGGCCGGCTTGGCGGTGCTGGTGGTCGGAGAGCGCCTCGGCGGGCTCGGATGGCTGGGGCTCGCGCTGGTCGGGGTGACACTGAGCGTCCTCGCGCTGTCCCCGGGCGCCGACCCGGACCGCTCCGGCGCGCTCCTTGAGCCGACGCTGGGTCCGGCGGGACCGGCGCCCACCGCAGCGGGTACGCCCGGGTAGAGTCGACCCGTGACCCAGAGGCGCCTGCGAGCTTGGAGCCGGAGCCGGGACGAACGTCCCGCGCCGTGGGCCGTCCTGCCCCGCCCCCGGCCCCAGAGGTCGCCGTCCCGGCCGTCGGTGGGGTTGCCGCAGCCACCGGCCGGGCAGACGGCGGTCGGCCCGTGGGCCCTGCACGCCTCGTCGTTCCCGCACCCGTCCTCCCCGGCGTCGGCCGCCCGCCCCCGGATGCAGGCCTCGGCCGCCCGGTTCCGTGGCGCCGTGCCGCCGGCACCCTCGCCCCGCCGCTTCCAGGAGCAGGCCCCCCGGACGGCCCCCGTCACCGCCGGGCAGGGCCCGAACCGCACCCAGCGGCTCGCCCCGACCGGCCAGCGCTCGCCGTTCGAGCCCTCACCCTCGGAGATCACCGCGACCAACCCGCAGGTGGTGCCCCTCGGCGGCGGACTCGCCCTGGTCACCGTCGGCCAGTGGGACGAGGACACCTCGACCATCCAGATGCCGAAGTTCACCGACAACCCCTCGCCCGGCCCGGCCTCCCCGACCTCCCCGGCCTCCGCTGCACCGGAGCCCCCCCGTGCCTGGCACGACGCGGGCAGCCCGGGCGGGCACCCGCCGAACCCCTGGCGACGCTGAGGACCGCCGGCCGATCGGGGCGGCACCTAGTGGTCGTCCGTGCCCTCGTCCTCCTCGTCGTTCCAGCGCGGGTCCTCGTCCCACGCCTCGTTGCGCTCCTGGACCCGCTCGAGGGCGTGCGTGGCCTCCTCACGCGACCCGTACGGCCCCAGGCGGTCGGCCGCCCGACAACCCCCGTAGCGCTCCACCACGTGGTGCTTCATGCAGTACCACCAGGTGTCCTCCAACTCGGTCATGACGTCCTCCCGGCAGCGGTTCGGCGACACGTCGGCGTGCCCCGGTTCCAGCATGGCACCGCCTCCCCTGTTCGTCCTCGGGCGCGACCGGCCGGACCGGATCGGCCCCCCGCCGGATGGCGGGGAGGGGGGTGACAGCCCGAGTAACCTGTCCCACGTGACGCCCGTGAAGCAGTACCCCGTGACCCCCGTCCTCCATGTGCCGGCCGGCATCGACCGACCCGAGTACGCCGACAAGGCCAAGGACGACCCCACGATCGACGTGTACACGGGCTCCGACGTGCAGAGCGCCGAGACCATCGAGAAGATGCGCGAGGTCAGCCGGATCGCCGCCGACGCGATGCACGAGGCGGGCCGGGCGGTGGCGCCCGGGGTCACGACGGACGCCCTCGACCGGATCGCCCACGAGTACATGTGCGACCACGGCGCATACCCGTCCTCGCTCAACTACCGGGGCTTCCCGAAGTCGATCTGCACCTCGGTGAACGAGGTCATCTGCCACGGGATCCCTGACCAGCGCCCGCTCGAGGACGGTGACATCGTCAAGGTCGACGTGACCGCGTACAAGAACGGCGTGCACGGCGACAACTGTTACACGTTCCTGTGCGGTGACGTCGCCCCCGAGGTGGTCGACCTGGTGGACCGTACGAAGGCGGCGATGGACCGGGCCATCAAGGTGGTGAAGCCCGGACGCCGCGTCAACGTCATCGGGCTCACCATCGAGAAGTACGCCAAGCGGTTCGGCTACGGGGTGATCCGCGACTACACCGGCCACGGCGTGCACACCGCCTTCCACTCCGGCCTGGTCATCCCGCACTACGACTCGCCGTTCGCGACGACCGTGATCCAGCCGGGGATGACGTTCACGATCGAGCCGATGATCACCCTCGGAGGCCACGACTGGTACCAGTGGGACGACGACTGGACCGTGCTGACCAAGGACGGCAGCGTCTGCGCACAGTTCGAGCAGACCCTCGTGGTCACCGACGACGGCGCCGAGGTGCTGACGGTCGCCGCCGACCCGGTCGTGGATCACTGACCGTTCGCCGTCCGTTAGATTGGGGGCGGCGCGCGTCGGTCGCCGGTTCTGCGCCGCCCCGGTCCCCCCGATCCGGCCCCCATCCCCCTCTGCCCGCCCCGCGGCCCAGTTCCCAGGAGGACATCGCGTGGACACGCTCCTCGACATCGTCGGCATCACCAAGTCCTTCGGCAGCAACCGCGTCCTCGACGGCGTCGATCTGTCGGTGGGCCGCGGTGAGGTCGTCGGCATCGTCGGTGAGAACGGCGCCGGTAAGTCCACCCTGATGTCGGTGTTCTCGGGCCTGCTCCAGGCCGACGGTGGCACGATGCGACTCAACAACGCGCCGTACTGGCCGAAGGACCCGGTGGACGCCCAGTCGCGCGGCGTCGGGATCATCCAGCAGGACTTCACCCTGGACGCCGGGCTGACCGTCGCCCGGGCGATCTTCCGCAACACCTACCAGGCCGACCGGCCGCAGCGGGCGCTCGTCCGCCCGGCCCAGTGGCTGCTCGACGACGCGGCCGTCGGGCTGGACCCCGACACCCCGCTCGGGGAGCTGGCGCATGCCGAGCAGGGCCTGGTGGAGGCGGTCCGCCTGCTCGCCGAGGACGCGCAGCTGGTCATCATGGACGAGGTGGCGGCGACGCTGAACGTCAAGGAGATCGACCAGCTCCACTTCATCATCAGCCGACTGACCCGGCAGGGCCGGTCGGTGCTCTACGTCTCGCACCGGCTGCACGAGGTGCAGGCGGTCGCCACCCGGATCGCCGTGGTGCGCAGCGGCCGGATCCCCGAGGTCCTCGACCCGCGGCAGGTGACGGCCGAGGACATCGCCGCCCACATGCGCTCCCGCGGGGGCCGGCGGGCCTGGTTCCCCGACCGGATGGACGACGAGTTCGCCCGGGAGGAGTCCGCCGCGGCGGCCGAACAGCCGCCGACCGCCCCCGCACGGCCCGGTGCGTACGCCCCGCCCGCCTCCACGCAGCCGTACGCCCCGGCCCCGGCCCCGGCGTTCACCCCGACCCCGGCGCCGGCGTACCAGCCGCCGTCGGCCCCGGCGGCCGAGGAGCCGGGGACCTCCTGGGCCACCAGCCCGACCGCTCCCGGCACCACCTGGACGAAGTCCGCCCCGGCACGGCCCGAGCCGGCGGTCGTCGTGCAGCCCGGACCCGTCGTCGAGGAGCCCCCGGCCCCAGCTCCGGCCCCCGCGGCCCGTCGCGGACGCCGGGCCATCGCCTCCGACGACGGCCGGACGTACGCCGACGAGTCGGTCGACGAGTCCCAGCAGATCGTTCTCGAGATCGACGGCCTGAGCGCGCCGGGCACCAGCGGCACACCCGTGCACGACATCTCGTTCAGTGTCTTCTCCGGTGAGGTGCTCGGGATCACCGGCGGCCGGCGGGCCGGTCAGGACGCGATCGTGGGAGCCCTCAACGGTCGGGCGCCCGGCACCTTCCGGACGCTGCGGATCAACGGCTACAACCGCTCCATCGCCTCCCCCGAGGACGCCGCCCGGCTGAAGGTCGCCTACCTCGCCGGGCCCGACGAGGAGACCGGCGAGGAGCGGAAGCGCTCCGTCGCCCGCGCGATGATGACCGGCGGCTGGGCCGACGGCTCGAGCTTCGACTCCGAGGTCGAGGGGATCGCCGGCATCCTGGGCGCGCTGGAGAAGCTGCAGTCCGCCTCCAAGCGGCTGCGCGGCCGCCGGGCGCTACGACACGGCGAAGAGCTCGAGAGCGTCGGCTCCACCCTGTCGGGCGGCCAGCAGCAGATGGTCCTGCTGGACGAACTGATGACCCAGGACGCTGACGTGCTGATCGTCAACGAGCCGGGCCGCGGTCTGGACTTCGACGCGCGCGCGACGATGCGGGAGAAGCTGTCCGATGCCGCGGAGAACGGCGCCGCGGTGCTGCTGGTCTCCTCCGACGTCGACGAGCTGGTCCGCAGCTGCCGGCGGGTGGTCGTGATGGACCGGGGCCACATCGCCCGTACGGTCGTGGGCTCCCCGCTGTCGGCCGACGAGCTGACCGCCGCACTGTCCGAGCTGGGCTGACCCGAGCCGGCATGTCCGTCGGTCCTGATCCCGGGTCGGCCACAGGGGACCGTACGGGAGACCCGCTGATCGAGGTGCTGCACATCGAGGAATGCCCGAACCGGGTCGAGGCGGGCGGGATGATCCGCCGGGCCCTGGACTCCCTGGGACTCGATGGCGTCGAGGTGCGGTACGTCCTGCTGAAGACCGGTGAGGAGGCCGCGGCCGTGCCGTTCGCCGGGTCGCCCACGATCCTCGTCGACGGCGCCGACCTGTTCCCCGGGCGGCGCACCGACGACCTGGCCTGCCGGGTCTACCGGACCCCCCGCGGCCTGGCCGGACTCCCCACCCAGGACCAGGTCGACCGGGCGCTGACGGACCGGCTGCACCCGTCGGCCTGACCCGCCGCCGGACCGTCGGCCGCAGACCTGGACACTTGTCCCACCCCGCCTTCGTCGCGCGCCGGCCACAGGCTAGAGTCGAGGTGCTCCCTGCGCGTCCCCCCACTGCGCGGGAGCATCCAGGAGGTCCCGCGCAGGCTGATGTGCCGCGCGGGGCCTCCCCTGGTCCCGGGTGGGGACCGGGTCGGGCAGCCTGCCGGACCCGACCCACGCCGTCACCGGTGCGGATGCCTCG
>CAYOBI010000029.1:28029-30551 GCA_964402325.1 uncultured Propionibacteriaceae bacterium | reverse complement strand
AGTCGGTGGTGTTGACGCCCTGGCCGCCCTTGCCGCTGGACCGGTAGACGTCGATCCGCAGGTCGTCGGGGTCGATCTCGATCGCGTCGTCGTCCTCGACGTCGGGCATCACCAGCACGCCGGCGGCGGAGGTGTGGATCCGGCCCTGGGACTCGGTGACCGGCACCCGCTGCACCCGGTGCACCCCGCCCTCGAACTTGAGCGTGCCGTAGGGCATCCGGTCGGGGTCGCCCGCGGCGGGCGCATGCACGGCGAAGGTGATGGACTTGTAACCGCCGAGGTCGGTGTCCTGTGCGTCGAGGAGCTCGATCTTCCAGCCGCGGGCCTCGGAGAACCGCCGGTACATCCCGAACAGGTCCCCGGCGAACAGGGCCGACTCCTCCCCGCCCTCCCCCGACTTGATCTCGACGATCGCGTCCAGCGAATCGTTGGGGTCCCGGGGGGCGAGCAGCCGGACCAGGCGCTCGTCGACCGCGTGCAGGCGCTGCTCGAGGTCCTCGGCCTCCGCCGCGAATCCGGGGTCCTCGTCCGCCAGTTCGCGGGCGGCCGCCAGGTCCTCGCCGAGCCGGTGGTGCTCGTCTGCGGCCCCGACCACCGGCCCGAGCTCGGCGTAGCGGCGGCCCAGTCGGCGCATCGCGCGCTGGTCGGCCAGCACCGCCGGGTCCGCCATCCGGGTCTCGACCTCGTGGTACTCCTCGCGCAGCGGCGTCACGGCCGCCAGCAGGGACTGGAGACGGTCATCGGACTCGGACATCGGGACCTCCGGGGACGTACGCGGGACACAGGTGGGAACGACGAACGCCGGGGCGCAGCCTGGCTGCACCCCGGCGTTGCGGGAGAACTACTTCTTGCCCTTCTTGAAGCTGCCGTAGCGCTTCTCGAACCGGGCGACGCGGCCGCCGGTGTCGAGGATCTTCTGCTTGCCCGTGTAGAAGGGGTGGCAGGCCGAGCACACGTCGGCGCGGATCTCGCCGCCGGGGGCCGTGGAACGAGTCGTGAAGGTGTTGCCGCAGGTGCAGACGACCTTCGTCTCGTGGTAATCGGGGTGGATCCCCTGCTTCATGTTCTTCTCCTTGTGGTGTGGTGGCGCCGGGTCGTCCGATCAGGGTGGAGGCTCCTGCGGGCGTGAACCGGACCAAGGGACAACTATGCCCCAAACGCGGGCGGAGCACCAAATGTTCCCGGCGCCCCGCCCGCGTCGGCGGGCGGACAGATCAGAACCCGTCCCGGTTGGGGGTGCTCTTCGAGATCTGGATCAGGAACTCTGCGTTGGACTGCGTCTTCTTCATCTGCTTCAGCAGCATCTCGAGCGCCTGCTGGCCGTCCATGTTGGACAGCACCCGACGCAGCTTCCACATGATCGCGAGCTCGTGGGTGCCGAGCAGCAGCTCCTCGCGCCGGGTGCCGGACTGCACCACGTCGATGGCCGGGAAGATCCGCTTCTCCGCGTACTCGCGACGCAGCCGCAGCTCCATGTTGCCGGTGCCCTTGAACTCCTCGAAGATGACCTCGTCCATCTTGGAACCGGTCTCGACCAGGGCGGTGGCGAGGATCGTCAGGGATCCTCCGTTCTCGATGTTGCGCGCGGCACCGAAAAACTTCTTCGGCGGGTAGAGCGCGGCGGAGTCGACACCACCGGAGAGGATGCGGCCGGAGGCGGGGGCGGCGAGGTTGTAGGCGCGGCCCAGGCGGGTGATGCCGTCGAGCAGCACGACCACGTCACGGCCCAGCTCGACCAGGCGCTTGGCCCGCTCGATGGCCAGCTCGGCGACCGTGGTGTGGTCATCGGCGGGCCGGTCGAAGGTCGAGGAGATGACCTCACCGGAGGTCGTCCGCTCGAAGTCGGTGACCTCCTCGGGGCGCTCGTCGACGAGCACGACCATCAGGTGCACCTCGGGATTGTTCCGCGCGATCGCGTTCGCGATCGACTGCATCACGAAGGTCTTGCCAGCCTTCGGCGGCGACACGATGAGGCCACGCTGGCCCTTGCCGACCGGGGCGACGAGGTCGATGATCCGGCCGGTCATGTTGGCCGGGTCGGACTCCAGCCGCAACTGCTCATCGGGGTAGAGCGGGGTGAGCTTGTTGAACTCCGGGCGTTCCTTCATGGCCGCGGGCTCGGTGCCGTTGATCGAGTCGATCCGGACCAGCGGGTTGAACTTCGCCTTGTGCTCCCCGTCACGCGGCTGGCGCAGCGCACCGGTCACCACGTCACCCTTGCGCAGCCCGTACTTCTTCACCATGCCCAGCGAGACGTACGCGTCGTCCGAGCCCGGCAGGTAGCCGGAGGTGCGGACGAAAGCGTAGTTGTCGAGGACGTCGAGCACGCCGGCCACCGGGGTGAGGACGTCGTCCTCGGCCACCGTCGGCTCGTTCTCGTAGCGGTCCATCACGCCGGTTCGTCCGCCGCCGGTGGTGGTTGTCCGCCGGTTCTGCCGGTCGCGGCCACGCCGCCGCCGGCTGCGGCGGCCACCGCCCTCGCCGTCGCGATCCTGACGATTCCCGCCGTCGCGATCCTGACG
>CAYOBI010000029.1:0-27929 GCA_964402325.1 uncultured Propionibacteriaceae bacterium | reverse complement strand
TTCCCGCCGTCGCGATCCTGACGATTCCCGCCGTCGCGATCCTGACGGTTGCCCGCGTCACGGTTCTGGTTCTGCCGGGGCTGGCCGTCCTGGCGCTCACCGCGCTGCCGCTCGGCGCCGCCCTGCTCGGTCGACCCGGTCTGCTGACGGTCCTGGGACCGCTGGCGCGTCGGCTGGCCCTGCGGCTCGCGCTCGCCCCGGGGCTCCTCGCTGCGGGTCTCCTCGCGTCGGGGACGTTCGGCGGGTTCGGCTCCCTGGTCCGGCACCTGGCGTGCCGTACGCTCCGCGGGTTGGGCCGTACGCTCCGGTGACTCGGCGCCGGACTGCTTCGCCGGGGCACCCTGGGCACGTCGGCTGCCCCGCCCACCGGGCGGGGTCGAGCCCTGGGCGGCGCCGCCACCGGAGGACTGACCGGCCTGCGCGGACCGGATCGCGGCGATCAGGTCGGCCTTGCGCATGCCGGAGGTCCCCTTGACCCCCAGCCCGCCGGCCATCTGGCGCAACTCGGGCAGCACCTTGGCCTCGAGCCCGCCGGCGGCGCGCTTGGACGCCGTCCTGGTCGGGTTCTCCACCGGGGTCGTCGCACTCGACGTTTCGGTCACGGGATTCCTTTCCGGGGACCGGGACGCACTGCTGACGTCGCGCCGGTCCTGGGCCTACGCCGGCCCGCTGTACGGATCAGTGCCGCGCTTCCTCAGGAATGCCCGTCAGGGACTGCCATTCAGGGATCAGGAAACGCGCCACGCGTGCCCACCACGACCATCGGATCGCACGGTGATGACTGGGTGGTCCCGACTGCACCACGGTCCGACGTCGTTGTCGTCGGACTGCACTACTGCCCTGCAAGGGACCGGGGCCTGTACCGCCACCGGGAGATCAGATGATCCGGGCACCATGCGTCGCCCAGACAGGGCGATGCGCTGGACACAGCGTAGCACCCGATCCGCATTCCGTACACAGGGGCGACGGATCGGCCGCCTCAGTCCTCGGAGATCGAGACGATGTGCGCCGGCCCTCCGACGCGCAGCAGCCGCCGGTCGAAGCCCCGGAACGGCGTACGGGCCAGTTCGTCGAGCATCTCCTCGGTGCCGAGGACGACCACGGTCGGCCCGGCGCCGGAGATGATCGCCGCGTGCCCGCGGGCCCGCAGGTCGGCGACCAGTTTCGCCGACTCCGGCATCAGTGCTGCGCGGTAGCGCTGGTGCAGCCAGTCCGCGGTGGCGTCCAGCAGCAGGTCGGGGCGCTGGGCGAGGGCATGCACCAACAGCGCCGCCCGGCCGGTGTTCGCCGCGGCGTCGGCATGGCTCACCTCGGCGGGCAGTGCCTCGCGCGCCTTCCGGGTCGGCACCGCCCGGTGCGGGATGTACGCCAGGGCACGCAGGTCCCCCGACAGCGGTGCCGACACCGCCCGGCCGCTGTCGGCGGGCCCCCAGGCGATCGCCAGGCCGCCGAGGATCACCGCGGCGACGTTGTCGGCGTGGCCCTCGAGCCGGGTGCCGATCCGTTCCATCCACTTGCGATCCGGCTGGGACGCCGGATGGGCGTACGCCCAGGCGAGCAGCAGCCCGGCGGTGATCGCGGCGGAGGACGAGCCGAGGCC
Organism: uncultured Propionibacteriaceae bacterium; assembly: GCA_964402325.1. Classification (GTDB taxonomy): domain Bacteria; phylum Actinomycetota; class Actinomycetes; order Propionibacteriales; family Propionibacteriaceae; genus Raineyella. The sequence continues at coordinate 26,329 of CAYOBI010000029.1, read as the reverse complement.
GCGCCCGTGCGGGATCGAGTTGTGCGCCCGCAGCCGCAGGCCGCTCGGCGGGGCGACCCGCAGCGACTCCAGCCCGGACAGGAAGGTCGAGACGATCAGGTGCGAGGCGTCCCGGGGGACGTCGGCCGCACCCTCACCGGTGACGTCGACGTCGATGCCGGACGGCCGGGTGGTCAGGGTCACCTCGTCGAACCAGTCCAGGGCCATGCCCATGCAGTCGAAGCCGGGGCCGAGGTTGGCCGAGGAGGCCGGGACGCGGACGACGATCCGCACCTCAGCGGCCCTCGACCCGCATCAGGCTGGAGACCTCGTACACCTCGGGGATCGCGACGAGTTCGTCGACGGTCGCCTCCACGTCGGCGTTGCGGGCGGTGTGCGTGCCGAGCACCAGCCGGGCGGTCCCACTGGCGTCCTCCTGGCGCATGGTCATGATCGACACGTTGTGGTCGGCCAGCACCTTCGCCACCTTGGCCAGCACGCCGACGGTGTCCTCGACCTCCAGGGCGATGTGGAACCGGGTGATCACGTCACCGATCGGGGCGACCTCGAAGTCCTGGTAGACCGAGGACCGCGCGCCGAGCCCGCCGACGACACGGTGCCGGGCCACCGTGACCAGGTCGCCGAGCACCGCCGAGGCGGTCGGTGCGCCGCCGGCGCCCTTGCCGTAGAACATCAGCTGGCCGGCCGCGGCGGTCTCGACGAAGACGGCGTTGAACGCTCCCCCGACGCCGGCGAGCGGGTGGTGGGCCGGCAGCATCGCCGGGTGCACCCGCGCGGAGACCCGGCGGTGTCCGTCCGGCCGCTCCTCGAGCTCGCAGATCGCCAGCATCTTCACCACCATGCCGAGGGACTCGGCCGCGGCGATGTCGGCCCGGGACACGTCGGTGATGCCCTCGCGGTGGACGTCGTCCAGGGTGACCCGGGAGTGGAAGGCCAGGGTGGCCAGGATCGCGGCCTTGGCGGCCGCGTCGTAGCCCTCGACGTCGGCCGTCGGGTCCGCCTCGGCGTACCCGAGGGCCTGGGCCTCGCTCAGCGTCTCGGCGAAGCCGGCCCCGGCGGTGTGCATCTTGTCCAGGATGAAGTTCGTGGTGCCGTTGACGATGCCCATCACCCGGGTGACCTGGTCACCGACCAGCGAGTCGCGCATCGGCCGGACGATCGGGATGGCCCCGGCCACGGCGGCCTCGTAGTAGAGGTCGGTCCCGTTGCCGTCAGCCGCCGCCACCAGGGTCGGCCCGTCCTCGGCGAGCAGCGCCTTGTTGGCGGTGACCACCGGCTTGCCGGCGTTCAGGGCCTGCAGGATCCAGGTCCTGGCCGGCTCGATGCCACCGACGACCTCGATCACCAGGTCGACGTCGTCGCGCCCGATCAGGCCGGTCGCATCGGTGGTGAACAGCTCGGCGGGCAGGCCCGGCCGCTCCCGGTCGGCACGGCGTACGGCGATCCCGACCAGCTGCAACGGAGCGCCGACGCGCGCGGCGAGGTCGTCGCCGTGCTCCAGCAGCTGGCGCGCCACTTCGGTGCCGACCACGCCACAGCCGAGCAGTGCCACGCCCAGCGGGCGCCCGACCGGTTCATTCATCTGTCAACCTCACTGTGCTTGGTAGCTCACTGTGCTTCGTCGGATCGGCATGCTTCGCAGCGGATCGGGGGCCGGAGGCTCCCGGCTCACGGTACCCGGTCGCCTCACGGTACCGGGTCGTGACCGACGTCGAGGGCGAGGAGGTCCTCGAGGGACTCCCGGCGCACCAGCGTGTGCAGTTCGCCGTCCCGCACCGCCACCACCGACGGCCGCGGCACCATGTTGTAATTGGAGGCCATCGCCCGGCTGTACGCCCCGGATCCGGGCACCGCGACCAGGTCGCCGGGGGCGATGTCGGCCGGCATGAACTCGTCGCGGACCAGGATGTCGCCACCCTCACAGTGCTTGCCGACGATCCGGGACAGCCGGGCGCCGGCGGTCGAGGCGCGACTGGCCAGGGTGGCGGAGTACTCCGCGCCGTACAGGGCAGGGCGGATGTTGTCGCTCATCCCCCCGTCGACCGAGATGTACGTACGGGTCGCGCCGGCGTCCAGCACGACCTGCTTGACCGTCCCGACCTCGTAGAGCGCCATCGTGGTCGGGCCGACGATGGCCCGCCCGGGCTCGATGGACATCCGCGGGACCTGCACGGCCAGGTCGTGCGCCTGCTCCTCGACGATCGCCCGCAGTCCGGCGGCCAGCTGTTCGGGGCTCTCCGGGCGGTCCAGCGAGGTGTAGGCGATGCCGAAGCCGCCGCCGAGATCCATCTCGGGCAGCTCGCGGTCGAACTCGCGCGCCACCTCGGCGTGCAACGTCATGATCCGCCGGGCGGCAACCTCGAAGCCGTGGGTCTCGAAGATCTGCGAGCCGATGTGGGAGTGGATGCCGATCAGCTCGAGGTGCGGGTCCGTCTCGCAGGCGCGCAGCGCCTCCTTCGCCTGGCCGGAGGCGATCGAGAAGCCGAACTTCTGGTCCTCGTGCGCGGTGGCGATGTACTCGTGGGTGTGCGCCTCGACACCGGTGGTCACCCGGACCATCACCCGGGGACGTACGCCCCGCTCGGCGGCGAGCCGGCCGATCCGCCCGATCTCGTCGAAGGAGTCGACGATGATGCGCCCCACCCCGGCGTCGAGCGCCAGCGCGATCTCGGCCTCGGACTTGTTGTTGCCGTGCAGGCCGATCCGTCCGCCCGGGACGCCGCCCCGCAGCGCGACGGTCAGCTCACCGCCGGTGCTGCAGTCGACGAACAGGCCGTCGGCCAGGGCCCAGCCGGCCACGGCCGTGGTGAGGAAGGACTTGCCCGCGTAGTAGACGTCCCATCCCTCGAACGCCTCGACGAAGGATCGGGCCCGCTGGTGGAAGTCCGCCTCGTCCAGGACATAGACCGGGGTGCCGCACCGCGCGGCGATCTCGGTGACCCGCAGCCCGCCGACCTTCAGGACACCGTCGTCGTCGCGTACCACCGTGGAGCTCCACAGGACCGGGAGCAGAGCGTTGACGTCCTCGGGGAGGCGCAGCCACTGCGGTCCGGGAGCGATGGTGTCGGCATGGATCGAGCCGGCGACGTGCATGTGCGTCATGGGCCCTACTCTGCCAGCGACACGCCGCTCGGCACACCCGATCACGCCCGATGGACGGGCCGGGCGGGCCGATTGGACAGCACCCCACCCCGGTGGTGCTATATTTGCCCAGTTGCCACCGCCGGGCGATGATCCGGCAGGCGACAGGCCCCCATAGCTCAGGGGATAGAGCACCGCCCTCCGGAGGCGGGAGCGTAGGTTCGAATCCTACTGGGGGCGCCACAGAAATCGCGGCGTCAGGCCGTGGCAAGGGGGCGGCCTCCGGCCCCTTTTTCGTTTTCCCGGCCCGGGCCCGTCCGGCCCACGCACGGGTCGGGGCCTCCGGCTCCGGCGGTCGGGTGACCCGACGGAATCACCCGGTAGCCTTGCCTTCCGTGACTCCCCCCGAGACGACCCCCGCCCCCCGCCGCAGTCCCCTGGGCCCCGCCCTGGGGGCGGCGTTGCTCTGGATCGGGTCGCGCCTCACCATGCTGGCGCTCTTCTTCAGCGTGGAGCTGACCGTCTGGTGGGACGTCTACTACTACTTCACCAAGGTCTCGGCGCTGGCCGGGGCGGGCCTGGCCCACACGCTGATGGAGTACCCCACCCCGGTGGTGTGGCTGCTGCAACTGCCGTTCCTCCTCGGCGGGGGCGACCAGACCGCCTACGTAGCACTGTTCATGGTGCTGATGGGCCTGTTCGACGCCGCCCTGACGATCTGGCTGTGGGTACGCGGGTGGCGGGCCGGTTCGACCGCCGGCGCGTACTACTGGATGGTCTTCGTCGCGCTGATCGGCCCGCTGGTCTACACCCGGTTCGATCTGGTGCCGTCGTTCCTGGCTGCCGCAGCGCTGCTGCTGCTCGCCCGGACACCGGCCGTGTCCGGCGGTCTGGTCGCCATGGGGGCCGCGATCAAGCTGTGGCCCGCCCTGCTGGTCGCCGGCCTGTTCGGCCGTCGGCGCGGCCGGAGCGCGGTCTGGACCGGTTTCGGGGTCACCGGTGTGGTCCTGGTGGCGCTCAGCCTGCTCGCCGGCGGCTGGGACCGGCTGATCTCCCCGCTCACCTGGCAGGACGAACGCGGCCTGCAGATCGAGTCCGTCTGGGCCACCCCCGCGATGGTCAACGTGCTGGCCCACCCGGCCCGCTACGTCATCCAGATCTCCCAGTACCAGGCGTACGAGGTGTACGGGCCGGGCGTGGAGGCGATGCTCACGGTGGCCACCGTCGCCACACTGGTCGGCGCCCTGGCGATCCTCGCCCTCGGCGTCCGGGCCTGGCGCTCCCCCGGCCACGACCTGCACACCGGCGCGATGATCATGACCGCCGTGATCGCGGTCATGATCATCACCAACAAGACCTTCAGCCCCCAGTACCTGGTCTGGCTCGGCGGGCCGCTCGCTGTCCTGGTCGTCAGTCGCGCCGGGCGACCGCGCGGCAGTCGGATCCCGGGCGGCGAGGTGGCACTGCTGGTCCTCGCCCTGGTCCTCGCACTGCTCACCCAGTTGATCTACCCGGGCTTCTACGGCTGGGTCACCGAGGCGGGCCCGGGCACCGGCCGTACGGTGATGACCCTGGTCCTCGCGGCGCGCAACATCGGCATGCTGGTCTTCACCGTGATGGTCTTCGCGCGCGCCTGGACGCTGCTCGGTGCCACCGGGCCGGACCCGGACGAGGCCGAGGCCACGGGCCGGGGGCCCGTCGCCTGACCCGACGGCCGCTTTCCGCCCCACGGCACGGCCCGACCGGACCGTACGGCCCGCGGTGGTCGCCCCTCCCGACAGGAGCCGTCCCCCCACGTTGCACACCACATCGCGGACTGGTCACTTTCGGCTACGATCGGCAGAGGTATGCCGGGCCTGCCCGGGATACCGGATGTGGGACACACCGCAGTGGACGGGTCATCCGGACCTCCCCGCAGCGAGCACTCGTTCACGCGCCGTCCCACGAAGTGACCGAATCGCGACGGAAGAAGGCGACCGTGGCCCCCGCGCCCGAACCACACACCACTACCAGCTCCCTTGACTTCGGAGCCAACGACTGGCTCATCGACGAGATGCTCGACCGTTTCAGGGCCGACCCCACGTCGGTCGACGCGAGCTGGCAGGCGTTCTTCACCCAGCGGGGTGAGCCTCGCGCCGCGGCTCCCGCCGCCCGGCCGGCCGCACCCGCCGCACCCCCGGTCCCCGCCGCACCGCAGGTCGCCACCCCCAAGCCGCCGGCCACCGCGCCGAAGACCCCGGCCGCCGCCTCGGCTCCCGCGGTGAACGATGCCGCGGCCACCCCGAAGTCGCCCCGGGTGGAGCGGCCGAACGAGGTGCGGTCCGGTCCCCGGCCGGTGCGGGCCGGCCAGGACTCCGGTGTCCCGGCCGATCCGCCGAACCCCTCGCTGCGGCCCGACGCCGGCTCCGACCAGCCCGTGCGTACGGTGATGAAGGGTGCGCCGATGCGCACCGCGAAGAACATGGACCTCTCCCTCAGCGTGCCGACGGCCACCTCGGTGCGCACGGTCCCGATGAAGCTGCTCATCGACGAGCGGTCCATGATCAACAACCACCTGCGGCGGGCGCGCGGTGGCAAGATCAGCTTCACCCACGTCATCGCGTACGCGCTGGTCCAGGCGGTCACGTCCGTCCCGGCGATGAACAACTCCTACGACGTCACCGACGGCAAGCCGACCCTGGTCGAGAACCCCCACGTGAACGTCGGTCTGGCGATCGACGTGCCGAAGCCGGACGGCACCCGCCAGCTGCTGGTGCCCAACATCAAGGCCGCCGAGACCCTCACCTTCGCCCAGTTCTGGTCCGCCTACGAGGAGTTGGTGCAGAAGGGCCGCAGCAACAAGCTGACCGTCGACGACTTCGCCGGCACCACCGTCTCGCTCACCAACCCCGGCCCGATGGGCACCCACCACTCGGTGCCGCGGCTGATGAACGGCCAGTCGGCCATCGTCGGGATGGGCTCGATCGCCTACCCGCCGGAGTTCGAGGGCTCGGACCCGGAGCGGCTGGAGGAGATGGGTGTCGGCAAGATCTGCACGCTGACCTCGACCTACGACCACCGCGTCATCCAGGGCGCCCAGTCCGGCGAGTTCCTCAACCGGATGCATGACCTGCTGCTCGGCGCCGACAACTTCTACGAGAAGATCTTCGCCTCGCTGCGCATCCCGTACGCCCCGTACCGGTGGACCGCCGACAAGGGCCACCAGCACGAGGACGCGATCTCCAAGCAGACCCGGGTGATGGACCTGGTGAACGCCTACCGCGCCTCGGGCCACTACCTGGCCGACGTCGATCCGCTGGAGTACCACCAGCGCTCGTTCCCCGACCTCGAGCTGGAGAGCCACGGGCTGTCCATCTGGGACCTCGACCGGTCTTTCGCGGTCGGCGGCCTCGGCCCGGACCAGAAGCGGTTCATGAAGTTGCGCGACATCATCATCACGATGCGTGACGCCTACTCCCGCTCGGTCGGCATCGAGTACATGCACCTCGGTTCGCCCGAGCAGCGCCGCTGGATCCAGGACCGGGTGGAGCGTCGCTACACCCAGATCCCCAGCGAGGAGCACCTGCGGATCCTCGACAAGCTGAACGAGGCCGAGCTCTTCGAGACCTTCCTGCAGACCAAGTACGTCGGCCAGAAGAGGTTCTCCCTCGAGGGCGGCGAGTCGGCCATCGTGGCGCTGGACGAGATCTGCGACCAGGCGGCCCAGGACGGCCTCGACGAGGTCGCGATCGGCATGCCGCACCGCGGCCGGCTGAACGTGCTGACCAACATCGTCGGCAAGTCGTACGGCTCGGTCTTCCGCGAGTTCGACGGCAACCTCGACCCGCGCTCCGTGCAGGGCTCCGGCGACGTGAAGTACCACCTCGGCGCCGAGGGCACCTTCACCGCGATGGACGGCTCGACGATCCTCGCCTCCGTGGCGGCCAACCCCTCCCACCTGGAGGCGGTCGACCCGGTGCTCGAGGGCATCGCCCGGGCCAAGCAGGACATGCTGAACCGCAGCTACGAGTTCCCGGTGCTGCCGGTGCTGCTGCACGGCGACGCGTCGTTCGCCGGCCAGGGTGTCATCGCCGAGACCTTCCAGATGTCGCAGCTGCGCGGCTTCCGGACCGGCGGCACGATCCACATCATCGTGAACAACCAGATCGGCTTCACCACCTCGCCGGACTCCAGCCGCTCGACGTTCTACGCCTCGGGCATGGCCAAGGGCTACGACGTGCCGATCATCCACGTCAACGGGGACGACCCCGAGGCCGTGGTCCGCTCCGCCCGGTTCGCGTACGAGTTCCGCCGTGAGTTCAACAAGGATGTCGTGCTGGACATCGTCTGCTACCGCCGCCGCGGCCACAACGAGGGTGACGACCCGAGCTTCACCCAGCCGACGATGTACCGGATGATCGAGAACAAGCGGTCCGCCCGCAAGCTCTACGCCGAGTCGCTGATCGGCCGCGGGCTGATCTCGATCGAGGCAGCCGAGGCCGTGATGGACCGGTTCCACGAGCGGCTGGAGAGCGTGTTCAAGGAGGTCCGCGAGGACAAGGGCACCGACACCGCCTACACCCGGACGCCGGACTACCCGGAGAAGTCCGAGTTCGTCCAGGGCACCGCGGTCAGCCCCGAGGTGCTCAAGCGGGTCGCCGACGCGTACGTCGACTACCCGGAGGGTTTCACCCCGCACCGCAAGGTCCGCCCCCAGCTCGAGCGCCGCGCCGCGGCGATCATGCAGGGCCCGATCGACTGGGCGACCGCCGAACTGCTCGCCATCGGCTCGGTGCTGATGGACGGCCGTACGGTCCGGATGACCGGCCAGGACACCCGCCGTGGCACCTTCTCGCAGCGCTTCGCCGCGGTGATCGACTCCGAGAACGGTGACGCCTGGGTGCCGCTGAAGCACCTCACCGAGGAGCAGGGCAAGTTCCACGTCTTCAACTCGCTGCTCAGCGAGTACGCGGTGATGGGCTTCGAGTACGGCTACTCGGTGGCACGCCCCGACGCACTGGTGATGTGGGAGGCCCAGTTCGGCGACTTCGCCGACGGCGCCCAGACGATCTCCGACGAGTTCATCGCCTCCGGCAACACCAAGTGGGGCCAGAAGTCCGGTGTCGTGCTGCTGCTGCCGCACGGTTACGAGGGCCAGGGTGCCGACCACTCATCGGCCCGGATCGAGCGCTGGCTGCAGATGTGCGCCGAGGACAACATGGCGGTCTGCCAGCCCTCGACCCCGGCGAACTACTTCCACCTGCTGCGCCAGCACGCCCTGGTCGGCTGGCACCGGCCGCTGATCGTGCCGACGCCGAAGTCGATGCTGCGCAACAAGCTGGCCACCTCCATGCCGGAGGACTTCACCACCGGCAAGTGGGAGCACTCGCTCAGCGACCCGACGATCACCGACCCGTCGCAGGTCGAGCAGGTCCTGATCTGCTCGGGCAAGGTCCGCTGGGAGCTCGTCCACGCCCGTGACAAGAAGGGCCTCAACGGCAAGGTCGCCATCGTCACCCTGGAGCGGCTGTACCCGCTGTCCACCGACGCGCTGCTGCAGGTGCTGGCCCCCTACCGGCACGTCAGCGACATCCGCTGGGTGCAGGACGAGCCGGCCAACCAGGGTCCGTGGCCGTTCCTGCACTACACGATGCTTCCCGACCTGGCCGCCAAGGACCCGGGCCGGGACTGGAGCTCCATCCCGGCGATCTGCCGGCCGGCCTCGGCGACCACCGCGGTCGGCAGCAAGAAGCGTCACGACGCGGAGGAGCAGGAACTGATGGACGCCGCCTTCGGGCCGCGTGGGTGACGTCGGTGTACTTCACCGACCGGGGCATCGAGGAGCTGGAGGCACGCCGCGGGGAGGAGGAGATCTCCTTCTCGTGGCTCGCCGAGCAGTTCCGGTTCTTCGTCGACCTCCATCCCGAGTTCGAGACGCCCGTGGAGCGCCTGGCCACCTGGCTGGCGCGCCTGGACGACGAGGACACGGACGAGGACGCCGACTGAGCAGGCGCCCGTCGCGCCGGCCCCCGACGGGGTCATGACGAGGGGGTCCGTTCCCGATCGGGAACGGACCCCCTCGTGTCGTCCGGGTCTGTCGGGGCCAGGCCCTCAGGAACGCTCGGGCCGCGGACCGACCAGGTGGCGGGTCGAGGCGGGCAGCAGCACGAACACGATCACCAGCACCGACGAGAGGCCGAGCAGGACGGCCACCCAGGTGGTCTCGCCGCCGCGGAAGCTCCACGCCGTCGGGATCTGGATCAGCTCGGCCGCCAGCACCGGGCCGCGGGCGAACGCCCGGCCGCCGAGCAGCGCGTACGCCCCCAGCACCAGCACCAGGCCCCAGGCCACCAGCAGGACGGCGGTGATGACCCCGGTCATCACCCGGCCGGCCTGCAGCTGGCCGAACTCGAACAGGCCGAAACCGGCGAAGCCGACGGTCTGGAGCGTGAGCAGGACGGCGGCGGCCCGCAGCGGGCCCGGGGCGCCACGCCACGACGTACCGAGGGCGGAGAGGGGTGAAGTCACCCGCATAGCCTAGGTCCTGCACCGGACGGAACGGCGACACGGATCGTGATTGTGGTCACAAGGTGTGGTTGAACACACACAGACCTCCTAGACTGGCCCACGGCCTTTTCCCCGGGAGTTCCGGGGTCCGGATCCACACCCGCGTCCGAGACGTTGGGTCTTGTGTCCCCCGGGTTTCATTGCGAAGCTTGGGGCTGTATCCGGTTCATTGATCAGGGAGTAGGAAATCGGTATGGATTGGCGCCACGAGGCTGCCTGCTTGGACGAAGATCCTGAGCTGTTCTTCCCCATCGGCAATACCGGGCCCGCACTCCTCCAGATCGAGGAAGCGAAGAAGGTCTGCCAGCGCTGCACCGTCCGCGAGGAGTGCCTCGCGTGGGCCCTCGAGGCCGGCCAGGACCATGGTGTCTGGGGCGGGATGAGCGAGGACGAGCGCCGCGCCTTCAAGCGTCGCAAGGCCCGCTCGCGCGTCCGTACCGCCTGACCCCGGCGACCTGACCCCAGACCCACCTGACCCCGGCGACCACCGGCCCGGGTCCGCCGGGTCTGGGTGCCCCGATCGGTCAGTCGTTGCGATCGGACTCCGGCACCGGCACCCGCACCATCGCCTCGACGCCGCCCTCGGGGCGGTTCGTCAGGGTGAACACCCCGTGCATGTCCGCGACGAGGGTCTCCACGATCCCCAGTCCCAGGCTCGTGGTCCGCGTCGGGTCGAAGCCCTCCGGCAACCCCTGCCCGGCGTCCAGGACCCGGACGATCAGCTGGCCCTCGACCCGCGCGGGGACCACCCGTACCTCGCCGCTCTGGCCGCCCAGACCGTGTTCCACGGCGTTCTGGCACAGTTCGGTGACCACCAGGGACAGGTTGGTGGCGATCACCGGGGAGACCTTGCCGAAGCTGCCCTGGCGGCGCACCACGGCAGGGGCCCCCGAAGTGGTGGCGACGTCGCCCACCATGGCGAGCACGCGGTCGGCGACGTCGTCGAAGGCGACGTCCTCGTCGAACGAGTGGGCCAGCACCTCGTGCACGGCGGCGATCGACGAGACCCGCGACATGGCCTCCCCCAGCGCGTCCTTGGCCTCCTGGGAACTGACCCGCCGGGCCTGCATCCGCAGCAGCGCCGAGACGGTCTGCAGGTTGTTCTTCACCCGGTGGTGGATCTCCCGGATCGTCGCGTCCTTGGTGATCAGCTGCTGGTCCAGCCGATGGATCTGGGTGATGTCGCGCAGCAGCACGCAGGCCCCGGCCGAGTCGCCCTGCGCGTCGTGCAGCGGGGTGAACCGGAAGCGCAGCGCGACGCTCTCCACCGTCACCTCGCGCTCGGTCGCCTCGTGGGCCGTGAGCAGCCGCTGCAGCTCCTCCTGGCCGCCGAGCTCCTCCCGGAAGCTGATCGGGGTGGCGGTGACAATGTCGCCGAGGTGGCCGGCCCGCCGGTAGGCGGAGACCGCGTTGGGGGTGGCGTAGCGGTACTCGCCCTCCGGCCCGATCCACATCAGGCCGTCACCCACCCGCGGCGAGCGGGTCGGGTGCGAACGGGTGCCGGCCAGCGGGAACTCCCCGCGCAGCAGCATGTCCCGCAGCACCTCCGCGATGGCGATGTAGGCGTCCTCGAGGGCACCGTTGGCCCGTACGCCCATCTGGTTGGTGTGCTGCTCGACGACGGCGATCACCCTGCCCTCGTGCTCCAGCGGGATGGCGTGCATGTCGACCGGGATGCCGGTGGCCAGCTTGTTGTCGCTGGTCTCGCAGCTCTCCCGCGACCAGTACGCCTGCAGGGCCAGCGATTCCGGGTCGTAGCGGACCGCGTCGCCGACGACGTCGTCAAGCAGCGCGGTGGGGCCCGTGGTCGGCCGGATCTGGGCGACCGCCCACATCTGGTTCGGGTCCCGGTCCGGGACCCACAGGATCAGGTCGGAGAACGACAGGTCCGCCAGCAGGTGCCACTCGTTCACCAGTGATCGCAGCCACTCGGTGGCCCGGGGACCGAGGTCGGTGTGCGTCGCCAGGAGCGTGGACATCTGCGGCATGGGGCACAGCCTACGCGTCCGGTCCGGCCGGCCGGTCGCGGCACGGATTTGCCCAGAGGGGGGTGTGGCGTGCGAAAATGTCGTGTTGATCTGTATCGACCAATGTCATCGCACTATCAAGGGAGGCCCCTATGGGTAAGACCGGCCGCAAGCGCCGCGCGCGTCGCAAGAAGGGCGCGAACCACGGCAAGCGCCCCAACGCCTGATCCTCAGGCTGTAAACTGCACCAGCCCCCGCTGATCGTCCTGCACGATCCGGGGGCTGGTTCGTCGTCGGGGGTGGCCCGGGGTCAATCCCCGGACGGCTGCTCCGGGTCGGGGCGATCGGGTGCCTGGGACCCCTGTGGGGTCCTGGGCGGAGTGCGGTAGGTGGTCCGGACCAGCGTCCCGGTGACGGTGGTGCGCCGGACCAGCACACCGGAGGCGTCCCGCATCGTGGTGGAGATGGTCGTCCGGGTCGCGTTGATCGTCACCGCGGCGTCGCCGGCGCCACCGCATTGGGCCAGCACCGCCGCCCAGACCCGGTCGCGCAGGCCGGCCGGCGCCGCCGGGGACTCGGCGCAGCTGCGGTGCAGCAGGCCCTTGACGGTGCGCTGGACACGGTAAAGGTCGTCGCAGTCCGGGCAGCCCTGCAGGTGCCGGTGGACCGCGGCGGCGACGTCGCCGTCCAGTTCCTCGTCGAGGTAGGCACAGAGCAGTTCCCGGCTGCCCCGGCAGTCCAGCTCGGTCATCACTCCCCCTCCCGGGAACGTCCCAGACCCAGCTCGTGGGCGTAGTCCGCCAACAGGTCGCGCAGTTGCTTGCGGCCACGATTGATCCGGCTCATCACGGTGCCGATCGGGGTCCCCATGATCTCGGCGATCTCCTTGTAGGAGAACCCCTCGACGTCGGCGAGGTAGACCGCCATCCGGCGCTCCGGGCTCAACCGGGCCAGGGCGTCGCTGACGTCCCCGTCGGGGATCTGCTCGAGGGCCTCGGCCTCGGCGGACTTCAGGCCGGTCGAGTCGTGGTCGGCGGCCCGGGCAATCTGCCAGTCCTCGACGTCCTCGCCGCCGCTGATCTGCGGGCGGCGCTGCTGGCGTCGATAGGTGTTGATGTAGCTGTTCGTCAGGATCCGGTACAGCCAGGCCTTGATGTTGGTGCCCGGCCGGAACTGGTGGAACGAGGCGAAGGCCTTCGCGTACGCATCCTGGACGACGTCCTCGGCGTCGGCGGCGTTCCGGGTCATGCGCAGGGCCGCCCCGTACAGCTGGTCCAGGTAGGGCATCGCCTCGCGCTCGAACCGGGCCGCCCGCTCCTCCGGCGTCTCCGCCGCCGGATCCACCACATCGTCCGCGTCGACCGTGGCCACCAGCGCGGCCCCGTCGTCGGGGCCCAGCGGGTCATGCCCGGTCGGGTCCACGCCGTACGGGTCGGCGGTGTCGTCGGTCTGGGACTCGGTCATCGGTTCCGAGCCTAGCCGCATCCGGGTGCCGGCGGACCACCCGGAGGGTGTCGCCGGACGTTCGAGGAGGGCTGTCTTCACGTCGTGCTCAACGGATCGGGGGCCCCCGGTATTCCCCGGCGTGACCGGTTCAGGAGTCGGCGGGCAGTTCGATCGGCAGGACGAGGTCGGGGGTGTTGTGGGAGACCTTCCCGACCGCCGGCGAGACGGGGTGGCTGGTGATGCCCTCGCCCGGGTCGCCGGCCAACAGCCCGGCGATCTCGTCGCTGTCCTGCAGGTCACGGTCCAGCCAGGCCGACCACGCCGAGGGACGTACGGTGATCGGCATCCGGTCGTGGATCCGGCCGAGGTCGTCGGTGGCCGCCGTGGTGAGCACGGTGCAGGAGACCAGCATCCGGGCCGGGTCGTCCCGCTCCAACCGGTCGTCGGACCAGACCTCCCAGAGGCCGGCCATCGCCAGCGGCCGGCCGTCGGCGCGGTGGATGAACCACGGCTGCTTGTCGGCCCCCACCTTCTGCCATTCGTAGTACCCGTCGGCCGGCAGCAGGCAGCGCCGGCGTCGGTAGGCGGACCGGAAGGACGGCTTCTCCGCCGCGGACTCCCCACGGGCGTTGATCAGCCGGGCACCGCCGGCGGCATCCTTGGCCCAGGACGGGACCAACCCCCAGCGCATCGGGACCAGGGACCGTACGTCGTGGCGCTCGACCACGGCCCGGACCACATCGGTCGGGGCGACGTTCCAGGACGGTCCGGGCACACCGCCGACGACCTCGGCGATCTCGAACTCCTCGACCAGTTCGTCCACCCGGGCACTGGACGCGTACCTACCGCACATGTGCCCACCGTAACGGCGGGCCCCTGTTGGCCTCCAGACCATGGGGCGGTAAGAATGGCCCTATGGCTCTTTCGCGCGCAGTGGCCCGGACGATGCTGGCGAGCGTCTTCATCTCCCAGGGCGTCAAGGCCGTCACCGACCCCAGCTCCACGTACGCCCAGGGCGAGATGTTGCGCGATCGGGTCAGCCCACTGGTACGCCGCGTCGCGCCCGGGTCGATCTCCTCCCGGCTGCCCGAGGAGGTGGCCACCTGGTCGCGGATCCGCGGCGCCGTCGAGATCCTCGGCGGCCTCGGCCTGTCCACCGGGATCGGTCGCCGCGGCGGCGCCCTGCTGTTGGCCGCCTTCAACGTGCAGGACCTGATCGCCACCGGTTCGCTGCGCCCCAGGGCGCTGGCCGACCCGGACGTGCTGGCCAAGGTGGCGCTGACCGGCGGCGCGCTACTCGCCGCCCAGGACACCGAGGGGCGCCCCGGCCTCGCCTACCGCACCCGGAAGGCCGGCCGACGCGCCGCCGTCGAGGGGCGCCGTGCGCGCCACTCCGCCCAGCGGACCGCCCGGGCCGCGCTCCAGGGAGCCGACCAGGTCGCCACCGAGCTGAAGTCCGATCTTGCTGCCTGAGTCGATGGATGCCCATGCCCTGACCACCGAGGGATTCTGGGCGGCCCCCAAGCTGCGCCACCCGTTGAACCGCGAGATCGTCATCCCCGGGTCGAAGTCCGCGACGGCCCGGGCGCTCGTCGTCGCCGCCCTGTCCGAGGGGCCGTCGACGATCACCGGCGGCCTGGACGCCCGCGACACCCAGCTGATGCGCGATGCGCTGCGTGTCCTCGGGGTCCGGATCCACACCAGCTTCCTCGGCCACCCGAGCCAGGACGAGGCTTTCGGCGACCCGGGTGCACAGGACTCCCGCCCGCTCACGTCGGCGGTCTGGCGCGTGGTGCCGCCGGCCCGGTTCACCAGCACCGGGGACATCGACTGCGGGCTGGCCGGCACGGTCGCCCGGTTCGTCCTGCCACTTGTGGCGATGGCCGAGGGGCGCACCTTCGTGCACGGCGACCCGGCGATGTCGGCCCGGCCGATCCAGCCTCTGCTGGACGCGCTGATCGACCTCGGTGCGCGGATCCCCGACGACGCGGTCTCGATCCCGCTGACGATCACCGGCCGTCCCGACCTGCCCGGTGGACCGGCGATCATCGACTCCAGCGCCTCCAGCCAGTTCGTCTCGGGCCTTCTGCTGAGCGCGGCCCGGTTCCGCGACGGCCTGGACCTGCGCCACGTCGGCGCGACGCTCCCCTCGCTGCCGCACATCCAGATGACCGTCGACATCCTGGCCGACCACGGGGTGCCCGTGGTGCAGCCCGAGCCGACCCGGTGGATCGTCCATCCCGGGCCGATCCGGGCCCGTGACATCGCGATCGAGCCGGACCTGTCGACCGCGGCGCCGTTCCTCGCCGCGGCGGTGATCACCGACGGCACGATCCGGATCCCGTACTGGCCGCTGGAGACGAACCAGCCCGGCGCGCTGCTGCTGCCGCTGCTCGAGGAGCTCGGCGCGCAGGTCACGCTGGACCCGACGCCGGGCACCCGGAGCGGGACGCTGTCGGTCACCGGACCGGGGCACTGGGACCTGGCCGGGTTCGACGTCGACCTGTCCGACGCCAGCGAGCTCACCCCGGTGGTGGCGGCCCTGGGCGCCCTCACCAACGGGCCGAGTCGGATCCGCGGCGTCGGCCACATCCGCGGTCACGAGACCGATCGGCTCGCCGCCCTGGAGGCGAACTTCCGGGCCCTGGGTGCCGACGTCGAGCAGACCGAGGACGGCCTGGTGCTGCGGCCCGCGGTGCTCCACGGCGGCCCGTGGGGAGCGTACGCCGACCATCGCCTGGCCCAGGCGGGAGCCCTGCTCGGCCTGGTCGTCTCCGGGGTGATGATCGACGACATCGGCTGCACGTCGAAGACGATGCCGAGCTTCCCGGCGGCCTGGTGGTCGCTGGCGACGGGGACCGGTCGGTGACACCCCGGTACGGGATCCGGGCCGACGAGCACGCCGGCTTCGACCGGCCCGGCCGGCGCAGCCGGCCGCGGACCAAGGACCGGCCCGACTACTCGGTGAAGCCGATCGGCCGGGTGATCGGCATCGACCGGGGCCGCTACGCCTGCATCCTGGAGCAGGACGAGTCCAGCGTCGTCGCCACCAAGGCCCGGGTGCTGGGGCGCAAGGGGGTGATCGTCGGGGACCGGGTCCACCTGGACGGGGACGTCTCCGGCGACGACGGGACCCTGGCCCGGATCGTCGAGGTGGTGGACCGGACCAGCGTGCTGCGCAGGACCGCGGACGACGACGACCCGTTCGAGCGGCCGATCGTCGCGAACGCCGACCAGCTGGTGATCGTCACTGCGCTGGCCGACCCGCCGCCGCGGACCGGGATGATCGACCGCATCCTGGTCGCCGGGTACGACGCGGGCCTCTCGCCGCTGCTCTGCCTGACCAAGGCCGACCTGGCCTCTCCCGACGAGCTCCGGGCGGCGTACGAGCCGCTGGGCGTACGGGTGGTGGTGATCGACCCGGAGGCTTCCCTGGCCCCGCTGCAGGCCGAGCTGGCCGGGCGCAGCAGTGTCCTGGTCGGCCACTCCGGGGTCGGCAAGTCCACTCTGGTGAACCGGTTGATCCCCGAGGCGGACCGGCAGACCGGTCAGGTGAACGCGGTGACCGGGCGCGGGCGCCACACCTCCACCTCGGCGGTGGCGCTGGAACTGCCCGGCGGCGCGGGCTGGGTGATCGACACCCCGGGGGTGCGTTCCTTCGGGCTGTCACATGTCCGGCCGGAGGCGATCATCGAGGCCTTCCCGGACCTGGCCGAGCACACGGCGGACTGTCCCCGGGGCTGCACCCACGAGACCGGGGCGCAGGACTGCGGCCTGGACGCGGCCGTGGCCCGCGGTGCGGTGTCGGAGGTCCGGGTGGCCTCGTACCGTCGGATGCTGGCGCACCGGCACGACCGCGGCTGACCCCGGCCGGCGGCGACGGACGCCCTCCCCCGGCGTGCGGGTGCTCGATACGCTGGGGCCATGACTGACACGTCCGCCCCGGCCTTCCCCGTCAACGACGACCTGGGGGTGGCGCTGCTGCTGGCCGATGCCGCGGACAAGATCTCCCTGGCCCGCTTCCTGGCCCTGGACCTGGAGGTCTCCACCAAGCCCGACCTGACCCCGGTCAGCGACGCCGACCTCGCGGTGGAGGACGCCCTGCGCGACCTGCTGTCGGGTCTGCGCCCCGACGACGCCGTGCACGGCGAGGAGCGGGCCGACACCGGGCGGTCGAGCCGGCGCTGGATCATCGACCCCATCGACGGCACCAAGAACTACGTGCGCGGCGTGCCGGTGTGGGCCACCCTGATCGCGCTGATGGACGGCGAGGAGGTCGTCACGGCCGCGGTCAGCGCCCCGGCCCTGGGCCGGCGGTGGTGGGCCTCCCGCGGGGAGGGTGCCTGGACCCGGGTGCTGGGCCGCCACACCGAAGCCTGTCACGTCTCGGCGGTCGGGCAGCTGCACGACGCCTCGCTGTCCTTCTCGTCGCTGTCCGGCTGGTTCGATCTCGACCTGGGCGGCCCCTTCGTCCAGCTGACCCGCGACATCTGGCGGGTCCGCGGTTTCGGCGACTTCTGGTCGTACATGCTGGTCGCCGAAGGGGCCGTCGACGTCGCCGCCGAGCCCGACCTCGAGCTGCACGACATGGCGGCCTGCAGCCTGATCGTCACCGAGGCCGGCGGCCGGTTCACCAACCTCGACGGACAGGACGGCCCCGTGGGTCGCAGCGCCGTCGCCTCCAACGGGCTGCTCCACGAGGCCGTGCTGTCGCGTCTGGGCTGACGCGCGCCGCTGGCGCCTGTCAGCCGCGCGCCTCTGGCGCCTGTCAGCCGCGCGCCTCTGGCGCCTGTCAGCCGCGCGCCTCTGGCGCCTGTCAGCCGATCGTGGCCAGGCGGATCGTCTCGGGCATGTCGAGAAGGGCATCGACCAGGTCGCGGTCCAGCGGGGCCAGGGTGTCGGTCACCACGTAGCCGAGCTCGCCGCGGGTGGACAGCTGCTGGCGCTCGATGTTGACCCCGTGCGTGCCCAGCACGCCGTTGACCTTGGCCAGCACGCCGGGGACGTTCTTGTGCAGGTGCAGCAGGCGAGCGTGGCCCACGTGGCTGTCGACGTGCAGTTCGGGCATGTTGACCGACATGTTGGTCGAGCCGGAGCGTACGTAGTCGAGCAGCTTGCCGGAGACGAAGTGACCGATGTCCTCCTGCGCCTCCTGGGTGGACCCGCCGATGTGCGGGGTGAGGATGACGTTCGGGATGCCCTGCAGCACCGAGGTGAAGGGTTCGCCGTTCTTCTTCGGCTCCTCGGGGTAGACGTCGACGGCGGCACCGGCGATGTGGCCCGACAGCAGGTTGTCGCGCAGCGCGTCGAGGTCGACGACGAAGCCGCGGCACAGGTTGAGGAAGAGAGCCCGGTCGCGCATCATCGCGAACTCGTCGGCGCCGAACAGGTCGGTGTTCTCCTCCCGGCCGTCGACGTGCAGGCTGATCACCTCAGCGGTCTCGAGCAGCTGCTGCAGGGACGAGCACTTGTGCGCGTTGCCGAGGGCCAGCCGGTCGGCGATGTCGTAGAAGTACACCTGCATGCCCATCGCCTCGGCGATCACGGACAGCTGTGAGCCGATGTTGCCGTAGCCGACGATGCCGAGCTTGCGGCCGCGGATCTCGTGCGAACCCTTGGCCGACTTGTTCCACTCGCCGCGGTGCAGCTCGCCGCTGCGGTCGGTGAGGTGACGGGCCATCGCGATGATCTCGGCGAGGGCCAGCTCGACCACCGAACGGGTGTTCGAGTACGGGGCGTTGAACACGGCGGTGGCGGTGTCGGTGGCGGCCTGCAGGTCGATCTGGTTGGTGCCGATGCAGAAGGCACCGACCGCCATCAGGTCGGGGCGGGACTCGAGCACCCGCCGGGTCACCTGGGTCTTGGAGCGGATGCCGAGCAGGTCGACGCCGTCCAGCGCGGCGATCAGCTCCTCCTCGTCCAGCGCACCCCTGACGAGCTCGACCTCCATGCCGAACCCCTCAAGGGCCTGGACCGCTGACTGATGGATGTTCTCCAGAAGAAGTGCCTTCACGGGAAGGAGTCTAGGAGAGCGGGCCGCCGAGGACGACCCACAGCCCATATCAGGAACGCATAACCACTCCGGCCAGGGGAGGGAGTCGGTCCGACGGTTTCAGTCCTGGTCGGGCAGGCGCGGCACGGCTGCCAGCAGCTCGCGGGTGTACGGGTGCCGGGGGGCGGTCCAGATCTCCTCGGCCGGCCCGACCTCGACCAGGTGGCCCTCCCTCATCACCGCCACCCGCTGGCAGAGGTGCCGTACGACGGCGAGGTCGTGGCTGACGAAGACCAGGGTGAGACCCTCCGAGGCGACGAGTTCGGCGATCAGGTTGAGCACCTGGGCCCGCACCGAGACGTCCAACGCCGACACCGGCTCGTCGGCGATCAGCACCTCCGGGCGGGGCGCCAGCGCCCGGGCCAGGGCGATCCGCTGGCGCTGGCCGCCGCTGAACTCGTGCGGGAACCGGCCGGCCTCGGCCGGGTCGAGACCGACCTGCCGCATCACCTCGACCAGCCGGGCCCGCCGGTCCGCGGGCACCGACCCGCGGCCGCGGACCCGCCGGGACCGCAACGGCTCGGTGATGCTGGCCCCCACGGTCATCCGCGGGTCGAGCGAGGTCCGCGGGTCCTGGAAGACCACCTGCACCGAGGCCCGCAGAAAGCCGAGCCGGCGCTCGGGCACCCCGGCCAGCTCGGTGCCGCGGAAGGTGATACTGCCGCTGGTCGGCCGGTCCAGGGCGGCCATCATCCGGATCAGGGTCGACTTGCCCGACCCGGACTCCCCCACGATCCCGAGCCGCTCACCCGCTCGTACGTCCAGGCTGACGTGGTCGACGGCGGCGCTGCGCGCGTTGCCGTAGTGGCGCACCACCTCGCTGACCCGGTAGAT
This sequence comes from uncultured Propionibacteriaceae bacterium, assembly GCA_964402325.1. GTDB lineage: Bacteria > Actinomycetota > Actinomycetes > Propionibacteriales > Propionibacteriaceae > Raineyella. The sequence continues at coordinate 6,403 of CAYOBI010000029.1, read as the reverse complement.
CGGCTCCTCGGTGCTCATGGCGTCCCTCCCGGTCGGCCCGGGACGGCGGCCCGGTGCGCCCAGTCGTCCGGTACCTCCGCCAGTCCGGTCAGCGGGGCCGTACGGTCGAAGTGGTCGGCGACGGTGGGCAGCCGGGTGCCGGGAGCGACCCGGTCCAGCCGCCCGGTGGCCACCAGCCCGCGGGTGTAGGGGTGCCAGGGGTCGGCGAGCACCTCGCGCAGCGGGCCGGCCTCGACGACCCGGCCGTCGACCATCACCATCACCTCGTCCACCACCTGCGCGAGCACGGCGAGGTCGTGGGTGATGAACAGCGTCGCGGCGCCCCGATCGGCGAAGTGCCGGTCGAGGACGCCCAGCACCGCCGCCTGGGCGGTGACGTCCAGCGCGGTGGTCGGCTCGTCGCAGATCGTCAGCACCGGGTCGTTGACCAGGGCCATCGCGATCAGCACCCGCTGGCGCTGTCCCCCGGACAGTTGGTGGGGGTAGCTGTCGGCGATCCGCTCCACCTCGGGCAGCGCGACGGTGCGCAGCATCTCCAGCACTCGGGCGCGGGTGTCGCCACCGCGGTGACCGTGCAGGACGACCAGCTCCCCCAGCTGGCGGCCGACCCGCATCGTCGGGTCGAGGGCGGTCATCGGCTCCTGGAAGACCACGCTGTAGGTGTCGCCGCGCAGCCCCGCGAGCCGCCGGTCCGGCGCCGTGGTGACCTCGACGTACCGGTCGGGCGCCCCGTCCGCGGGGACGGCGAGCCGGATGCTGCCGCTGACCCGGGCGGTCTCCGGCAACAGGCCGAGCAGCGCCAGCCCGGTGACCGACTTGCCCGACCCGGACTCCCCGATCAGGCCGACCCGTTGGCCGCGGGCGATGCTGAACGACAGCCCGTGCACCACGTCGGGTCGGTGCCGGCCGAAGCCGATGTGCAGGCCGCGTACCCGGACGAGCGGCTCGCTCACCGCACCGCCTCCCTCAGCCGCGGGTCGAGCAGGTCGCGCAGGCCGTCGCCGAACAGGTTGAAGCCCAGCACGGCCAGGCCGATCGCCAGCCCGGGCCAGACGGCCAGCATCGGGTCGGTGTAGAGGTAGACCTGTGCCTCGTTGAGCATCCGGCCCCAGGTCGGGGTGGGCAGCGGGGTGGACAGACCCAGGTAGCTCAGGGCCGCCTCCGACAGGATCGACATGCCGAAGGCCATCGACGCCTGGACGGCCACCACCGGCGCGATGTTGGGCAGCACGTGCCGCGCGGCGATGCCGGCCGGAGCGGTGCCGGCACCCCGGGCCGCCATCACGAAGTCGGACACCATCACCTGGAGGGTCGCGGCCCGGGCGACCCGGACGAACGGCGGGATGTTCGCCACCCCGATCGCCACCATCGCGGTGCCGGTCGAGCCGCCGAACACCGCGGCCAGCAGGATCGCCAACAGCATGGCGGGGAACGCGTAGAGGATGTCGTTGGCCCGCATCACCAGGTCGGGGACCCAGCCGCTCCGCCGTCCCTCCGCTCCACCGGCGCCCACTGCGCCGGCGAGGATGCCGAGCGGGACGCCGATCACGGCGGCGATCGCGACGGCCACCACGCCGACCGCCACGGCGATCCGGGCACCGACCATGATCCGCGAGGCGATGTCGATGCCGTAGCCATCGGTGCCCAGCCAGTGCGTCGGTCCGGGCGGCAGCAGCCGGGCCGCGGGGACGACGGTGACCGGGTCGTACGGCGTGGCGAGGAGGGACACCACCGCGGTGAGCAGGGTCAGCGCGGCCAGCAGGGCGCCCGCGACGAGGGAGGCGCGCTTCATCCGCGGGCCCTCCCCTCGGCCCGCAGCCGCGGGTCCAGCAGCGCGTACGACAGGTCGACCAGGGCGTTGATCGCCAGCACCGCGACGACCAGCAGCAGCACGATGCCCTGCACCACCATCAGGTCGCGCTGGGCGACCGCGTTCAGCAGCAGCCGGCCCAGTCCGGGCAGCGCGAACACCGACTCGATGATGATCGCCCCGGCCAGCAGGGTGGCCAGCTGGAGGCCGATCACGGTGACCACCGACAGCGACATGTTCCGCAGCCCGTGCCGGAGCAGGGCCGGGACGGTCCGCCATCCGCCGGCGCGGGCGGTGCGGTAGTAGTCCTCCTTGAGCACCTCGATCGTCGCCGACCGTACGTAGCGGGCGAGCACCGAGGCCTGGACCAGGGCCAGGGCCGCGACCGGGAGGACCAGGTGGGCCGCCCAGGGGCCGAACCCTGCCGACGGGGGGACGTACCCGTTCGCCGGCAACCAGCCGAGGCGCACCGCGAAGACCAGCGTGGCGAGGATGCCGAGCCAGAAGCCGGGCACCGCCAGCCCGATCTGGGACAGCGCCGAGACGGCGAAGCCGTCGGCGTGCCGGCGGCGGACCGCCGCCCACATCCCGGTCGGCACCGCCAGCAGGATCGCCAGCAGCATCGCCAGCCCGACCAACCACGCGGTCACGCCCAGCCGCGGCAGCACCTGTCCGATGACCGGCTCCCCGGTGAGATAGGACCGGCCCAGGTCACCGTGCAGCACTCCACCGAGCCAGCCCAGGTAGCGCAGCGGCCACGGCCGGTCGAGACCGAACTCCTGCTCGAGCCGGGCCACCGCCTCCGGGGTCGCCTGGACCCCCAGGACGACCTGGGCGACGTTGCCGGGCAGCGCCGAGGCCACCCAGAACACCAGGAAGGAGGCGACCAGCACGCTGGCCAGGAAGACGACCACCCGGCGCACCAGCCGCCACGGGAGGGAGAGCGTCCTGCCGGACGGCACCGGTCAGCTCCCCACCGAGGCCCTGGTCACGTCGAAGCTCAGCGACGTGGCGTTGGCGTTCAGGCCGGTGACGTTCGGGGTGGTCACCACCAGGTTCGGCAGCAGGAACAGCCAGTCCGCGGCGGCGTCGTCCGACAGCAGCTTCGCCGCGGCGCGCTGGTCGTCCACGTACTCCTGCGCCGTGCCCGCGTCGGCGGCGGCCATCAGGGTCCGGAACTGCGCGGAGTCGTAGTGCCAGTAGTACTCGGGGTCGGCGAAGTTGACCATGTCGCGCGGCTCGACGTGGGCCACGATCGTCATGTCGTAGTCGCTCTGGCGCATCACCACGTCGATCCACCGGGCCGGGAACTCCAGCTCGTCGATCACCACGGTGATCCCGACCGCCGCGAGCTGGCTCTGCACGAACTGGCCGGCACCCTTGGCGTACGCCAGCGTGGGCACCCGTAGCCGCAGCGTCAGGCCCTTCTCGTAGCCCGCCTCCTTGAGCAGCTCCTTCGCTTTCACCGGGTCGTACGGGTACGCGCCGGAGAGGTCCTGGTACCACGGGTCGGTGGGCGGCACCATCGAGCCGATCAGCGTCCCCTTGCCGTTCCAGACCGAGTCGAGAAGGGCCTTGCGGTCGACGGCGTACCCGATGGCCTGGCGCACCCGCTTGTCGGCCAGGGCGGCGTTGCGGTTGTTCAGGCCGAGCACCACCTCGCCGTTGGTGGTGCCCTGCATCACCGTGAAGCGGGAGGCGTCGGAGAAACTGTCCAGGGCCTGCGGCGCCTGCACGTTGGAGATCACGTTGAGGTCACCGGAGAGCATCGCGGCGTTCATCGCGTTGGCGTCGGTGAAGTAGCGGAAGGTGACGGCGTCCGGGCGGGCCCGGGTACCCCAGTACTTGTCGTTGCGGACCAGGTCGATCTCGGATCCCTTGGCCCACGCCGTCAAGGCGTACGGCCCCGAGCCGGCCGGCGTGGTGGCGAGGTCGGCCCCGGACTTCGAGTCGACGATGATGCCGGCGGTGGAGCTCATGTTCCACAGCCAGCTGTTCGACGGGCGCTTCAGGGTGACGACGGCGGTGTGGTCGTCGGGCGCGGTGACGGTGTCGACGACCGCCATCTGGGTCTTCAGCACCGAGCTGGTCCCGGCGCTGTTGATCCGCTCGATGCTCCACTTCACGTCGGCGGCGGTGAGCGGGCGACCGGACGCGAAGCTCGCCCCGGGCTCGAGGTGGAAGGTGTAGGTCCGCCGGTCGGGGCTGACCGTCCACTCCTTGGCGAGCAGGCCCTGCAGCTGGCCGGTGCCGTCGACCTTCACCAGCGTCTCGTAGACGTTGTAGAGCAGCACCTGCGGGATGGCTGCAGCGTTGTTCATCGTCGGGTCGAGGGTGGGCGGTTCCGCGGTGGCGCCGATCACCAGGGTGTTCGCGGGCAGGTGGCCGCCGGACGGGCGGCTCTGCCCCGAGCACCCGGCCAGCACCAGGGCGAGTCCGGTGACCAGTGCCACCACGATCCCCAGTCGACGACGCATGCCTACCCATCCCTCCGGTCGTGGACCTCCGATGTTGTCGCAGACATCCTCCCACGCGTCACCGACACCCGGGAGCCACGGCCCGACGGGTGTCACCGGGCGGCCGGGCGCGCCGCCGGGACGAGATCGGTGTACGCGGGCCAGGACCCGGACCCGGCGGCGGCGAGCAGCGCCACCAGGCAGGCCTGCTCGACCGCGTCGGCCGCCGCGGTGAGCAGCGCGTCGAACGAGCCGTGCGGGTCGGGCCTTGCCTCCACCCGCCCCGAGGCGAGGCAGAAGACGGTGTCGCCGTCCATCATCCGGTGCACCGGCCGGACCGCCCGGGCCAGGCCGTCGTGGGCCACCTGGGCCGTCCTGGTGGCCATCGCCCGGTCCAGCGGGGCGTCGGTCAGCACCGTCGCGATCGTCGTGTTGAGCGGCAGCACCGGGCGACGGTCGAGAGCTTCGGCGAGGGCGGCCCGCTCGTCGGCGGTGGGGGCGGGCAGTTCGCCGAGGGTGTCCGCCCAGGGTCTCCCGGTGCGGGCGTCGACGGCCGGTCCGGAGGCGTTGAGCACCAGGGCAGCGGCGACCCGGTAGGGGCCGGCCGTACGCTCCACGTAGCCGAAGCCGCCGCGCAGGCCACCGCAGATCGCCCCGGTCCCGGCACCCACCGACCCCACCGCGGGTGTCGCCGCCGGCCCGGCGGCGGCGCGGAAGGCGGCGTCCAGGGCCCGGGCGCCGAACCCAGCGTCCGGCCGATGGTCGGTCACGCCGCCCCGGCCGAGGTCGAAGATCACCGCGGCGGGCACGATCGGCACCACCGCGGACGGCGGGACGGCGTCGGGGGTGGACACCCGGAAGCCGATCCCCCGCTGCGCCAGTCCGCGCATCACCCCGTCGGCGGCGGCCAGCCCGAAGGCGCTGCCACCGGTGAGGACGACGGCATGGACCTCGTGCACCGTCATCGTGGGGCCGAGCAGGTCGGTCTCGCGCGTCCCGGGGCCGCCGCCCCGGACGTCGACCCCGGCCACCGCCCCGTCGCGGGCCAGCACGACCGTCGTGCCGGTGAGCCAGCCGTCACCCCGGGCGTCGTGGTGGCCGATGGAGAAGCCTTCGATCATGGGCTCACGGTAGTGCGCCGGGCCGCGGGCCGGCCCGGCGGGAGAAGGCCGATTTGCCCCGGCGGGGATCGCGAGCTAGAGTTCTACTTCGTTGCCGACGCGGGGTGGAGCAGCTCGGTAGCTCGCTGGGCTCATAACCCAGAGGTCGCAGGTTCAAATCCTGCCCCCGCCACTGATCCGGGCGCGGATCCCTTTACCGGGATCCGCGCCCGGTCCATTTCCGGGTCGAACGGCCGGTCTTGCGCGGGTGCCCGGGACGCGGCACGGCCGGGTGTGGTGTGATGACCGGTATGGTCCACCCGTCGGTCCACCTCGACTATCCCGTCCACGAGCGGCGACTCGACAACGGGCTGCGGGTCGTGGTGAGCCCGGACCACGCGACCCCGACGATCGCGGTCAACCTCTGGTACAACGTCGGGTCCCGGCACGAACTGCCGCGCCGGACCGGCTTCGCGCACCTGTTCGAACATCTGATGTTCCAGGGCTCGGGCCAGGTCGAGCCGGCCCAGCACATCGCGATCCTGGAGGCGGTCGGGGCCACCGCCAACGCCACCACCTCCTTCGACCGGACGAACTACTACGAGAGCGGCCCGGCCGGCATCCTCGACCTGGCCCTGTGGCTGGAGGCGGACCGGATGGGCACCCTGCTGTCGGCGCTGGACCGCGCGAACCTGGACAACCAGCGCGACGTGGTCAAGGAGGAGAAGCGCCAGCGCTACGACAACGTGCCGTACGGCGACTCGTTCCGGCACCTGCTGGAGCTGGCCTTCCCCGCCCGGCACCCGTACTCGCACCCCACCATCGGCTCGATGGAGGACCTCGACGCGGCCACCCTGGACGACGTCCGGATCTTCTTCCAGGCCCACTACATGCCCGGCAACGCGGTGCTGTCGATCGTCGGGGACGTCTCCCCGGACCGGGCCTGGCAGCTGGCCGACCACTACTTCTCCCCCATCGCCCCGCGGATCCTCGGCGAACGGCGCCCCGCCGGGCCGCTGCCGCCGATCACCGGGCTG